>JBEKIM010000025.1:0-39846 GCA_050011755.1 Bryobacteraceae bacterium | reverse complement strand
ACAGAACTCCAATCTCAACTCGCCGACTCCCTCGGCCTGACTCTCACCGTCGCACACTACCCCACCGGCGCATCCAAATGGAACCCCATTGAACACCGCCTCTTTTCAGAAATCTCGAAAAACTGGGCAGGCGAACCATACCATCTCACCCAATCTGTGAAGTTGTTTTTGCGTCAGCCCTAAGCTCACACGTCTGGTCGCCATGTTGCGACTGGGTCATGGCCACGGCGCTATCGGCCCAGCCCAGGTTGGTTTGTCGGTAGCCCCAGTCCTTGCGCGAATCGTGCGCAGGAACCTTTGCTCCAGGGTTGGGGATCTCCGGAAGTCTGTTTATATGTCGTCGAACGTGACGATCTGCAGGCCGTCGCCCCCGGCCTTGAAATAGGAGCCCGCTAACGAGGGAGCGATCTCGGCCTTGGCGGTTGAGTCATGCTCATCGTCATAGCCGTTCGGCACCAGCCAGGAAACATTGGGCAGGTCCCGATTTTTCAGGCCTGTGACAAACTGGCTGATGCAAAGCTGCGCCACACGAACCGACATTCCGCGCCAGGATGGGTCAACCACGACCTGAGGTCGGTATGAACACAAAAACAAAGCGTTGCGGCCTAGTTTGCAGGTAGCCGCGCGTCTCCTTGGAGAGGTTTGGGCCGCCCGCAGGGTGCGCCGTTTAGTTAGCCCTGGCGCCGGTTCTGCCCGGCCAACGGAGCGCGCGGCGTTCCCGGCCGTGAGCTGCGCGTGACGCTCGCCGTCCGCGTGGCCCCGCCACCAAATCACCGGATTGCCACTTCGATCACCGTATAACTTCCCGGCTCCGCATCGTTGACCGCCACGACAATTCTCCGGATCACCCGCTGAACCAGGTGCCACCGGTTTCCACTGAGGACGACAATCGCCATTCTCCGGCCTTTGAGATTCTGCTGATATGCAAGATTGTTGTCGGTGGTCGGAAGAACATCGAAACCGGCTTCCTCGGCAACGCGCAACAGATCGCCGTTTGCTTGGGTATCTCATCCTTCTTCAAGGCGGTTCGTACGGTGTGTTCACGAAGATAGGCGGCAAGCGGAACCGGCGCGCGCTGGTCAAAAAGAAATTTCTTTTTACCTGGAGGGCGGGCAATCCTGCCCGCAGCCGCCTTTCAGGCGGATCTCCCGCCAGCGCTCAACTCGGGAAAGAGCACCCCGATCGTCCGGCTTGGAGGTCGCAGCCCCCACGACGCCATGGTCATCGCCGCAAGGATCAACGGGGCAATGACGTGAAACCCGTAAGCGCCGTAGCCGCCGGCCGCCGCGCACGATGCGGCCGCGCCCGTCAGATCGAAGAAGATGCCGGCATACGCCCATTCCTTCAGCCGTGGATAACGCGGCACGAGTATGGCGATCGCCCCTAGCACTTTCCAGAATCCCAGGATGGCGAAAAAATACATGGGATAGCCCAGCACGGGCACCACGCCATGCACGTTGCCCAGAAATTGTGCGATCTGCCCCGCACCGCCGCTTCCGATCAAGCCGGCTACAAGAATGGTAGTTGTCCAATACGTAATAGTTCTTGCTTTCATCGTCAGCCCAGCCCCCCGACTACACGCTCCAGGTTGCCGACGAACTTCCGCCAGCCCCACGTTGCACCTTTAAAGTTGGCATCCTGTCCCGCCCCGAACCCGGATTGCTCCATGCGCACATGCGTGCCGCCCGCCGTCGGCGTCAACGTCCAGGTGACCACGCTTTCGAATCCCAACGAGCCCCAGGTATAAGCGAGGCGCTCATGTGGTTCGACCACCAGGACTTCACAGTCGATCACGCCATTCCATTTCGGCGCCGGCGTGGCGCGAAAGCTGAACCGGTGCCCGACGACCGGCTGGAAATCGTTCTGCATCAGCCACTCCTCGATCAGGGCTCCTTGCGTGAGCGCCCGCCATATCTTTTCCGGCGGATGCGCCATCTCCCGCTCGACGATAACGGAACGCCTCGTATCGGGTGTAATCATTGATCCATCCTTTTCAAAATAGATTCAAGACGGTCGAACCGTTCCCGCCAGAAGGCGCCATAGGCGCTCACCCAATCGACCAGGGGCGCCAGGGCTTGCGGCTGTGCGCTGTAGTGCGTCTCGCGTCCCGCGCGCCTGTCGCGCACCAGGTTAGCGTGTTTTAGAATGCCCAGGTGTTTGGACACCGCCGGCTGCGAAACTCCGGAATGATCGGTCAGGGCATGCACCGTCAGTTCCCCGTCGCGCGTCAATCGTTCGAAGATCGCCCGGCGGGTCGGGTCGGCCAGAGCCCTGAAAACATCGTCCGCTATCATAACTATTCAGTTCTTGGATCACCCGTGGCGCACGCTTCAGCGTGCCGGCGGGACTTTTAAGTCCCGCTTTAGGGGAGGCGGGGCCTCCCCCGCCGAATTACCAATCCAAATGCGTAATCTGAATCAGATTCCCGCAAGTATCGTCGAGCACCGCGATCGTCGATCCCGTAGTCTTGGTGGGCTCCTTGGTGAACTTGACGCCGTGCTGCTTCAGCCTCTCGTACTCCTTCTGGACGTCCCCAACGAAGAAATTGGCCGCGGGTATCCCGTGCCCGGCAATCTCCTGTTGATACGCCTTCGCGGCCGGGTTGTACGCGTTGTTGGGCTCCAGAACCAGTTGTATCCCCTCTGGATCTTCGGGCGAGACCACCGTGAGCCACTTGAATTTCCCCGCCGGAAACTCGTGTTTCTTAACGAAGCCCAGCACGTCGGTGTAGAACTTCAGGGCCTTGTCTTGATCCTCCACGAAGACGCTCGTTAGTTTGATTTGCATGGCTTATCCTCTCTCCTCTGCGTTGTAAGTTGCCAGGCCGGCGGCCTGAAAACGTCCGCTACGGCTTGCATGATTCAATCATAACCATACGGTTATTGATTGTCAAGCCCTTTCTCGCGTCCACTGAATGGTCTTATCTATTGAGAACAGTTAAGGGTTATGATAGACTGCATGGCAGGACACATCCTAACCCAGGAGCAACCATGACAACCGTCACCATCTCCCTGCCTGAGTCCCTGAAAGAATTCATCGACCACCAGCTTGCCACCAAGGGCTACGGCAATGTGAGCGAGTATTTCCGTTCCCTCTTACGCGATGCCCAAAAAGAAGAAGCCGAGGCCCGGCTGGAAGCCCTGCTGCTGGAAGGCTTGGCCAGCGGCCCCGACATTCCGTTGACCCCGGAGTTCTGGAAGGATCTCAAAGCGGAAGCGCGTGGCATCGCCGCGAAGCACAAGGCGCGGAAGCGGCCGTGAAAGCCGTTATTCGCCCGCGCGCGCAGGATGATATCCTCCGGCAATTCCGCTGGTATCTGGTCGAGCAAGACGCAGCCGATGCGGCGTTCCGGTTCGTGGAAGCCGTCGAGGCGTCGGTCGAGCAGTTAGTGCGCATGCCCAATATAGGGGCGCCCAGAGAGCTACGGAATCCGGCTCTGAAGGGGTTGCGGCTCTCGCCGGTCAAGGGCTTTGACGAATTTCTCATCTTCTACGTGGTGGCTGCGGACACGGTGAGGACTATACCCATCCTGCGCGATGTTGACCGGATTCTGAAGAAGGAGTCAGATGACGATGACAAAGTCCACTGAGCCGAGCCCAGGCGCCTCCCGCGTTCCAGGTGCCGCTGTTCACGCCGACGCCGGCAGTACCTCTCTGCAACCCCGCTCCCATGGCAGCGCACCTAGCTTGGCGCGCTTTCCTTCCATCCTACTATTGCGTCACCGTTAGGACATTGTAGAGGGTCCGTCGTCGGGAATAGAAAAATGGAGTCGCACCCGAGGACCAGCAAATGGGCGCATAAGAGTGGCTGCCCGGAGTAAATCCACCTTGCACTGTGCCGGTTCCGACAACGGGCAAGTTCGCGCCTGAGTCCGCGACGTAAGAGGCGAACACCGCAAAGTCCACGAATCGTATAACATCCAATGGAGCCATAACTTCCCAGGTGGCCGCGGTACAGCCGTTCTCAACCGGCAACTCTCTCACTTCAACGTCCCCGATCATCATCGCCTCGCCGGGCGATGCCCGCCCCTCCCAATGTAATAAATGGGTATGGCTGCGGCTGTTGTATCCTAGCTCGCGCGTCGAAACAAAAATCCTAACCCCCGCCGGAAGCCCAGAAAAATCGGCTCTAAGACGTGTACCATTATGTACCAGGCCCGCCACATTTATGCCGTCTTCGCCATCTGCGAACACTGGGCAGATCGGTCCGCTTTCTCCGGTAGAGACGGCATCTCCCTCGCACATGTTCCAAGCCCGGCCTAATGTTGGTGCTCTCGACTTGAATGCGTCCATAAAACCCTCGGTGAATCGCAGCGTAGCTATCCTCCGCTCGTTCACGTTCGTCGATCGGCTCGCCTCGAATCCGTTCTCCTCCAACCTGCCAAGATTATCAGCCCTCCTGGCCTCAAATTCCAGACCCTTTCTAACACTCGCGACTATGTGCTGGGGGTTTTCGATGGCTGCTCCGGTTATCATGACGAAAGCGAATACAGGGTACACCGCGCCTTCCACTGGGATCGGGAGGAAAGTGCAATCGCAGCGGAGGTTGCTGATTTGAAAGATGCGGGTCTCATGTGCGCCAATGTTGGTAAGGCGCACGCCCGAGAAAATGAGTTCATGGCTTCCAGGCTCAGCAATTACGCCAGGAATCACCGTCGCCGTACCCGGCCTTCCGACCTCGAACAGAACTACGTCGGTAACGCCTCGCTCCCTGATGCGCGAGGTAATTGGCAGATGGGTAGACAGGCTGACGATGAGGTTCGGAGTATGCGAAGGCGGAGTGTGACCATCGAATGTGCAATGCAAGAACAGGTCCGCCATAAGCTCAGTCATGCCCTCCCGCCGGGCACAAACTCTCTTGGAGTAGGCCGAGACGCGGAGAAACGAGAGGGGCCCAGATGCCGGGCGTGCCGGGCCCAACCACTGCATGACAACCCTCCAAAGATGTTCATGAAGGAAGTTGGAGAAGGCAGAAGGGTCTTTGTATTCCCAAATAAGGGTCTTGTCTGTAAGAGAAAGCCCCTGCTTGAACTTGCAAACCCTCTGGATCTGCTCCGCTTCCTCTGGAGTAGTCGGCTCCTCCGGCACTTCGCGAAAGTAAAGCATGACTTGCGGTGCTCCGCTGACCTTCCATGCCTCAATGGCGCGCCTGATTTCATGCTCGGTACCGGAATTGGCATCGCCAACTGGAGTGCCGAACCGTCGCCAGAACACCCCGACTAAGATATCGCTGGGCTCACTGCGCAGCCGGTCATCAATCAACCCCTGCGGGCCGAGAGCGTGCACTCCCGGATAAGCGTCTGTCTCCCAGCGCGACAGCTCTAGGACTGCGGCGAAGGCAGCGTCCCGGAGTTGCCGGTTAACCGACTCGACAACAAAATTTGCCGCTTCCCGTTCGTCCTGAACATCCGATGGAGATGCGAGCACAACTCTAAAGACGCGCTTGTCGAGATCCATAATTCAACCCGATTCTCAGGGACGGCCTGGGTCTCCAGGCTCCTCGGCTTTTTTCATAGCGTCAGGTTAGCAATTGATACATGCACTTAAGTAGGAGCTAACTGCTCCTCAATAGGCTCCGCTCAACAATACCAAGGCTCCGTCAAATAAGGAATGGTCACCCGCGCCCGCCCCACCGGCACATCCGGCAGCCGCGGCGCCTTCTCCCCCATCGCCGCGTGCGCCATCTCCCACGCCCGCCGGAAAATCGTGCGCCGGTCCTCCTTGGCCGTCACCGCGCGCGCGATCGCCGCCTCCAGATCCCGCTGCAAACGATCCACCCGCCGATCGCGATGCGCCCAACGGTAACTCAGCGCCTCCTCGTCGAACTCGCCCACCGCCGCCCGCCCCTCCGCCAATTCCAGCAGCCGCGACCCCGCCGGAACCAGCAAACGGATACTCAGTTGTACCGGCGAGACATGTTCCACCAGGTCCAGGCCGGCGATTGTCGCCAGCAGGTCCACGTAACCTTCCAGCGTCATCCAGGGATGGAAGGCCACAAACGTCGGCGCCAGCGCCAGGCCCGCTTCGCGAAACATTCCCGCCACCCGCACGAAGTCGGCGCGCGTATGGCCTTTATCCAAAATGCGCCCCAGGACGTCATCGTCCACCGACTCCACCGCCGATACCACGAACGCGCAGCCCGTCTCCCGCAGCAAAGACAGATGCTCGCAGTGCCGCAGCAGGTGTTCCACCTTGATCGTTACGTCGTAACTGACTCCCGGAAACTCGCGCGCCAGCGCCCGCACCAGCTCCACGGCGTGGCCGATGCCGTTGAAGAAATCCGGATCGCCAAACGTGATGTGCCGCGCCCCCGCCGCCACCTGCCGCCGGATATCCTCCATCACAATGTCCCGCTGTACGATCCGGAATTGCCCCTCGTAAACCGGCACCACCGGGCAATGCCGGCAAAGGTGCTTGCAGCCGCGGCTGGCTTCCGTATATCCCACCGTGCGCCGCTCGCCGCCCGGCAGCACCAGTTGCGCGTACTGGCTCAGAGCCGGCAAGCCGCCGCGCTCCGGCACGCGGAACCGTTGCCGCGCCAGCGAGATTAAGGGCGCCGCCCCCGGCCGCACCAGCGTCAGCAGGGCTTCTTCGAACTCGCCGCCCGCCACCGTCGCCACCCCCAACTTCCGCAGCAGATCCGCGTTCACCGGCGCGTACAAGCCGTATGCGCAAAGATGCGCCCCGGGATTGATCTCCCGCGTCCGCCGGATCACCGGGATCGCCAGCCGCGTGGCCGTGTGCATCGGCAGGTAAAACGCCACGGCATCCGCCCGCCGCACGGCCTCCTCGTCCAGCGGTTGGCGCGCCAGGTCCAGGCACTCGACTTCCGCCCCAGCCTCGCCCAGCCACGCCGCCGGCGATGCCAGTCCAAATGGCTGGCGCCCCAGTTCGTAAGTGGAAATCAGCAAAACTCTCAAGCTTCCTACCAGTCTGTCACAACCGATCCACCTGGTATAACCATCTGAAAAGAATCGCGAAGCCCGCACGATCCTTTCGCCTCCGCAAAACCCGGTGCTAGGCTGAGGTCGTGGGTATACCGTCGAAAAACGACATCATCGCCTTGGAGGGCGGGCAATCGTGCCCGCAGCCGGCTTTCTGTCGCCTTCCAGCCGCCCAAAAAGGCGGCTGCGGCCAAGATTGGCCGCCCTCCGATCGAGTTTTCATCATCTTGGGCGGCCCGTAGCAAGTTTCTTCGCAACCTTATCAATCTACACAACTTACTAGCAATCGGCTTCCTTCGGCCAATCCCCACGATCCAGCAAAAACGCAAAATCGTGCACAAAAAAGCACAACGAGCCCCGCACCCAGGCAATTACAAACCGAACCCACCGGTAACCTTTTCCCCCTCCCCCGGTATTATTGGGTGAATGCCGGAAACGCGGGCCGACAATGTCCTCATGCAGAAGGTTCGGGATGGCGATCTGGCGAAAATGGCCGTCCTCTTCGAGCGCCATCATCGCCCGCTCTACCGCTATTTCCTGCGGCTCACCGGCAATCGCGAGTTCAGCGAAGACCTGGTCCAGGACGTGTACTTTCGCATGATGAAATACCGGCACACATATCGGGATGGCCACCCTTTCACCTCCTGGATGTACCAGGTGGCCCGCAACGCGCACGTCGATAGCGCCCAGAAGCGTAAGGGGGAAACTCCGTTCGAGGAACAGCCGGAGCCCGCCAGCGCCGCGCCCGATCCCAGCGAGATCCTGCTCCGCCGCCAGGATGTGGGCCTGCTACGCCGCGCCCTCGCGGCCCTGCCGGTGGAAAAGCGCGAGGTCCTGGTGCTGGCCCGCTTCCAGAACCTGAAATATGACCAGATCGCGGATATCCTGGCGTGCGACGTGGGAAGCGTGAAGGTGCGGGTCTATCGCGCCATCAAGGCGCTCAGTCGGATCTTTTTTGAATTAGCTGGAGAGAAGGCGTCATGACGTGTGAACAGGTAAAGGAACATATCGCCGATTATCTGGCGGGCATCCTGGGGCGTCCCGAGGTTGAGGAACTGGACGACCATCTCGCCCGCTGCGCCGCCTGTAAACAGGAAATCGCGGCGTTGTCGGAAACCTGGGAGATGCTCGGCCTGCTGGAGCCCGAGCCACTCGCGATCCAGCCCAGCGCGCAGTTGCGCTCTCGCTTCTACGAATCCCTGGAAGCCTACCGCCAGGGTATGGAAGCCGCGGCCCCCGCGCCCGCCCGGCGCCGGTTTTTCGATTGGAGCGCCGGCTGGGCTTCGTCGCCCGCTTTCCGCTTGGCCTGGTCCGCGGCGCTGCTCATCGTAGGCGTCGGCGTCGGCCGCTGGCTGGGCGGGAGCGCCGGTTTGCAGGATGAAGTGCACCAGATGCGCCAGTTGGTCACCCTGTCGCTGCTCCAGCAGCAATCCGCCAGCGAGCGCCTACGCGGCGTGGATTATTCCAATCGCGTAGACCAGTCCGATACGCAGGTGCTGGCTGCGCTCCTGCACGCCGTAAATCACGATTCGAATGTGAATGTGCGCCTGGCGGCGGTGGACGCGCTGCGCAAGTTCTCGGGGAACCCCGCGGTCTTGGGTTCGCTCGACCAATCGCTGCGTAAACAGGATTCGCCCATGGTACAACTCGCGCTGATCGATTTCATGGTGGATACGCGCGATAAATCCGCGGTGCCTTCGCTCGCGGCCCTGGAGCGCAGTCCCGCCACCGACAAGAACGTAAAGGAAAAAGCCACCTGGGGGCTATCCCAGTTGCAGTGACGTGGCGCACGCTTGAGCGTGCCGGCGGGACTCTTAAGTCCCGCTCCTGCCACCGCGTGCCAAAAGGAGAACAAACCGTGAAAAACCGATCCCCAATACCGATGGCGTTGCTGCTCGCCGGCCTGGCTCTGCTGGCTGGCCTGGCGCTGAAAGCGGCCGAGGTAGATCAACGCGAAACCATCCGCAACACCTACCCCCTCTCCGGCGCCGCGCCGAAGAAAGTGATCGTCGATAACGTCACCGGATCCATCCGCGTCACCGGCTACGCGGGTGGCGAAGTCCGCCTGGTGGCGCAAAAGCGGCTCCATGCCGATTCGCCTGAATCCGCCGAGCGAGCCCGCCGCGAGGTCAAGCTGGACATCACCCAGGACGCCAACACCGTGCGTTTCTATGTCGACGGTCCTTTCCGCTGCCGCGATGGCGGTGTCCATATCGACCACGATCCGGGCTACGAAGTGAAATACGACTTCGAGTTGCAAGTGCCCCAGGATACCGCGACGGATCTCAAGACCGTCAACGATGGCGAAATCGCCGTGGAAAACGTGGCGGGAGATTACAAGGTAGATAACATCAACGGCAGTATCGACATGACCGAACTCGCCGGCGCCGGCAAAGTCTACGCGCTGAACGGGCACGTGCGGGTCACCTTCCGTGAAAATCCGCGCGGCAAGAGTTCCTTCGGCTCGCTCAACGGCGAGGTCCGCGTAAGCTTTCAGCCCGGCCTGAACGCCGACGTGCTCTTCAAAACATTCAACGGTGGAGTCTTTACCGACTACCCGGTCACTTACATGCCGCAGCCTGTCTCCGCCGGTGAACGGCACGGGGCGAAGTTTGTCTACAAGAGCAGCGAGTGGCAGGCGGTGCGTGTCGGCCGCGGCGGCCCGGAACTTAGTTTCGACGCATTCAACGGTAATATCCGAATTCTCAATCGAGGACAGTAATCATGCGAACACCCATACAAGTAGCTGCATTTCTCCTGGCCGCCGGCCTTCCCGGCATCGCCCAGGAAACACCGGACCGTGTCACCGTTCCACTCAGCGACCCGTCTCGGCCCGCGGTGGTACATGCCTCGCTGATGACCGGCGGCATTACGGTCACCGGCTATAACGGCAAAGACGTGATCGTGGAAGCCCGTCCGCGTCACGAGGACGCGCACGAATCCAAGCCCGATCGCAAGGCTGAAGGCATGCACCGCCTCGACAGCCGCGGCAGCGGCCTTAGCGTCGAGGAGCAGGACAACGAAGTCAACATCGGCGTGCGCGCCTTAAACCGCGCTGTGGATCTTACCATTCAGGTGCCGTTTAACACTTCCCTGAAACTCAAGTGTCTGAATGATGGGGACATTAAGGTTGGCCGGGTTAGCGGCGAAGTCGATGCCGACGACCTGAACGGCGGCGTGAAGCTGTTGAATATCTCGGGCGCGGTCGTGGCGCATTCGCTCAATGAGGATGTCGTCGTAACCCTGGATAAAGTGACGCCGGGCAAGCCCATGTCTTTCAGCACCATGAACGGCGACGTTGACGTGACCCTCCCGTCCGACCTCAAGGCCAGCGTTAAGCTGAAGGCCGAAAACGGCGACATCTATAGTGACTTCGACGTGCATCCGGAAGCCAATCCGGCCGGTCCAAAACTCTCGGAAACGCACGGCAAAGACGGCCGCTTCCGCGTGCAGTTCGATAAGGTCACCTACGGGACTATCAACGGCGGCGGTCCGGAAATGCAGTTCACCACCTTCAACGGCAAGATCTATCTGCGCAAGAAGAAGTAACCCGTGGCGCACGCTTCAGCGTGCCGGCGGGACTTTTAAGTCCCGCCAAGCCGGCTGGAAATTCTTACCGGGTTTGTTCGTTATTACAGGCTATTTCGTTGTAAATCAAGGAGCTAACTTTAGATAATCGGGTACTGAATGCAATGACTTGCGTTACGGCCGCGGGGGCAGGGTACTTGGCAGCACGATTGCACCAGCCATTGACGCATGGCCTCGCTGACCACAGCCCGTCCAACGAATAGCGGCAACCCCGGGTACTGTCATGCGCCCGGCTCGGCATCGGGTCCCGAACTGGAGATGCTGGTTGGGCTCGATGCCGCCGCCACCATCCAGACGATCGAAGGGAATTGGCCGGGCCTGGAGCGCCTATTCGACACGCGCGCCCAGGCCGGCGCCAGTTACTACGCTTTCCTCGGGGGAATCTGCGGCGACAACCCCACCCGCGCCGCGGCGATCATGTCCGGAATCCAAGCGGTCTCCTCCTGCCAGGCGAGCAGCTTCAGCCTGGACTTCCCCTGCCGCCTGCCTGACGGCGAGATGCGTCTACGGCTGGCGGCGACTCCTTACCGGGACGGCGCGGACCGGGCTGTGCTCATCGTCCATACCGACGCGGGCTCCGCGCAGGACACGCAGTCCCACAAAATGGAGACGCTCGGCAGGCTGGCGGCGGGCGTGGCCCACGATTTTGCCAACCTCGTCACCCTGATCTCCGGCTATACCGACATATTGCTCAATCGCATCGGCCCCCGCGATCCCAGCCGTTCGGAACTCGAGGAAATCCGCAAAGCGTCCGCGCGCGGCGCCGGTACCACTTCCCAGATCCTGGATTTCGTCCGCAAGCAGGTTTCCCCTCCCACCGCCATCCAGTTAAACGCGCTGGTGGCGGAAATGATGCGGCTCCTGCGGCCTCTTCTCGGCGAACATATCGGCGTATCCGTAAGCCTCGACCCCAATCTGGGTGTGGTCCAAGCCGGCTTGGCCCAGATGACGCGCGTCATCATGAACCTCGTATTGAATGCCCGCGACGCCATGCCCGGCGGCGGGTCCATCCGGATACGCACCGCCAACACCCAGATTCGAGCGGATTCGGGCCGTCGGCTGCCGCCGGGCCCCTACGTCCTGCTGGAGGTCTCGGACACGGGTCAAGGCATGGATCGCGAAACCCTACGCCAGATCTTTCAGCCCTTCTTCACCACGAAAGACCGCCGCGGCACAGGCCTCGGCTTAAGTACGGTTCACAATATTGTCGAGCAGGCAGGTGGCGAAATCCGGACCCGCAGCGAGCCCGGCCGGGGAACTACCTTCGCCATCTGCCTGCCGCGGGCGGAGCAGCCCGAGGAGTCTACCGATCCTCTCCCGCGCGCGCCGGGCGCGGGTACGGAAACCATCCTGCTGGCCGAAGATGAGGAGAGCGTCCGCAAGCTCCTCAAGCACCTTCTGGAAGCCGGCGGTTACAAAGTGATCGAGGCAGCCGATGGGCTCGATGCCCTGCATCTGTTCGAGCGGCACGCCGCCTCCATCGATCTCTTGCTGACGGATGTGATCATGCCCGGACTGAACGGCCGCGACCTGGCCCAAAAAGCCCTGGCATCCAAGCCCCGCCTCAAAGTGGTCTACATGTCCGGATATACCGACGACGTCTTATCCAACACGGGCGCGCTGGGACCCGGAGTGTCATTCCTGCGCAAACCGCTCAAGCTGGATATGCTTTCCGCCCTCATCCGCGAAGTGCTCGACACCCCGCCGGTGAACTGACACCCACGCGGCTATCTCAACAGGAACCCGTGAAAAACGTTGTTCCCGTCCAGGGTATACCCCGCGATGGCCCCCGCGTTATTGATGGAAATGGCATACGTGCCCTGGCCCTCCCCGGTGCCCGCTCCGGGAGCTTCGAAGCTGGTGACGGCGCCGTTAGCAGCCTGCACGAATCCATAAACCCGATTTGAAGCGCGCACGGAGTAACCCGCGATCGCCCCTATATCGTTGATGCTAGTGGGCAAGGTTCCTTCCGCTTTAGTGGTTCCGGCGCCGGGAACATCGAGCCTGCTGAGGGCGCCATCGGGCGCGCGCACAAAGCCGTGAAACGCATTCACTTCGTCAATGGAATAGCCTACGACGTATCCCGACGAATTGATGCTTCCCGGGTACGTTCCTACGTTGTCGAACGGATAATCGAAGGTGGCGATGATGCCATCCTTCGCGAACACGAAACCATGCTCAAAGGAGTTCGCGTCGGCGTAGGACCCTGTAACCGTCCCCGATGCATTGATGGCGAACGGCGTGGTCCCCTGGCCCAGCTCTGTGCCGGCGCCCGGCGCATCGAAAGTGATGACGGCGCCCTCGGCGGTGCGCACGAAACCTTGATTCGCGCCTCTCGTCCCGTAACCGTTTCCGGTAACCGCTCCCACTACGTTGATGGCCCAGGATTGCGAGAATTTCTGGCCGGGGGCGTCGAACCGGGTGATGGTACCGTCCGCGGCGCGCACGAAGGCGTGTGCTCCACCGTCGCGGCCATTGTAAAAACCGGTGACCACACCCGACGCGTCGATGGAAACGGCATAGGTGCCCGATAAGGCGCCGGCTACCGCGCCCGGGACATCGAAGGTGGTGATGACGCCGCTAGTGGGATCGCGCACGAATCCGTGGACGGCATCGTTCGAGTCGATAAGATGCCCGGTTATAGCGCCCGCCGAGTTGATACTTTCGCCAAAGGTGCCCTGGCCCACGCCGGTGCCGGCGCCTGGAGCGTCAAAGGTGGTGAATGTCAGCTTCTGCGCGGGCAGCGCCGCGGCGAACAGAAAGTAGAGACAGATCGCGCGCATTTCTTTCCTCCCGTTTCTTCAGTCCGGAAATCAGTATACCCCCGATCGGCTCGATCGGCTAAGGCTTGATGGCGAAGTCCCACACCTGCATATTCGTCTTGCCGGGCGTGTATTGAATGACGGCGTATTCGCCGGCTTCCATGGGCTTCATGGGCCAGAGCTTATACAGGCCGTCCTGCGTCATCTGTTTGCGGAAGACCTGCACTTCGATCGGCTCCTCAATGACTTCCTTGGTGACCGGCACGACGGTAATCTTCTCCACCAGGCGGATGCCGTGTTCCGGAGTAAGCTTGACGATCCCAAAGCGTTCCTCGGCCGAAAGCTGGATATAGAACTCCTGCTCCGGATTATTCAGGATATTCTCCGAGTGCAGGCCGTCCAGTTCGAGGGTTGACTTTCCGCTCACCACCGGTATCGGCGACAGGACTTTCAGAACCGTCCGGCCCTTGTTGTTGTGTACCTTCGATTCGGCGACCTGGATGGGCTTAACGGTATTGTTCTCGACGTAATATACACCGGGATCTTGAGGGATCTTGGCCACTTCGGCGCGCGCCTCGCGTATGGCCTTCTCCTCCTCTGCAACCACCTTAGTCTCTTCGGAAAGCGCCGACTGGCGCTCGGCCACTTCCGATTCGGTGCGCTTCAGGTCCACCAGTTCGAGCGGTATCTCTTCCCACTGGCTGCGCTCCACGCTGTAGTAGTTGATGCGGTCGCCCTCCACCTTATACTCGCGCACCACGTGAAAGCCGCCGTCTTTCAAGTAAAGCTTGATGTTGGCGGCAAATGCCGCGACGGCGAAAATAAACAGCGCGATGAGTGCCCGGCGCATATGGTCTTTCTACCAGTTTAAGTCATACACTGGACGAGGACCACCTACGGGATGCCCAAACGATCCGCCAGGACCAAAGACAGAACGCCCGCGGCGCAGCCGATCCCCGCACCGCGTCTGAGGCCCGGCGGAAACGCGATGCGCATCGCCGCGGCTCTGGCCCTGATGGTTTTCGCCGTCTTTGGCCGCACCGTTTTGAACGGGTTCATCAACTTCGACGACGACTACTATGTGACCCGGAATCCCATGGTGCAGAAAGGCCTGTCCGCGGAAGGGCTGAGCTGGGCGCTGACCACGGCCGATTATTTCTACTGGCATCCGCTGGCGTGGATGAGCCACATGCTCGACTGCGAACTGTACGGGCTCAATCCCTGGGGTCACCACTTCACGAACGTAACGATCCACGCTCTGACGGCCATCCTGGCGTTCGCCGCGTTGTTCTCGCTGACCGGCGCCCTCTGGCGGAGCGCCTTCGTGGCGGCATTGTTCGCCATCCATCCGCTGCGTGTGGAATCGGTTGCCTGGGTGGCCGAACGCAAAGACCTGCTGGCGGGATTCTTCTGGTTCGCCAGTATCCTGGCTTACGCCTTTTACGTGCGGCGGCCCACTTGGAAACGCTATGCGCTGGTGGCGGCCGGCTTCACCTTGGGCTTGATGTCTAAACCGGTGACGGTGACGCTGCCCTTCGCCCTCCTGCTGCTCGACTATTGGCCGCTGGGCCGCTTTCGTACGTCCGGGTTCGCACGTCTGCTGCGCGAGAAGATCCCGCTGCTGGCGCTCTCGGCGGCTTCCTCGGTGGTGACCTACCTGGGTCAAAAGCAAATGGGCGCGATGGGAATCCTGGAGCATGTGGGCCTCTCGACGCGCGTGGGCAACGCGATCCGCTCGTACGCGGTGTACCTCGGCAAGACCTTTTGGCCGCATCCGCTGGCCCTGCCCTATCCGTACGATACGCACATCGCATGGCCGGCGCTGCTGGGCGCGGCGGTCCTGTTGGCAGCTGTCACCGCGCTGGCGGTTCGGGAGCGTTCGCGCGCGCCGTTCCTGCTGGTGGGTTGGTTGTGGTTTGTGGGGGTCCTGGTTCCCATGATCGGCCTGGTGCAGGTGGGCGCGCAATCGATGGCGGATCGGTTCACCTACATACCCTCGGTGGGCTTGTTTATTATGCTGGTTTGGGGCGGTTGGCGGTGGCTTGAGAATCGCGCCTTCGGGCGGCGGACCGCCATTGTCTTGGCCGGTCTCTCGGTGCCGTTGCTGGCGGCGGCCGCCGGATATCAGGCTGGTTTCTGGCACGATAGCGTCACGCTGTTTCGCCACACGGTTGTGGTCACCAGCGACAATCCCGTCGCGCTGCATAATCTGGGTTTCTCCCTGGCTGCGGAGGGAAAACTGGAGGAAGCCGTTCCGTATTACCGCGATTCGTTGCGTCTGGAACCGCGCAACGCCCGCGGTTATTACAACCTGGGCCTGGCGCTGGCTGGCTTGGGGAAAGCGGAGGAGGCCGCGCCCTGTTTTGCCGAAGCCGTCCGGCAGGCGCCCGGCTACGCGGAGGCGCACTACAGTCTGGGCGCCATCCTGCTGCAATTGAGCCGGCCTGCACCGGCCCGCGAGCAATTGCAGGCGGCGCTCGGTTTGCCGCTGAGCACGGAATATGCCGCGCAGGCGCATTTCCGGTTGGGAATGATCGCGGCGATGAGCGGCGACTTCATCAAAGCTCGCGACGAACTGACCGAGGCCTTGCAATTGAAGCCCGCCTTTCCCGCGGCGCGCGAGAGTCTTGCGCGGGTGATCACCGAGTTGGGCAGCCGGTGAGTAAGCGCGCCTTCTCCAATGGGGCATGATACGAGAGGCTTCGTCACGCCACTATCACACCAGGTGCGCCACCAGTCGTGGTGTATACTCCATAAAGGAAAGGCGTTGATTTTATGACGATTCACACTGGGTTCCTGGTTTTCGCGGCTACCGCGTGTATTTGGCCGGTAAAGGGGCAGGACCCGCCGAAGGCGGCGGCCGAAAAGCCGGAGGCGAAAGAACCGAGCGCCAGGGAAATGTTCTGGTCGCGGCAAATGCCGTACGGCATCCAGAACGAAAAACCAACTCCTGCCCGGTCGGCAAACCGGTCTACAGGAGCGAGTGCAAAACCCAAGCCGGCGCCTCCGGCCCCGGTCGTTTCCGAGGACGCGGCCGTAACCAGCCATGCCACTCAGGGATCCCCACAGGCGGATCATGCCGCCCAGATCGTTCCCGTGGCCTATAGCCCTGGCGTTCCGCTGGGATTGCGTTACACCCTCCGCCAAAGAGATGGCGACAAGACCACCGATGTTTCTGCCGATACGGAATTCCATACGGGAGACCACATCCAACTGAACGTCGAAGTCAACGACACCGGCTATCTTTATATCGTCAGCCAAGGCACCAGTCACACGTGGACTGCCCTGTTTCCGTCGCCGAAAATCGAAAATGGCGACAATCGCGTCCAAAGCGGGCACGTCTACACAGTGCCGCCCGGGCATGTGTTCACCTTCAGCGGCGACCCGGGCCCGGAGAAGCTGTTCGTGATCTTTTCCCGCCAGCCCGTACAGGAAATCGACAGCCTGATCTACTCGTTGAAGGGCGGCCACAACACTCCGACCGCGGCACCCGGACGGGAACGGCCGGCCAACCAAGTGCTGGAAGCCAGTGCCAGACCGATCCAGGATACCGAGATCGCCAGGATGCGGGCGGCATACAGCCGCGATCTGATTATCGAAAAGGGAGATCAGGAAGACGACAAACCGGCCGCCCAATCGCAGGGCGGTTCGCATCAGGACAAATCCGTCTATGTAGTCAACCCGAACGGCAGTGTGGAAACCCGCGTGGTTGCCGACATCACGCTGAAGCACGAATAGGAACCGGCCATGCGATCTTGCCTGGGATTCATGTTGATGCTCGCGGCGGCGCCGGGCATATCGCAGACGCAGCCGGCCGCGCCCGCCGGGCATCGCATGGAGGTCACCGTGGAGCGTCTGGACCACGGCGCCTGGAAACTGGTGGATCCCGGACTGGTGTTCGACCGCAGCGATCGGGTGCGCTTCCGCTATAGGGCGAACTTCGCCGGCTACCTTTACGTAGTGAATCGCAGCACCTCCGGCAAGGTGGAGCAGTTGTTCCCGCGCGAGGAGACCGGGCAGGATAATCGCATTGCCGCCGGGAAGCAGTACACCATTCCCTCGACCGATGCCATCTTTCGCATTGCCGGGCCGGCGGGGCACGAGTTGATTTACTGGCTCGCCAGCCCCGTCGAACTGGGCAATGGCGCCGGCAAGCTTGCGCCCGAAACGGTGTTGCCCCCCTTGTCGAAACCACAGGGCGAACTGATTCCGCGCTGCGACGATGCCATTTTCCGTGCGCGCGGCGACTGCGTGGACAGTTCCGCCGGGCCGCGGGGCATCACGCCGGACGAACCGCTGCCGCGGGGTCTGACCAGCGCCGGCGCCGCCACTTCCCGAGATCTGCTCTTCCTGCGCAAGGATAACGCCACCGTGGTGTCTTCACCGGTCCCTCTTACCGGACCCGTGGTCTACGAGTTCAGACTCGCGCACAAGTGATGGCTATGTCCTACCGACTCATTTTTTTGTGCGTGGTTCTGCTGGCGCCGGCCGGCGCTCAGCAGCAGCCGGCGCAGCAGAAGCGCGATTTGGATATCGAGGTGGATCGGCCCGCGCCGCCTAAGTCGGCGGCCACTACCTCCGGCGCCGTGACGATCCCGCGCAGCTACGCGCTAGTGGTCGGAATCGCCGACTATCAGGACCCCAAAGTCCCCAAACTGCACTACTCCGAGCGCGATGCGCAAAGCATGTTCGACGTGCTGATCAGTCCCGAGGGCGGCAATTACCATCGCGAAAACGTACACCTGCTGATCGGCGCCAAAGCCACGCTGGCAAACCTCCGCGGTGAACTGGAACAGTGGCTTCCCGGAAAAGCCAAGGATGGCGACCGCGTGCTCATTTACTTTGCGGGGCACGCTTTCCTGGCGGAAACCGACGGGTATCTGGCCCCGTACGACATCGATCTGCATCGCATGAAGAGCACCGGGCTGGCCATGCGCGAACTGAGTAAGGCGGTCGGCGAGATCCACGCCAAAGATAAGATCCTGCTGACCGATTCGTGTCACAGCGGCGCCATTCGTCCAGAGGATTTGCAGGACATCAACCATGATCTGATTCAACTGGACAAATCGCTGTTTTCCCTCACCGCCAGCCGCGACCGCGAGGTTTCCTATGAGAGCGCCGGCTGGGGCGGCGGACACGGTATCTTCACTTACTACGTGGTGGAAGGGCTGCAAGGGGAAGCGGACGAGAACGGCGACGGCATCGTAACCGCCGACGAATTGCAGGACTATGTGCGGCGGACGGTGCGGGAGGCCACCAGCGGAAGGCCCGGATTGACGCCGCAGAATCCGACCGTGGGGCAAGCCAGCTACGATCCCAATATGCTCCTGGCTTACGTCCCCAGCCGGGCTAAGCCCGGAGTTCCGCCGCCGGCGAAAGAAGGCGCGTTGATCTTTGAGTCGAATATGGACGGCACGGAAGTCTTTCTGGACGGCAAGTCGGTCGGCGTAGTGAATAAGGGCAAGACGCTTTCGCTGCCCGGCCTGGCGCCGGGGACCCATACCGTCCAGGGCGTCAAGATGGGCTACGA
Organism: Bryobacteraceae bacterium; assembly: GCA_050011755.1. Taxonomy (GTDB): domain Bacteria; phylum Acidobacteriota; class Terriglobia; order Bryobacterales; family Bryobacteraceae; genus Bog-159. The sequence continues at coordinate 21,023 of JBEKIM010000025.1, read as the reverse complement.
ACCCGACGGCCCCCGCGAAGAAACCGTCTATCCGGGCCGCGACACTACCGTCAGCATCAAGATCATGATCGCGCGGCGGCGCAATCATGCGGCGGTCGATTCGCTCGACAAGGGCATGGGGTTCTACAAGAAGGGTTTCGAGGAGAACTACAAGAAAGCCGTAGTGGATTTTCAGAAGGCCCTGGATCTGGATCCCGATTACAGCCAGGCAGCCCTCTACCTGGCGCGCGCTTACAATGCCTTGTTCGATGAGGCAAACGCCGAGAAGTACTTCCGGAGGGCCATCGCCATCGATCCGGATTATCTGGAGGCGCATGCCAGCTTTGGTGGGATGCTGCTGGATACCGGAAATACGGATGAAGCCATCCGTCAATTCGAGACCGTGATCCAGCGGGATCCCAATAACGTACTGGCGCTGACCAACCTGGCGCAGGCGTACCGCATGAAAGAGCTGTACGCGGATTCGATCCAGTCCGCTCGCAAAGCGGTCAAGCTGGGGCCGGAACTGGCGGAGCCGCATCTCTGGATGGCCGACAGCCTGCGCCTGAGCAGCCAGTTTGCGCCATCCATACCGGAGTACGATAGCTACCTGCGCCTCAGTAACTTCGACAGCAAGCTGGCGGGACAGTTGAATTACTATGTGCTCGGCTTCCTGGTCGGGATGGGTAGGAAGAAGCGCGCCGCGCAACAGGATATCTGGAAGGATTTGCGCAGCCTCACTTATTACGGGATGTGCGACAGCGAGAGCAAGCTGAAGCACTACGATCTGGCGATCGAAGACTGCCAGAAAGCGCTGACTTACGACCCGCACGATCCTTACGCGCATTACAGCCTGGCGCTGGCCTTCCTCCACCAGGGCAAGAATAAAGCCGATTGCGGGATGCTGGCGGCCGCGCTGCCGCATTTCCGCACCATGCTGCAAATCGATCCGGATCTGCAGGAGGCGGCATTTGCACGCCAGAATATCCAGGCCATCGAAACCTATCTGCCGCAGTGCCCTTAGCGGACGCGAAGATTCCAGGAGTACTGGCGCGGCCGATTGTAACGCGATTTATGCGCCGCTTACATTACAGCGCGATTGTGTGTTACAACACTAGCCAGTAGTTAACCGGATTGTAAGAAGGACCGTAATTTGGCTATTCTGAGATTGGGTTAAAGATTCGTTTCAGCAAGCCGATGCCTGCGAAAGACCTCTTAAAGCAGAGGGACGTCAAGTTCCGGCTGCTGTTCGAAAGCAACCCGCTGCCCATGTGGGTATTCGACCAGGAGACCCTGCACTTCCTGGAGGCGAACCACGCGGCCGTGGCCCATTACGGCTATAGCCACGAAGAATTTCTCGGCATGACCCTCGCCGATTTGCGGCCTCCCGAGGATGTCCCGCGCCTGAAAGACTCGGTTGCCATGGCAAATGGCTTGGCTTTGTCGGGCCAGTGGCGGCATCGCCTTAAAGACGGCCGCCTGATCGATGTGGAAGTCGCTTCACACACGATTTCATACGGCGACCGCCCCGCGGTGCTCTCGGTGCTGCAAGACGTTACGCAGCGCAAGCAGCTCGAAGAACAACTTCGCCAATCGGCCAAGATGGAAGCAGTCGGCCTGCTCGCCGGCGGCATCGCGCACGACTTCAACAACCTGCTGACCATCATCAACGGCTACAGCCATATCCTGCTGAACTCCCTGCCGGCGGCGGACCCGAATCATAGCGCCGTGGAGCAGATCATGAAAGCCGGCGAGCGCGCCGCGGCCCTCACGCGTCAGTTGCTGGCCTATAGCCGCAGGCAGGTGCTGCAGCCTAAGCTCTTGAATCTGGATCTCCTGCTCGCCGGCATGGAGCCCATGCTACGGAGGTTGATTGGCGAGGATATCGAGCTGCGCTTTTTGCCCAGCCATGAGATCGGACAAGTAAATGCGGATCCCGGCCAGATAGAGCAAGTGGTGATGAATCTGGCGGTGAACGCACGCGATGCCATGCCGCGCGGTGGCATCCTGACCATCGAAACCTGTAACGTCGAACTGGACGAGCGTTTTCTTCCCAAGCATATCGTCGTGAAGCCGGGCAAGTATGTGTCGCTGGTGGTCGGCGATAACGGTTCGGGAATGGACGCCGAGACGCGCGCGCATCTGTTCGAGCCATTCTTCACCACCAAGGCGCAGGGCCAGGGCACCGGGCTCGGGATGGCCACCGTGTTCAGAATTGTCAAGCAGAGCAGCGGCGGGATGGAGGTCTATAGCGAACCCGGTAAAGGCACCTCCGTCAAGGTGTATCTGCCGCGCATCGACCAGCCGGCCCAGCCGGAGACAGAGTCGCCCCTGGCGGCCGTCATGCGGGGCTCCGAGACCATCCTGCTGGTTGAGGACGAGGAGCAGGTGCGCAACCTGGTGCGGGATACCCTGCGGCGGGAGGGTTACAAGGTCCTCGATGCCCCCGGCGCGGCGGAAGCCAGGCGCATCGCAGGTGCGCACAAGGGTCCCATCCATCTGTTGATCGCCGATGTGGTCATGCCCCGGGAAGGCGGGCGCGAGTTGGCTGCCAGCCTGGCGTCGCGCCGCCCAGCGCTTAAAATATTGTTTATGTCTGGTTACACCGATCAGGCGATCGTCAACAGCAGCCTGCTCAGCGTAGAATCGGCCTTCATCCAGAAGCCCTTCGCGCCGGCGGCCCTGTCCAGAAAGGTGCGGGATATTCTGGGCACCAACGGCGAGACCAGCCAAGGAGCGCGGGGCTAGCCGCCGCCGCGCTCGGCCTCTTCCGCGCCCCATCTCACACCGGCTTCGCCGTAGGGCGTAAAAAGCTCCAGATTAGCCGGTTCGGGCGGGTTGATGATTTTCGAACCCGCGGATGGGCCCGTCTTGAATATTTCGAGCTCATGCATGCGCCCATCGACGACGTGCAGCAGCACCGTGATGAGACCCCCGTCCGCGTCTGCGCAGGCGCCCTCGGTGGGTATGCGGCGCTTCACCGCCGCGGGCAGGCACGGACCGCACTGCAAGGCCAGCGTGCCATCCTCGAGAACCGGTTTCGCCGTCACCACATCCAGTTGACCGCGCAGTGCGTCACGGCCCGGAAAGTCGGGTTCCAGGAGGCGCTCCAGCAGCGTCCGTTCATAGGTTGTCAGAGGCCTGAACGCCGCTTGCATACTCCTTACCTGCCAGCCGCGAGACGCTCGGCGAGTAGCGGCGGAAGGCCCGCGTGCCGGATTTTATCCTGTGCTTTCCGCACATCGTAAGGCAGGCGGTAGTAAATCAGAAAACTTTCTTCGGGGTTGTACAACACGTACGCCGCTCGTGGGTCGCCATCGCGGGGCTGGCCCACCGAACCGGGATTGATCAAGTACACACACTCCGCCTGCAATTCCAGCATCGCGCGCTCCTCGGAAAGCGGTGTCTTGCCGATCGTCTCCACGCGTGCGTGATTCAAGATGAAGCCGCCTTGCAGGTGGGTGTGTCCGAAAAATGTGAGCGGGGTCTCCAGGTAGCCGAAGACCAACCCCGCATCGGGCGCTCCTAAAATGTACTCGTCCTCGTCGAGCGGCGAGCCGTGCACCATCTGGAATCCGTCGAACGGCAGGGGGCCTTTGGGCAGATTGCGGATATAGTCGGCATTTTCGGCCGTTAGCTCTCGCTGCGTCCAGAGCGCCGCGGCGCGGGCCACCGGATTGAACCATTCCAAATCGTCTAGTCCCACGGAAGCCTTGTCGTGGTTCCCGCGCACCACGCCTGCCACATGCGCCCGTACCCACTCGGTCACCGCATTGGGATCCGCGCCATAACCGATCAGATCGCCCAGGCACAGCACCTGGTCGTACTTACCCTCGGCGTGCTCCAGCACCGCCGACAGGCCTTCCCAATTGGCGTGTATGTCACTCAGGATCAGGTATCGCACGCCTGGACTTATGCCTTCCTCAAGCGCAGCAGCGCAATTTCCGGAGGTGCGCCGAAACGCACGGGCACCCCGATCGTGCCGATTCCCCGTGTGACGTATTCCGCGGCCGCGCCGCGCCGGTACAACCCGTATACGAACGGCGTAAAGAATCGCGCGGCATTGATCGATTGGTGCAGAATCTCTACCGTCACCTGCCCTCCGTGCGTGTGGCCGGCCAGCGTCAAGTCGAATCCTTTCTCGGCCGCTACCGGAAACACGTCCGGATTGTGCGACAGCAGCACATTGTAAGCCCCGGGCAGGACCAGGCGCTCGGCGCCGCGCAGATAAGTTTGCCCGGACCTTTGATAGTCCACTCCCGCCACGTTCAGCAGCGCGCCGCCGAAATGTAATGGCTGTGCGCGATGGCGTAGGAACGGAACGCCCAGCCGCGCGCCTTCCCGCTCCGTCAACTTCTCGACTCGGGCATAATCTTCGTGATTGCCCATGCAGGCGAGCACGCCCGCGTCCGCCCGCAGACGCGCGATCTGCCGCAGACAAGCCTCCAGTGGATCGCCGCCTTGCGTAATCAGATCGCCGGTTACCAGCGCTAAATGCGGGCGTAACTCGTTGGCGCTATCGATCACGCGCGCCAGTTCCTTCTCGCTTAGGAAGGCGCTCAGATGGATGTCGCTCAAGTGCAGCAGGCGCAGGCCGTCCAGCCCATCGGGCAGATTTGGGACACGGATGTCCACTTCGCGCACCTGGAAATCCAGGCGCTCCACGAGCGCGCCATAGCCGACCACGGCAAAGGGCGCGGCCAGCAGGGCGCCGCCCGCGGTGTGGATCAGGCGGCGGCGCGCGGGATCGAATTCCGGTCCCCAGATTCGTCCGGCGAGCGCGCGCACGGCGCGGTAGGCCAGATACCCCGCGCTGGAGCCGAAGAGCCAGATCTGCGACACGCCGCCCGCGATTTGCGAAGGTCTTGCCGGCAGCCTATACCAACTCGCCAGGAAGGAGAAACTCAACACCAGAGCCGCGGCCAGGAGGGCGTAGAAAATCATTAACGTCCAGCGGACGGCAAGCGCGCTGCGCGGCGTGAGACGACGGCCGGCCAAAGCCAGAACCTGCCGGCTCATGTTCCACTGCGCAAGGATGACGATGAAAATCGCTAACAGATCGAAAGGAGTGCGCAAAAGAAGCTTTCCCTGCTATTTCATTCTAACCGAGATACCCACCACGCATGGGTGAGGATAGCGGCGGCAGCCATAGCTGCGGTTTCCGCGCGCAGGATCAGCGGTCCGAGGGAGACAACGGTCCAGCCGGCGGCGTGAGCGGCGGACCGCTCGGTGCCGGTCCAGCCGCCTTCCGGTCCCGTCAGCACCGCGATGCATTCCGGACTTTCGCGGTCCCGCGGCGGCGGAATGGCGGACATCAGTGGGGTTGCGCCCGGCTTCTCATCGAGGAAATAGCGCGGGCCAGTCGGCTCCGCGAGGACTGCGGCGAAGTCCATCGGTTCGCCGATTTCTGGAAGACCCACACGGCGCGCCTGCTGGCTGCTTTCGTGCGCGATGCGCCGCCAGCGTAAAACCCGTTTGCGCGCGGCTTCAGCGAGTCCCCTCTCGCTGCGTGCCGAATTCACGGGAACGATGGCGGCGGCGCCCATCTCCGTCGCTTTCCCGACGAGCCATTCGAAGCGGTCGAACTTAATCAGCGCGGTGTATAGAGTGAGGCGCACGGGCGGCGGCGGCGAGTCGATCGCCTCGATGACCCGGAAGACTACGCGTTCCTTTTCGACGGCGGAAATCTCGGCCAGATAAGCCCCCTCGCCATCGGCGATCTCGTATTGCTGACCGGCCTCGGCGCGCAGCACGCGCGCAAGATGCCGGGCATCTTCACCGCGCAGTTCGGCGGTTTTGTCTCGGATGTGTTCGACCAGGAAGCGGCGGCGGGCCATGTGACGATGTTCGCACGGCGGCGCTTCGGGTGAACGGCATGTGCCCGCGAGTCACACCTGTGCCAACTCCGCCTTGTTGTACGTATGCTCCGCATTGTTTAGAATGGACTTTTGCTCAATCTGCGATCTGGCTTAGCCTTGGTGAAACTGTTTCCCGGAAATCTACGTCTCCGTAACAGCGCAGAGTGGAAAGGTATGTTTTCATGATTTGTTACAGGCGCGCCTGCCTGTCGATTGCTCTACTTAGCGTCTGCGCCGTTGTCGCTTCCACCGCGTGGGCTCAGAATCCGCCTGCGCCGCAGCCACCTCCGCCACAGGCTCCGGCCACTCAGGAAAAGAAACCACAGAATCCTTTCGAGACCGTGCCCGAAACTGCACAGCCCGAGCAGGCCAAACCGCAACAACCGACTCTCGAAGCTCCCAAGCCCGCCGAGCAACCCAAAGTTCAGCCTGCGGGAAAGGTTATCGAGGCGATCGTATTCACGGGCGCCCGCCGCGTGCCCCAAGATACTCTGCGCGCCCTGATCAGCACCAAGAAAGGCGATATCTATAACGAAGACGACCTGCACCGCGATTTCATGTCGCTGTGGAACAGCGGGCGCTTCGACGATATTCGCATGGAAACCGAGCCGGGCACGGCCGGCGGTATCATCGTACGATTCGTGGTCACGGAACGGCGCGTGGTGCGCTCCATCAAATACGAGAACATCAAATCGCTGACGGTATCTGAGATCCTGGATCGCTTCAAGGAGCGCAAGGTTGGCCTGTCGGTTGAATCGCAGTACGATCCCAACAAGGTCCAGCGCGCCGCCGTAGTCATTAAGGAATATCTGGCCGAGCGCGGCCGCCAATTCGCCACCGTTGAGCCGGAAGTACACCAGATCCCGCCTTCTTCGCTCGAAATCGTTTTCAATGTAGACGAAGGTCCCAAGGTCAAGGTTGGCAAGATCACTATCGTGGGCAACCAGGCTTTCAGCCAGCGCGATGTGATCCGCGCCATGAAGAACACGCACGACTACGGCATCCCGCACTCCATCCTGTTTGAAAACATCTTCGCGCGTACTTACGATTCCACGAAGCTCGAAGACGACAAAGAGCGCATCCGCGACGCCTATCAGTCGAAGGGGTATTTCACGGCCCGGGTGCTCGACCAGAAGACCCAGATTATCGATACCGGCGGGCATGGCTTCCGCATTCCGCTGCTGCGCGAGAACACTCCCGGGAAGGCCGTCAACATTACGCTTCCCGTCGAGGAAGGCCGCTTGTATCGCCTGAACAAAATCACGTTTGTCGGCGTGAAGCTCTTCCGCACGCCGGAAACGCTGATGCGTCCGTTGTTCAGCATGGGCCAGGGCGATGCGTTCTCCACGGCCAAACTCCGCAAGGGGCTGGAAAACTTACGCAAGCTTTACGGCGAATTCGGCTACATCGATTTTGTGCCCGAGCCCAATTTCGATATCATCCCTAATTCGGATAAGATCGACCTCACGCTAACGGCCGACGAGGGCAAGCAGTTCTTCGTGCGCCGCATCGACTTCTCCGGCAATGCCACCACGCGCGACAAAGTCATTCGCCGCGAGATCCTGCTCGACGAAGGCGACATCTTCAACAATCGTCTGTGGGAGCTGAGCATCCTGCGCTTAAACCAGCTTGGCTACTTCGAAGCGTTGAAGGCGGAGGATTCCGCCGACATCAAGCGCAACACCCAGACCAGCACGGTGGATATCACGCTCAAGGTCAAAGAACGCGGCAAGAATACCATCGGCCTGAATGGCGGCGTGTCGGGAATCGCCGGAAGTTTCGTGGGACTCAATTACGCCACCAACAACTTCCTGGGATTGGGCGAGACACTTTCGATCAACTCTCAGTTGGGCACCCGCATGCGCAGCGTTTCAACGGGCTTCACGGAACCGTACTTCCTGGATCGCCCGCTGCAGATCGGCGTGGAAGCGCACCTGACCCGATTCGACTACAATCAGGGCCGCGAGGCATCCATCCTGGCCGGCCAGAACCTGATTCCCCTGTTCAATGCACTGGGCTCGCAAAACCTGTTGAATTACATCCAGACCGGCCATGGCTTCTCGGTTTCGATGAGTTATCCGCTGCGGCGCAGCTTCTCCCGCGTCGGAGTCACTTATGGTTACGACATTTCCGACGTGAAAACGGAAACCACGGCCGCGACATCGTACTTCGATTACATCAATTTCAACGGCATCGTCGGCCCGAACGCCCTTTCGGGCATCCGCACCAGCCGCATCGTCCCGTCCTTCAGCTACAACACGGTCAACCATCCCATCAATCCGACCGGCGGCAAGAGTTTGTTCATCTCCACCACTTTCGCCGGCAGCTTCCTCGGAGGCAACGTCAACACCATTCAGCCGGTCATCGAAGGCAAGTATTTCAAGCCCGCGCCCTGGCATAAGCAGCACATCCTGGCCTTCCATCTGCTCGCTTCGATGATCACCGGTTACGGGGGCAAGGAGATTCCGCCCTTCTCGCGTACCTATATTGGCGGCGAACAGGACGTGCGCGGGTTCCAGATCTGGGGCATCAGTCCCATTGCGTTTATCCCCAGCGAAGCCACTGTGAACGTACTGAACAACGATGGATCGCAGCGCACCCAGTTGATCGGCGGCGTGGCCACCAACGTGAGCATGAACATCCCGATCTATCAGCTCGCGTTCCCCGGTGGCGACTCGCACGCGGTCGGGAATTTCGAGTACCGCATCCCGATTTTTGGGCCCGTCGTCCTCGCGATATTCACGGATGTCGGTATCGATAGAATCCTGCGTCCGGGCCAGTTGAACATGGATCCCTCGCGCATCGCGTATTTGAACGATACGTACCCGACCGCCGGCTTCGAGGGTAAAGCGCTGGTGTATCCGGGCACGCAGGCCCCGCGCATGTCCAACGGTCTGGAGTTGCAGGTGCTCCTGCCGGTGGTGCAAGCGCCATTCCGCGTTTATTGGGCATACAATCCGCTGCTGGTTCGGGAATACCTGCAGCCGCCCATCGTGGCGGACCGCTCGATCTTCCCCAACCAGGCGACGTTCCTTAATGCCGTGGCCTCTTTCGGCAACGCCTACCCGTTCCTCGAGCAACACGATCTGTTCCGTTTTACGATCGGCCGGACGTTCTGACGGCGCAAGGCGGTTGCAATATGTTAGTATCGAAACAAATTCAAGGAGTTTCAGCTTGACGAAGAATTGTGTTTTCTTGCCCGCCATCGTTTTGGGCGCAGCCGCGCTGGCCCAGGCTCAGACCGCGGCGGCTCCCCAGACCAAGGTCGGGATTATTCACATCCAGAACGCCATCATCAGCACCAAGGATGGGCAGAAGGCGGCCGCTGACCTGACCGCGCGATTTGCGCCGAGAAAAGGTGAGTTGGAGAAGAAGCAAAGCAACATCGCCCAACTGCAGGATCAACTGCGCAAGGGCAGCAACACCATGAGCGACGATGCCAAGAACAAGCTCATGCGCGAAATCGATCAGGACACCAAGTCGCTGAATCGCGAAACCGAGGATGCCCAGGCGGATCTCGATCAGGAACAGAACAAGATCATGCAGGAGCTGGGACAGCGCATCATGGCGGTAATTGACAAATACGCCAAGGATAATGGCTATGCGCTGATCCTGGACGTGAGTTCGCAGCAAACGCCTGTCTTGTACGCCACCAACAGCATCGATATCACCCAGGACATCATCGCCCTATACGATAAGAACGCACCGTCGGCGTCCAACACGGCGAAGCCCGCAGCCGCACCGCCGGCCGCCGCCAAGCCGGCCGCAGCGCCGCCTAAGCCGTAGTTATCTGTCTAGCGCGGTTCGCCCGCTGGTGGTAATCTGGAGCAGAGGGTGCCATGAAATTCTTCGGCGCAGCTTTCGTCGCGATTCTAGCGGTCGGACCGCTCTCCGCGCAATACTGGTCCGTCGGTGGTTTCGGCAACGTCGCGTTTCCAGGATTGGGACACGCCCCCGCGGGAGGCAATCCGTGGGGCAACGTGGTTTCTCCGGCTCTTCCGCAAGGCGCCGCCGCGGCTTCGGCGGGCGTCGTGACGGCTAATCGATACGGCAGCCTGGTTACCGGCTTTCGCTCTTCGGGTGGCGGGGGCCGCGGGGCTCGCCGGGGCACCGGCGGCATTTATGCGTATCCGGTCTTCGTGGGGGGCTATGGATATGGCTATGGCAACGGAGCCGCGCAGCCGGATCAGCCGGCGGCCGACGCGGGCGTGAATCCGCAGGCGCCGCCTCCGGTTGTGATTAACCAGTACTTCGGCGCACCGCCTGCCGACCCGGGCTCCCAGGGACCGCCCGCCGAAGGCGCCGCGTCAAACTTCCACTACTATCAAGCTCAGGCGAACGAAGATACCGCCCCCAGCGATACTCCGTACTACCTGATCGCTTTCAAAGACCACACCGTTTACTCGGCGGTAGCGTATTACACAGAAGGCGACACCCTGCACTATTTCACCTCCGGCAACGTCCATAATCAGGCATCGCTGTCGCTGGTGGACCGCCAGTTGACCGAGCAGTTGAATCGCGCGCACAACGTGGACTTGCATCTGCCGAACTAGAATTCGAAATCCGTTTTGGCCAATCGATCCACAAAGGCCACGTCACCTTCCAGGAAATCGAACGCGGGCAGTTTATCGGGCGTAACCCAGCGCATTTCTTCGAAGACGCAATTGCGCGGCTCGCCTTCGAAATCGGTCACGTCATAAAAAATCAGCAGGATCGGGCTTTTGCCGGGGTAGCTGAACTCGTAGCGCTCTACCTCGCTGCCAATGTGCGCATCCACAGCCAATTCCTCCCGCAGTTCGCGGCGCAAGGCCTGGGGCGGGGTTTCATGTGCTTCCACTTTGCCGCCTGGGAACTCCCATTTCAATGCGTGCGCTTTCGCCGCCGCGCTTCTGCGGCAAATCAAAATGTTGCTGGCGCGCCGGATGATGGCCGCTACCACCGTGGTCAAGTCAGGCCAGCTCCAGCGCCTTGAAGCGCTCCAACTCGGCCGCCGGCATCTCGGGTAGCTTGTCGATCCGCTGCCGGAACCAGGCCCACGGAATGTGGAAGAGTTGCACGCTCGGCTGGAACTTGGAACTGTCCTGGATGAAGCAGCTATGCGTGCACCAGCAGTTCGCGCCGCACATCGTAGTCGAAGTCGGCCAGATTGCCTATGATACCGCGCATCTCGCAGGCGCGGAACCGGCCGTTGTGGTCGATCACGATCGAGGTTTCGCCGGCCGTGCAGGGCATCGGCCACTTCTTCGGCGATTCCAGGCATTGCTCGTGCAGGTCGAAGTGGAAACGCAGGTTGCCCAGGTAATACATCTTTGCGAAGTGCCGCACGCCGGGTGGCAGGTGCGCGAAAAGCTTGCCGGCATAGTGGCGATGGAAGGGCATCAGGCGGCCATGCAGAGACGCCACGCCCGCCTGGGTGAGTTGCTTCAGGCTCGGATCGGGAGCCGCGCCGCGCACCACCTCGAAGTATTGTCCGTCGATGCGGACCTTCTCCATCAGATGCAAGCCCAGTTGCACAATCTCGTTGTAGTTCTCGCGCGTGATCACGGTCAGCACGTTGCGCCGCAGGCGTCCGACTCCGCCATAGCGGCGCTCGGCCTCTTCCATGGTGGCTAAGGTTCGCACGAAGTTATTCGGTACGCCGCGAATGGAATCGTGAGTGTTGGCGAGACCGTCGAGCGAAAAGTTCAGATCGATGGACACGCCCGGACACAGTTCCAGCATGCGGTCCATCGTGCGGAAAATCTTCTCGGGCAACAGGCCGTTGGTTGGCAGATTAATGTTGCGGACTCCATTGCGGCGGACGAACATCGCCACGATTTCCGCAAGATCCTCGCGCAGGAACGGCTCGCCGCCTGATAGCCACAGCTTGCGGAAAGGCGGGGCAGTGGCCGAGATCCGTTCGATTTGGGGCGTCGTGAGATCGTCAAGGCTGTTCAGTTTGTCAAAATAGAAGCAGGTGCGGCAGAGCGAATTGCAGCGCGACGTGACAAACAAAAACAGCGAGTTGAATTCCCGCGGACGCACGCGCTCCTTCAGGATCGGGAAATACTGCCGCATGAGAATCATTGCACCACAGATGGAAGCGTAAATGTATTCGGCGCGGCTACTCGATCACTTCCAGAATCCCCGCAACGTCGGTGAACTGCCGCCGCCTGCGCTGACGGTTGAAGTATCGAATCCGATCTGCGGCGACATCCTGCGGCTGTCGGTCGAGTTCCTGGACGGACGCGTCGCCGAGGCCCGCTACAAGACGCGCGGCTGTACGGCATCCATCGCGGCGGGCTCCGCCTTGACGGAGTGGTTGATTGGCAAGACGATGCCCGAGATCGCCGCCCTGCGCCCAGCCGATATCGAAGAAGCGCTGGGCGGCCTGCAGGCGGAATCGAAGCACGCGGCAGTGCTTGCAGTGGATGTGGCCCGGGCACTATTACGCAGGGGCGACGCCAAGCCTAACCCGCTATAGCTTCTCGATGTCGATGCCTGCGTCCCAGGTTTCGGTAGAGCGCAGCAGATCGTCCCAAGTCGCTTCCTTGCCGGTATAGGCGGCGGTGCGTCCCAGCATGGCCGACAGCGCCGATTCCGCGCCCAGCGCGGCCTGGTTGTGGAATTTGCCGCTGACGATGCTCTGGATAAAATCGGCGTGCTTTTGCGCATCGGCTTGGGACAGGTTGTCTGAGAAATCGCCCGTCAGGGAGAACTCCCCATGCGGTCGGGTCGCCGGTTTTTCGCTGCCGGTCCAGACCCACGGCTCCTCGCCCGCGATCTGCAAGGGTCCGGAATAGGGCGATTGTGAGCTGCCGCGCGTTCCGAAGAATCGTTCGCTGGCTTCGAATGGCGATTTTCCGAACTGGCATGAGCTGAAGCTGACATGCACGTCGCCCGGATAGTAGAAGACCACGTTGAAGTGCGACCAGTTGTCGCCCGGCGATTCCGTGCGGCCTTTGCGCCCGCCCGTGCCGATGGCTTTCACGGGATGCGACTGCAGCACCCAGTTGCAGATATCGACCACGTGAATGTTCTGCTCGACAAGGATATCGCCCGACAGGACGCGGTCGTGCAGCCAGTGGCGCAGGCGCAGTTCGGTGGGCGAGGCCGCCGGGTAATCCGGCATTTTCAAGAACGGGCAATAATAGTGCGCCTCGCCGCAGGTAATCTCGCCCAGCGCCCCGGCATGAATGCGCCGCACCAGTTCCACAAACGGCGGCGCTTTTCGGATCTGGAATCCCACGTCCAGGCTGACGCGGCCTTCCGCCTGTTTGCCGGTTTCGATGGCGCGCAGGGCTCCGGGCACATCCACGCCCACGGGCTTTTCGCAATAAACATGCTTGCCTGCCGCCACCGCGGCCGCCAGGTGCCGGGGATGGAAGTAGGGCGGCGTGGCGATGACTACCGCATCCACTTCGGCCGAGTTCAGAATCTGCTCGGCGGCATGCGGGCCGTGGAACATCTGCGCGGCGGCGACTCCCGCGTGATGCTGCTGGTTGGCCACCTCGTCAAAATGCTTCTTGGCAGTAGCCAGGCGGTCTTCGAATAGGTCGGCCAGCGCCACGATGCGCGCCGGTCCGTTGATGGCGATGCTGGTGGCGTCGACGGTGCCGCGTCCGCCGCAGCCGAGGAGGCCCACGCGCACCGCCGAGTTGGCCTGCGATCCGCGCACGGATTGTGGCTTCACGAACATGAAGCCGGCGGCGCCGGCCGTGGCGAGAAATGTCCGCCGGTCAGGTTTGAGGTTATCGGTCATAGTAAGTTTTCCAGGTACGCTTTCGATGCGCGTATATCTTCGGCCTGCTTCGCTCCGGAGACTTCGCGCTCGATCGTCAGAGGCCCGCGGTAGCCGGCTTCCTTCAACCGCTTGATGAAGGCCGGGAAGTTGACTTTACCCTGGCCGATGGGAACTTCGCGTCCCAACTCGCGCGGGCCGGTGGGATAGAGCCCGTCCTTGGCGTGGACTCCCTGCACCAACGGGCCGAGGATATCGAGGGCGTCCACCGGATTGGCCTTGCCATAGAGAATCAGGTTGGCGGCATCGAAATTCACGCCCACGTTGTCGAGGCCTACGTCGTGGATCGCGCGATAGAGCGTGATGGGCGTCTCCTGGCCCGTCTCGCAGCGGAAACTCTGGCCGTTGCTGCGGCAGTAGGCGGCCACTGCGCGGATGGCTTCGACGGCCTCCTTATACAAAGAATCGTTCGGATTCTCAGGGATGAATCCGCAGTGGGTCTGGACGGCCGGCACGCCGCACTGTTTGGCGAAGTCGGAAGTCTTCTTGATCTGGGCGATGCGGGCCTCGCGGGACTCGCGCGGCACCAGGCCGATAGTCAGCGGGCCCCGGTAGAAATCGTAGATCTCGGGACCGGGGCCGCCGGAGACCAGCGAAGTGGCCTCGATCTTGTATTGATCGAGGGCGGCGCGCAGGCGCGCGGGCATGCCGGGGTCGAACGCGCTCACGCCCACCTGGCAAGTGGGGAAACCGAAGCTGTGGACTTTGCGGATGGCGGTCTCGGGATCGCTGCCGGCGGAGACGATGAGACCGAGCTGCAGGGCAGGGCGGGATGCGGGTGTCTGCGATTTAACCGGCAGCGCAGCCGCGGCCGCCAGCGAGACGAAATGTCTGCGGGTAGGCATGAAGGTATTTAAGCACCATTTACGGCCACACAGCCCCCGTTTGAAGTCTTGCCGGTTTGATAAACTGGCCAGAGTCCGTTGCGTAAGGAGGTCTGTCCATATGGCCGGCACCGCGGAAACGCTGGGCATTGAGCATGTGTTCGTTTTGATGCTGGAGAACCGTTCCTTCGATCATATGCTGGGATTCTCCGGGATTACCGGCTCGGACGCCGTAACCGGCGCTGCCACCGCAATCGACCGCCTGAGCGGCGCGGAATCGAATAGTCTGAACGGCCAGACTTATACGGTCTCGCCCGGCGCCGACTACCGCATGCCCACCGATCCCAACCACGAGTTCCTCGACGTGCTGCACCAGCTCTGCGGACCGGCCGCTACTTATCCATCCGGCGGGCTCTATCCAACAGTCGACGACAGCGGGTTTGTGGCTTCCTACGCCGGGAGCGGCGGCAGCAGTCCCGGCGAAATTCTGAAGTGCTATCGGCCGGACCAGCTTCCGGTGCTGAACGCCTTGGCCGGCGAGTTCGTGGTTTGCGACAACTGGCATGCCTCCATGCCCGGTCCGACCTGGCCGAACCGCATGTTCATCCACGCGGCATCCTCCGGTGGACTGGACCACAGCCCGCGGACCGATGAGATCGTTGAATGGGAAACCATAGACGGAGTTTTCTTCAAGAATGGGACGATTTTCGATCGGCTGCAACAGAACGGAATTGCGCGGCGCATCTATGGTGGGGACGATTTCCCCATGGTGGCCGCGCTGAAGGGCATTCATCTGGACGACATCCGGCACTATAGCCTGTTTGCAGGCGACCTGGCGCAGCCCGGCTATGCGGACCGCTACATCTTTATCGAACCCAGCTACGATGTTTTGAACGACTATAAGGCAGGCTCGTCGCAACATCCGCTGGGCGATGTCACGGCGGGCGAAGCCCTGATCAAGGCAACCTACGAAGCGATTCGCAACTCGCCGGTCTGGCCGGGCAGTCTCTTGATCGTCGTGTGGGACGAGCATGGCGGTTTCTACGATCACGCTGTACCGCCGGCGGCGCCCGCACCAGGCGATACCGCTCCCGACGCGACCTACAATCAATCCGGTTTTGCGTTTGAACAGTATGGCCCGCGCGTGCCGGCTCTGGTAATCTCACCCCTCATCCCGAAAAATGTGATCGACCACCGCCTGTACGACCACTCCTCTGTGCTGGCCACCTTGGAATCGCTCTTCGGCCTGAGTCCTTTGACCGCGCGCGACGCCAATGCCAATCGGCTTGATTCTCTGATTTCACTGGGAGCGGCGAGAAGCGATTGTCCCACAACGCTGCCGGCTCCAGCCAATTCCGGCGCGACGTTATCCTTTGCGCAAGCGGCAGTGCGAGCGGCAGGCGCGCCGGTCGCCGCGGCCACGGTATCGCGTCCCGGCGATACCGTGAATGAAGGGAACCTTCCGGCGTTAATTCATGCGGCGATGCAGCAGGAGTTATCCGTCAGCCCGGACCAACGCCCAGCCATCGTGAGCCGCGTCCGTTCCATCCAGACGCGCGCCGACGCCATGCAGTACCTGGCCGAGGTGCAAGAGAAGCTGCATCCCGCAGCCCGGGCTTAAGCCGTTAGCCCGCGCCTTCGGTTACTCCCGCAGCAGCGTGAGGTAGACGGCGGCGGGAATGACCAGCAGGATGGCCGCCATAGCCAGGAACAGGGCGCCGTGCCCGGCGACGAACGCGAGGAAAGTTGGAAGCAGCGTCTGCAACCTGAGCGCGCTGAGGCTCGATAGGCCGCGGTGCAGCGCCGCCTGAAACCAGGCCGATGTAGCGCCGAAGCAGGCGCCGAGCAAGCCCATGGCGCAGGCGCAGGCGATTACTTGGGCGACGGTGATGGGGCGGCCGGCCGTCTGCGCGGCTTCGCGGCGGGCGCGCATCTGGGCAATCCACCATACGCGGCCGGAATCGGGGACCGATGCCTGCGCGCGCATTTCCTGGCGATCGTTGTCGATCGCTCCGGCGATGGCCGCCACCTCCGCGCAAATCTCACAGGCCGCCACGTGCTCGCGGAGTCCCGCATCCACCCGCGCCGGCCAGCGATCCTGGAGAACCGCGGCTAATATCTCGGATTCGAATTCACAATCGACAGGCTTCACGGCTTTGCTCCTCCGGGCGCGCGGCCCAACAGTTCGGCCAGGTTTCGACGCGCACGAAACAACATGGCCTTCAGGCTGGTTGTCCGCAAACTGAGGACATTCGCAATCTCCTGGTGCGAGGCGCCTTCGGCGTACGCCAGCCATAGCATCGCACGTTCGCGCGGCTTGAGGCGCGCCATGGCGCGGGTGAAGTCGGTTATGCGTTCCGTGGCGCCCACATCCTGGAGGGAAGGCATGCGTTCGATATCGTCGCCGGCCGGGACGGCGGCCGCGCGGGACAGGCTTCGGCGGCGGGCATCCCGCGCCAGATTAGTAGCAATGCGGTAGAGGGAATTGCGGCGATGAGTCTCGTTGTCGTAGGTGGCGGAAGCGCGCAGGAAACGGTAAAACGTCTCCTGAAGCAGGTCTTCGGCGAGTTGACGGTCCCCGGTGAGCCGGGCGAGATAGGCCCACAGTCCGCGCGCGGTCCGCGCGTAAAACGCGCGGAATGTGTCCTCGTCCATCACGAAACCCGTAGAGGCGCCATCCAGAGTCCTGTCGCGTTCGATATCGTTAAAGGCCGTCTCGCGAAACATAAGAGGAGCGATTCTTCCGGGAAGGGTCTACCGGGTGCCCGTGACAAGAGCGCGGGGAGCCGATGTTGACGGTTCGATCAGCCCCAGCCGCTGGGAGATTATAAACGAGACGATCGCCGAGACCAAAAAACCTGTGCCCAGCGCGATACCGATAATGCCCAGGGCGTGCAGCGACTGCGAGGCTGTAGCTTCTACGGCTCGCTCGCCGACGATGTGCAGGCCAATCCCGCCGGCGATCAGCACTACGCCGCCCTGCACAGACCAGAGTATACGGCTTAGAGGCGCGCCTACGCTGCGCGGACCCGCATCCAGGGAGATGGGCGAGGATTCGAGAAACTTGGCGCCGGCGGGTGACTGGATATAAGCGAGCAGGTCTTCGCTGGCGGTAAAACGATCCAGCAGCTTGGTGTGGGCGTCGGTCTGGACTTTAGCCAGCCGGCTCCACCTCTTATAATCGACCAAGGTGCGGATGAGCCAGACCAACAGGCCTATGGCCAGGCCGAACCCACCGAAGAATGCGAGACCCGTGAGGACATCGTGCCACATATCCAGAATCTGAGTTCCCGGGTCGGAATGGGGGCGCGGAATGGCGCCTTCGCCGATGTAGAAAGACGGGTTGCGGACGATCTCAGGATGCGCATTCAGGAAACTGATGAGCGCCGGATACGGCGCGAGATAGGATTGATTTTCGAGCAGAGCCGGGTCCAGAGCGAGGACGCCGCGCAATGCGGGCGGATAGCGATCCAGGAGGGCGGAGAATTCTTCCTTGGCGCGTTGCGCGTCGGGCTGCTCCACTGTCAGGATAGACTGGGCGTTTGAACGCGCGTTCTGCGGTGTCTGCGCCCACGCGCCCGGGGGCAAAAGGGCGGCGCTACAAAACGCCAGCATGGCGGCCTTCAAGGCGAGACGCTTTCGGGTGGATGTAATCATGAATTCCTCTCTACCCGATAATTACGTGGGGATGAGGAAGAGGTTCACACGGGGGCAAAGGAAATACCGGGCCGGCGCCACTCAGTTCTTAGGCCCGCCGATCGGGTATCCCTGCCACAGATATTCCAGTGCCTCGGGCAGGGTTTGTTGTTTTACGGCGCGGTCGGTGTGCCCCGCGTTGCGCGCAAATACAAACTGATAATGATAGCCCTTGGCGGCCAGCACCTTGGCCATGTTCTCGTTCGCGGCCACCCAGTCGTGCATGTGGTCTCGCATGGCATTCGGATTGAAAAGGTCGCGGTCGCCGACTTCCATCCAAATGCGCAGCGGCTTGGCCGGGCTGTTGGGAATGAGGTGCGCATGAAACTCCCATGCGCCGCCCGGGGTCTGGGGGTTCGAGGGCCACTGTTGGTTGACGTAAGTGCCCGAATAGGTGAGCACGCGGTGGTAAAGCTCCGGGTGGTACCAAGCCATGATTAAGGCGCACGATCCGCCTGAACTGCCTCCCATGGTGGCGCGTCCCTCGGGATCTTTGGTCAGTTTCACGTTCGCTTGTTTCTCCACCAGGGGCAGCACTTCTTTCTCCACAAACTCGGCGTACAGGCCCGACATGGTGTCGTATTCCAAACCGCGTTCGCTTCCCTGGGCATCTCCGCTGCCGTTGCCGATGGAGATGGCGATCATCACCGGCACGCGGTGCCCGGCAATCAGATTATCCAGGGCTACGAACAATGCCCGGTCAGGGCCGTCCGCCCCGACGATGAAGGGAGCCGCCGTACCGGCAACGTATTGTCTCGGGACATATACAGCCACGCGGCGGGTGTACGGAGCGGGATGGCTGGTAGTAACGATCAGTTTGGCGGGGTCGGCGGGGTCCGGCGTGCCGAACGTGTCGGGATCGCGCGTGATGCCGGGATAGATCTTGCTGCCGGAGGATTCCATCGTGAAGGTAATCACGGTTCCCTGCGGCACGTCTTCATGCGCGGTCATCTCGGGTGCCGGGTTGTGCGTGGGCCCCAGTATGAAGTTTCCGTCGGCGTTTGCCGGGGCGTTGGCACCGTCAGGCAGTTCTTTTGCCTTGACGTATCCAGGCGTGTCGGGATCGCGCGTCGGCGGCGTGGGCCGGGCCGGGCGCGGAACCGGGGTCGAGGTTTGAGCCACGGCTGGATCGTATCCAGCCATAAAGGCAACGCAGGCAAGGCAAAGAAGGCGGAACATAGGAAAAATCGGTAGAAAATACAAGTGTAGCGAAGAAGACGATGAGACGGCGGAAAGCTAGACCGAACCAGGCAGGACCATGGCTCAGTTCCCGGCCATCGGACTCCATGTTCGGTAACGGTGAAGCACCCAGTCCAGAATATACAAAAGAGCCGGAACGGCCATGGTAATGATCACGCCGTGATTGTTCACTCGGATGAGCAATGTAAAGCCGATCAGCGATACCAGAGACACGATTGCTCCCGTCAACTCCCAACGCAAAGCCACGAGCATTCCGGCGCACGTAGCGGTCAAGAGGGCGATGCCGGTCCCTTCAACGAACGTAGGTGAAGGGCCGGAATGAGGCGTTGTGAACTCGCCGATTGCGAAAAACACGTACAACCCGGCGATCAGCGTACCCGACAACCGAGCCAGCCAACGAACCACCGAAGGCAAAACGGACATATGGGTCTCCTCTGACGATATTAGCCCCTTTTCTCAATTGCACGCAGGAGTATGCGGGTAGCCTTGGTTGGCCAAGATTGCCGCTACCGCAATCACGCTACCCAGGACGACTACGTACCAGTGACCTGCCGAGCCAAACGTGGGCTCCACGACCAGCGTCTCCGCACAAGCGTAGGCTCCCATTGGCTGACCGTTCAACGTGCAGGAAAAGGCGGCAAAACCGGCCGTGATTCCGATTCCGCGCGCGCCCCTGCCGAGCGTCGGCTCCGTCTGGCCGGTCCGGTCATTTGCACGTTCCGGCATACGGCGCTGAAACGCGCCTGGCCGTACTGCGCCGCGAACAACGTCTCCCGTGGCATACGGCGCGACCAGCGGGCCTATGGAGTGCAAGGCCTGGAGTCGCGCATTCGACACCTGCGACGCGGCCCCTGGCGGCGCCTTTGTTCTACCTGTGCTGGGAAGTAGCGAATTTGGCTTTCGCCACCAGATACTTCCCTTCGTCGGGATCGAGTTGTTCCAGAGAATACGTGCCGCCGCGGCCTCCATCGCCAATTGGAATCGGCCGGAAATAGTACGATGTATCAGCCTTGGCTTCGAGCGAATGCAGCGCGAGAAAGGTCACCGCTCCGAACGAGGCAAAGGCGCACAGGTGGTGCTCGCCAGGGCCAACTTCGACGAAAAAGTACGTGCCCCGGTCGTTGGCGCCGGCCCATTTTCCGTCTAACCCGATTTCGTCGTGCATCTCCTGGCTAACTACGTAGACCAGGGCTTTCCCATCCGGCGGCGCGGGGTTGGGATGCTGCAAGCGATCGACCTTCACTTCGAGCTTTACGTCTCTTGAACCACACGCGGCGGTTTCAGCGCGGGATGCGGCGATCTTATCTTGGGCGAACGCACAACATGATGCGAACAGGAAGACGGCAGCTAATTTCACGATGATCTCCGGCTTGTGGGACGCCATCGCGCCTGCCGGCGTTACGTGAAGATGCGCCAGCCGAGAGTCCTCTCAATCCGAATTACGCCCGGCCATCGTGAGATCGAGTGGGGGGGAACCGCATGACAAAGGTCGGGAACTCAGACAGGACTTCAAAATCTGCGAGCTTGGAGGCGGCGCGGTAACACCCTGTCTGTCCCACTAATTCTAGTGGTGAGCGCGGTAGGAATCGAACCTACAACCTAGTGATTAAGAGTCACTTGCTCTGCCAATTGAGCTACGCGCCCGCTTGAAGTGTTCTGGCGGCTTGGCTGCGTCGTCCGCCATGC
>JBEKIM010000024.1:0-43114 GCA_050011755.1 Bryobacteraceae bacterium | reverse complement strand
CACCACCGTTAACCCAGGCCCCAAACCACACAACCCAGCACTAATAGATTCACCCAGATAGGCTTTGATCGTCAATCGCCCGCGGATGATGTCCAACAGCGGGACTTAAACAACAAGGATTCCGGCAACTGGTGATCGATGGTCGTATCAATGAGTTCCAGCGGCTTCGTGCAGTACGAACATTTTGGGCCATGACACAGCCAGACGGCATACCGCTCCGCATACGAAAACCGACGCTTCGCACCCCGCAAGACCTCATTGGACGCAGCCATGAACTCGAGCGTACCAACTCATGAATGCCTTGTCTCTTCGGGGCGTGTTAAGTTTTCTGTAGACGAAGCAGAAAGGTGGGATTGATGGCTGCTGACGACAAGGGTGAAGCGCTCGAAATTGCGGTTCACGCGATTGAACAGGTAATTCTAGAATCGTCTCCGGCCCTACGCGGCCAACGCTTCTACGTCGAGCGCCGCAAGATCGTGAATATTGCTGGCGTCAGGCACGAAATCGATATTTTCGTCACAGTGGGCGCTGCGAAGGGGTACGAGTCCACCTTCATCTTCGAGTGCAAAGACTGGAAGAAGCCCGTGAACAAGAACGAACTCATCGTCTTCTCGAAGAAGATTGACCTCGTGAGCGCGCAGCGCGGGTACTTCGTCGCGAAGAAGCTCTCGAAGGACGCCGTGGCGCAAGCGGCCACCGACCCACGCATCACGGTGCTCTCCGCCACCGAGCACGATCCCACTAACACTCCGCCACCCGAGAGCTTCCACATCACGGCACCAGCAACCGTAAAATGCGACACCACATTCCGCGTCGCTGGAACGCCGGGGACAAAAAGGGACCCCGTCGAGATTGAAGGGAAAACCGCTCAAATCGGCGGGACAGACGTACTCCTCACGGACTACTTGAATACCTGGACGGAGCAGCTCTACGAAGAACGACTGCTGTTGTTTCAGACGGCGGACCTTCCCGAGGGCGTGTACCCCATGCGAGCCGACGGACAGCAAACCTTCGGACCGGGCGAATTCATCCTTGACGGAAAAGACATCGAGCACGTCAGGCTCTCCGTAGAATTCGGCGTACAGATCCTCCGACCCGCAGTCATCTCCGACTTCGAGGTAGCCACACGGGGACGAGTGATACGCCTCGCCAAAGTCACCATCCGTGACTTCGTCATCAACACTGCATTCGTCAAAACACTCAACCATTAACGCCGTGTCGTGTTCTGGTTAGTGCCCGCCTGTGCTACCGGAACGCGGGCACGCCCCGCTCAGTTCTGAGCAACATACCTCGCGCCTCGCTCATCTGCGTACTTTCCTCTGAAAACAATCGTGGGTAGTGTCGTGTGTTGGGGAACATCGTCGCAGTCGCCCATAAGATTAGTTATCCGGATCAGGACAAGGCACGCTTCACTCCGTCAGCGAAGCGGGGGCCTTCCGGATTACCTGAATCAGATCAGCGACGCCGTACTGCATCGCGCGCTCATCGAAATAGGAGCCCTCACCACTGAAGAACAAATCCTGCCTTAAGAGTCCCACCGGCACGCTGAAGCGTGCGCCACGGGCGGCCCCACCAGCGCAGCCCGAATTCCGTGCGATATAGCACCTGCGGAGCCTGCGGGACATTGACGGCCTGAACCACGGGAAAGGAGAATCGATCCATGCGAAACCTATCTATCGTTTCTATCGTTAGGATTGCAACGGTGCCGGCGCTCTTTCTTTGCGGCGTCTTGTCAGCCTGGGGACAGAAAGCGCCCCTCAGCCTCGGTACAGCCTCGCCATTCGAGCTCGTGTCGCCATGCCCGGCCGGTAAGAGCGGATCCCTGCCACTCTCGGGAGCCGTGTGCTACAACACCACGATCTCCAATTGCTCGAACCACGACTTCTCCGGCGACCCCTCGGTGATTGCTCCGTTAGGAGCGACCATTGCGGTTTCAACGCCGGTCAACTGGAACGGGAGCACCATTTTCATGCATAACGGCAGCGACGGGCGGGACTATTTCAACCAGGGAGAGAATGGCCTCTCGTACGCCCAGGACTATTTCAACAACGGATTTCAAGTGGTTCAACCGATCTGGGTGGGCCAGGGTTGGCAAAACGCCCCGGGAGAACCGGTGCAGATCTTGAAGTTCGAAGCCTGCCGTCCCGCGACCTTGATGAATGCGGTCTACCAGAATATTCACGGCGGATCGAAGGCTCCGGGCGCGATGTGCGCGCAAGGCCACAGCGCCGGCTCGGCGGCGATGGCCTACTCGCTGGCATGGTATGGCGCGGCAGGCTATCTTGCCGATGTGGTGCTCACTTCCGGACCGGTTTACGCCAATGTCGAGGCGGGTTGCCAGTATCCTTATGCGAAGGCCTTCAAATCGCCGATTGAGGTTTGCCCGCCGACCCAATATGGGTGTGTGGACGGCGCCGAAGGCGGCTGGCTGGACGCCGCTCAGTACGTTGCCTCAGCCGACGGCGACGCCGCCAAGGCCGTCGCGGGATACACTCTCTCCGGCGCGAACTGCAACAACTGGTCGGGCACCGGCCAGGCCACCACGGCGACCCAGAATCAAGACTGGGGCGGTATGAGCGTGGTATCGTCGGGAGCGAGTTACACGTATCCGGCGACGCGGCTGTACGCCTTCCTCTGCGCCACCTCCAGCACCGGGCAGCAGAACAACTCCGCCGCGCAGGGACAACTCTTCTACCAGAATTTCACGAGCGCGCTGCACCCGCTGGATTACGATGTGTACCGAGTGGACAGTTGCATGGGGGATGAAATGATCTGGTTTGGAACGCTGCCGGGCGTCGACAACGAAAGCGCGTTCACGGTTTCCGCGCAGGATATGATCGACGGCTGCGTGAGCCCGGCTTTGCCCCGGTAATGTCATGGGTTGCCTCACGGCCGGCTTCCGCGAAAAGTGGGATATTAGCTTATGTACTGGAATATCGAGCGATGCGAAGCGTCCTGATGCCCATTTCAAAACTTTTCCGCCAGCTTGTGGCGGGTATGCTCTTCTCCGTGGCCACGGGCTGCGCGGCAGCTCCCATTCCGCCGCCATCCACCGATGCGATGCCGGCGAAGGCGCCCGGAAAGGAGGCGGCGGTTTTCGCAGGCGGCTGTTTCTGGGGCGTGCAAGCCGTGTTTCAGCGGGTGAAGGGAGTCCTGCACACTACCACAGGCTATGCGGGCGGAGCCGCGAACACGGCTACCTACAGGCAGGTGGTCACAGAGACGACGGGACACGCCGAATCCGTCGAAGTCATCTATGACCCCTCGCGGATCACATACGGCCAGTTGTTACGGATTTACTTCTCGGTGGCCCACGATCCGACGCAGTTGAACAGGCAGGGACCCGATGTGGGAAGCTCGTACCGGTCGGCGATTTTCTATACCAACCCGGAACAGGAGCGCCTGGCGAAAGCGTACATTGCGCAGCTCGACGCGAATAAGGTTTTCCCAAAGCCGATCGTAACCGAGGTGACGCCGCTTAAGGCGTTCTATCGCGCCGAAGATTACCACCAGGATTACGCATACTATAATCCGGACAATCCATATATTCAAGTCTGCGATCGCCCGAAGATCGCCGCTTTGCAGAAGCAATTCCCGGAACTATTCGTCGAATACAAGCCCAAGAAGTAACTATGGCAGGAAGGCGCGTTTGCTTTCGGCGTGGCGAAGAAACCCTTCGGCTTGCGCAAAGCCGCTCTGTGCGCCGCGGGCGCGAGTGATTTCGACTTGTTTGGGATACCATTTGCCGGGTTCCTGGGAAGCGTGGGCGTAGCAGGCGGCGCGGCGGCGCGATTCCACGGCGGAGATATCCACGTACTCCGCGGGTTTGAACGTACTGGTGTCCTCGGCCACCTCGTAATAGTAGAGCGCGAAGTTCCGGCCGGACTGGAGCCAGGCATCCAGCGTGAGAGAAGAAACGGCGCGATGATCGCGGTGGGAATCGACAGGCCACTGGGTAAAGACCACGTCCGGCGTTTCGTCGCGCAGAATGCGGCCGAAAGCCTCATAATGGGCCGTATCTACCACGGCGCGGCCGTCGATCTGGCCGGCGAAAGCGGCGCGCGCCTTGAGAATGGCGCAGGCCTTCTCCGCTTCGGCGGTGCGGATGGAGGCGCAGCGGTGCAGGCTCTCGGCGCCACAAAAGCCCTCGCCGCGATTGAGATAGAGCAGCGTCACCCGGTGGCCGAGATCGGTGAAGCGGGCGATGGTTCCGGCGCAACCGCATTCGGGGTCGCCCGGATGGCCGCCGGCGACCACAATTCGAAGCGCGCTCGATTGCGCGTGCAGGGATAAGGCGGCGGAAGCCAGGAACTGGCGGCGGGGAATGGTCACCTCACCGCCGATTCGGCAATCTGAGATAAGGCACGTTTCGCCGTATCGGCCGACCCGTCGTTCATCTGCGCCATGAAGACGATTACCAGTTCGTTCTTCGGATCGACCGACCCTCCCGTGCCAAAAGCACCGCCGTGGCCAAATGTTCCGGGAGACAGGAGATCGAACTGGGTGTCCGGCGGGTTCGCCACGCTGAGGGTCAAGCCGTAACCGGAGTGGTCCGGAGTATGATCCTGCGTCATCAAAGCCAGGGACTGCGGCGAGAGGTATTGGCGCCCGTTATAAACTCCGCCGTTCGCCAGCATCTGGTAAAAGTGGAACAAGTCATTGGCCGTCGAATAGAGGCCCAGTTCCGGGCCTGGATACTTCGCGCCCGCCCGGTAGGCGGCCGGATCTCCGGCTTGCGCCCGCTCCCGCGAGAGTACCAACTTACCCTCTTCGTGTTGATAGACCATGGCAATGCGGTCTCTCTTGGACTCCGGCGGATAGAAGAACGAGTCCACCATGCCCAGCGGCGAGAGAAGCCGGTCGGCGACGAATTGGGAATATTCGCGGCCGGACAAGACTTCGACGATGCGTCCGAGCGTGGCGATTCCCATGTTGCTGTAGTGGTAGCTCTTGCCCGGTTCCGCGATGAGGTGTTCGCGGGCAAAACCGCGAACGGCATCCGCCAACGTCGCGCCGAGCGTGAAGTTGATGCGGCTGAAGGGGCCGCTGGACGGCAGGAAGTCGAACCCGGATGTGTGCGACATCAAGTGCCAGACCGTCATGGGGTGGGCCGGCGGATGGGTGAAGATCGACCCGTCGGGCCGCTTCTCTTCGACCAGTTGCCCCTTGAACTCCGGCAGATAATCCTGTACGGGACGCGTGAGATCCAGTTTGCCTTCCTCGACCAGCATCATGGCCGCCACGCCGGTGAAAGACTTCGTTTGGGACATGATCTGGGCAATGGTATCTACGCGCATGGGCTGGCGCTTCTCGATATCGGCGAATCCGGCGGCATCGAGCGCCACTACCTTCCCGCGATGCGCCACCAGCCATGCCGCCCCTGAAATGGAGCGGTTATCCACGAATTCCTGCATCCGGGCGGGGATTAGTTTCAGCCGTTCCGAATCGATGGATGCGGCGCCCGCCACAGCCGGCAGGAGAGACGCAGCGGTGCCCACCAGAATAGCCAGCCGGCAAAATGCAATCTGCGATCGCAGCATGCTAGCGATTGTAATCGAGTTCAAGCGGGACTTAAAAGTCCCGCCGGCACGCTGAAGCGTGCGCCACGGCCTCGGAAGTTACTTTTCGACGACCTGCTTAACGGGTGTCGATTTGCCGGCACTATAGAGGTTGTCGCCGCTATACACTGCGGTAACCGGCGTCGTGCCGACCTTGAGCGCGGAGGTAATAAAGACCGCCGAGCCGCCGCTCAGCGATCCCGTTCCAATTTCCGTTTTGCCCGCCAGGAACTTCACAGTTTCTCCATCCGGCGGCGTGCCTCCTTTGGAAGAGACGTCCGCGGTGAAGGTCACCGCCTCCCCGTCGGTTGACGGATTCGGTGAAGAGGTCAAGGTGGTCGTGGTCGCTTCCCCAACGATGGTCGTGTAGAGTACCGCCGGTCCGCTCCCCGTCTGGGGATTCCACACTTCGATCTGTTCCGAGTCCCCTATGCTGAGCGTGTAATTGTATGTGCCCCAGGCCCCGGAGAAACCGCCCAATACGATCTGTGTATCCACCCATTTCTCCACAATGAGAGTGACGGTATCGTTATAGGGTTCATATCCCGCCTCCCAGCCCGGGTTGGCGGACTCATCCGTTAAGCTAATGTAGTCCGAGTCGCCCGTATAAGCCTTATGGGTGCCGAAGCCGCTGCCGGTGATGACAATGGTTTGGAACTGTTCGGTCGAGATCTTACTCACGCGGGTGATGACGGGCTGTGCAATCGCCAATGAAGCCGCTGTGGCGATGGCAAACAGCAACTGAAAAGTGCGCATCGGAACTGAATTCCCCATGGGACATGCCTCCAAGCAGGTCCCAGTATACTCCAGGCCGGAAGGCTATGCGTGCGTGACAGCCTCTACTTGCCTGGTCCACGCTTCCGGAGAAGTGTGGATCGCCCGGCCGCGAAACGCGGCCCGCAGCGCGCGCAGATCCGGCAGTTTGCGGGATCCGATGACGTAACGCCTGAACTGGGCCAGTTGTTCCAGGGATTCGTCGGGCAGGTAGATGGGTTCGCGCCGGAAACTAATCAGCGCCAACCCGCGGGTGAGGCGGGCAATCCCCTGGTCGAGCGGGGCCGCAACATCGAAAAAGTAAGTCGCACGGCCCGACCCGGTGGTAGCTTCCCATGCGACACGGCCGCTCGCCTGGGGAAAGAAGAACCAGAAGAACAGCGTCTGCATTTCGTCCTTTTCATCCGTTGCAGGCACAGCCGCCGCCGGTTCTCCCGCTTCCCCCTCCTCCGCCTGCCGCTCTTCGTCCGGCCGGATGAACTTGAACCCGGCCATCAGGGCATCGTCCGCCGATCGCGCCCGTAGCGCGTCAAAGTAGGGCCGCAGCGGCGCATCCACCGCGCGGGCGATCAGCGCATCGGGGAGTCTTGGATGGATGGCCCTTAGTTAGCGCGCCGAGCGCCACACTGCGGCCCTCCGGCATGGCCTGCACCAGGGTTTGCAATCGATCCGGATCGAGAAACGGGAACGTGGCATGCAGCGCGAGCGCCTCGGAAGTTCGCAAAGCGTTCCGCGCGGCGGAGAGGTTGGCGCGAAACTCGTCGGTCTTCTTCGCCAGCCTGGAGACCACCAGCCGCTCGCCGCCGGATTGCAGCGTGACCGCATAGGCGGCTTCGTCGAACGAGACTTCATCTACATCCGGCAGGCGCCATTGGAACGGCGGCCCGTCGAGCGGCAGCACCGCGAGATTGCTCCGGTACAGCCGGATCTGCGCGGGCTCGGCCGGTCCGTTGAGCGCGGCCGTCGCGGAGTAGCGCGCCACTTCCTCCAGATCTTCCAACAGGAGGCAGCGGACCGTCCGGTCGCGCCAGGCCGCCACCAACTCCTCGCGCATGCCGCTGAACGCCGGGCCAACTGCTGCAGCTCCAACCGCCGGCCGGTAAACAGTGTGAGCTCGAAATTCCATTCGCCGGAAACGGCGCGATCCACATCGCCCAGATCGAAGGCGATCGGTGAACCCGCATCCGGAGTTACAACGCCGGTCTCCGCATCGAAGCGGAACTGGCAGGGCCCTGGCTCAGTGCCGCCCCGTGCTCATCCAGGTACCGAAACTTCCCCGCGTAGGTGGGCATCCCCGCGCCTCGGCCTAGACCATCTTATTGCCGCACTCCGGACAGAACTTGGTGCCGGCTTCGACGTGGGTACCGCAGCGCGGGCATTCCCCCTTGGGCCGGAGCGGCTTGCCGCATTCCGGGCAGAACTTGGCGCCCTGTGTGCGCGCTCCGCAACTGGGACACAGCGCGGCCGCTTCCGAAGTGAAGTCCACGCCCTTGGTGAGATCCTGCTGCTGCACCTTTTGCTTCACCTGCTCCACCTGGGCCTGCACCTGCGCGGATGCCAACTCGGTTTCCACATCGGGCGCGCATTCGAAGCACAGCATGCGTTTCGCGTTCCAACAGGTGGCCTGGCAGACCCAGTGAGTGCACTTGGGACACTGGCGGAAATTCTGTTTGGCCTCTTCCGTGGCTTCCCGAAACGCCTTATCGTGTGCGGGCCCCTGGACCGCGCGTTCGATCTCGTAAGCCGACCCGCTCAGGTTGCCGAGCGCGCCTCCGAACAGGCTGCCGAGGGTGCGCGCCGCGCTGGTGGCGAGGCCCATGGCGGACGGCTGAAATCCGGACATGAATCCGTTTCCGCAGCGGTCGCAAAAGAACTCGAACTGGTATCCCTTATCGGTGGAGTGGTCGGTGTGGTTTCGTGTGAACTGAATCAGGCTCATGGTTCTCCGTGGGCTGCCCTGGCGCGCGTCCGGGACAAGGTCCGAAGAAGAGGATACCACTCGCGCGCACCCGTGTGCCGTACTGGGAGATATGGCCGGCTGAAAGCCGGCTGCGGCCAAGATTGGCCACCCTCCGGTTGCGGACCTACACGCGGCCGCAGCAGGTAGGCCGGCGTGCAACTCCAGGCGTGACAGTAGCTATTCACCAGAACATTGTCATAAGGTGACAACATTGCGTTCGCCGGGTCGTACACTTCCCAGAAGGTATCGGCGCCGGCCTTCACCATGCCTCCCCAATACGATGCGATCAGTTCCAGCGCATCCTGCTTCAACCCGCACTGGAGCATAGCCTCCGCCACATAGTGATAGAGATACGGCGCGCCTGGATGAACGGCATCCGGAACCTCGCGCAGGGCGCGGAAAGCCCGCGCGCCTTCGTCCTTCGTCAATATCCCGGACAGAACCATCCACGCCTGCGTGGCCCAGGAGATCTGGCGCGTCGGCCCGCTCACACAGACGGCCCGCGGCGGATCGTAGAACGCCTCGCGACCGGCGGCCGCCATTTGCTCCAGGCGCCGGCTGTAGGCGGCCGCGCGCGGTTCGTCCCCGCACTTGCGCGCCAGCGCGAGGGCCTGCTGCAAGCTGTAGACGAATACGCCGTGCATGGCCGCGGTGCGGTCCAGCGGGTTGCTCCGGTCGATGAAGACGGGTGCCTCGGTGGATTCCACGGATTCGCCGGCCTCTCTCCTGAAAGGACTACGCGCGTTGACTGCACTAGGGTAATTCCCGCGTGTTGTGGAATCGCCTTGGTGAAACCCTCCAGCTACTGGATATGGAGCGCGGCCTTGCCGGTAATGGTGGCCGTGCCGACGGTTGTGGTTACAGTGACCGTGGCTACGCCCTTGGCGGCGCCGCTGAGTTTGACGTTTTCAACATAGGCGTACCAGATTCCATTGGCGCTCAGGGAAAGGGTGAAGGTGTTGCTGGAAATGGTCTTGCTGCCCTGGGCAACCTTTATCGTGAGCGTGCCGGTGCCGGCGGCGGAGGTGGTGGAAAACGTGGTGACAATCTCGCCGGTGGTCTTCACGCCGATCACTTGAAGCGGAAAGGGAATGACGAAGCCGCCTGCCGGCAGGCTGGAACATGGGGCATCGCCTCCGCCGCCGAAACAAGGCCAGGTCGGCGGGGGGCCGCGGAGCGGGAGTTCAGCTCATCTCTTTGACCGCCATTTTTCTTGAGACACATTTCAGAATCTCGAGCCATGTGAGCCGTCAAACATGAGAGTTGTATGCGCCAATCGAAAATCTTGAGTCTTGGGCTGCAAAGCTGGCCGAATTGACTGAGAATCGCAAGCAGGGAACAATATCTAGGCCTCTGGTCCCGGCTCTCAAGCAAGTTCGCTCAAAAGGGGCAGCAAATGGAGGATACCGAGGCTGGCGACGAACGCATCGGCGACGGTGTAGGACCAAGCAGCGACTTGGGCCAGGAAAACAACCGAAATGTCTACCGCGATTTCCAAGCGTCCTGGAGTAAGGGCGATGGATTTCACTTAGTCGAGGGAACTGTCGGTTGCAGTGCTCGCTACAGGAGCGAACCCTTGCTTTGGGTGTATCCCACATATTTTCAGATCGCTCCGCGAGGCGCAGGTTCCTCATAACATCGCGACCCTGGTCCCTTGGCGGGTCCGGCGGCAAGGCCGTGAAAAACATCGGCACGGAGCGCCGACATTTTACAGGGCGGCAAAGGTGTGGCCTCTGGTGTTCCGGGAGCAGCGCCGCAAACAAGACACCGTAGCGAAATACGATCAATGCCGGGGAGCATCGCAAAGACCTGGCCGCGCTTTCCAACGTTGACACGACGCCTCTCTACCGGGCACTCGATCCGGCCATTGGCGTCATAATCCCGAATACCACAACGCTCTTCGAAAGCGTTCCGGGGTGACGTAACGGGTGTGGAACTCCTGCCAATCCGAAGGGTGCAGACGGTAAGCTCTATCCTGCTCGAGGGACGTGGGCGGAGCCGTATAGTCCTTCATGGCGTGATAGGGCAGGGGCAGCACGGTGCTGGAGAATTGAAAGTTATAATCGCCTTCTTTCATCCATCCGTCACCGATGAAAACGTAGTCGCGGGTCCAACCGGCAGCGGGCGGAGGGGCCGCCGCGAATCGCATGCGCAATTCGTCGCCGGAGTTGACAATCACGATGCGATCGTCGATTTTTTCGAGCAGCTCGCGCACGCCGCCATAGCGCGTATAGTAACCTTCCAGATTGCGCCACTGCTGGGCCGTTCCCGCGAGGGTGTCGTAGTGCGCCAGTTCCGGCGATGAAGAGCCATCCTGTGTCACCAACGAGAAGCCCCGGTAGCGTAGCTCGGCATCCGACAGGCTCAGGCGCTGTGTTTTTGTTTTCTCATTCGGTAAACCCGCAGCCCACGCCAGCCTGTCCCAATACACTTCCATGCTCGTACGTAAACGGAGCTTGCGTGGCGCGCCGGTCTGGAAGATGCCGGTCAAATCGAACACCACGGTCTTCAGGCGGCCTGCCGGAATGCCCAGGCGATTTCGCGCAGTGATCCAATGCCCGGCGCGATCGGGAACCTCGATGCTCAAGTCGCGCGGCGCGGGGCCGCTGCCCTGGCTTCGCGCCATGGTGATGGTGTCGTCCCACGGGTGCAAAAACCCGTCGCCGATCAGGTAAAGCGGCCCTGTGCGCGGCGCGTCTTGCGGCAATTCGAGCTCGACCCAGTGATCGCGAGTCAACCCTTGATACTGCCCGACCCCAAAGGTATTCAGATAGTTGGCGTCGACTTTCCGAACTGCTTCGCTCACATCCCTTCCGCTGTCGTCTTTCGCGCTGGCGAAGTTTCTGGGCGCATCCGTCACATACACCCGTAAGGGCGCGGGAGGATCGGCCACCCGCTCGTCCACATAAATCTGTGACTCTGGCGGATGATCGACAGCCAGCAACGAATAATAATCGATATAGTAAGTCTCCCAGTATTCATCTGTTAGACGCAGGTCGTAATACCCATCGCGCAGCACAAGCCGGTCCCCGTCGATTTTGAACCATTGCTGCGTCTGTTGAATCGGTTCCAGCGACGCGGCGCTGATGTGCGCTCCCAGCGGTGCAGACATGGGAGCGACGTCTTTCAGGAACCGCATGGCGTGTCCATCCCATGCGAAAAGAAACGGGCAGGAGCCTTTCAGGCGTTGTTGAGCCAGCACCGACTGGTCGGATTTCAAATTGAATTCCGTTTGGATTAAGCCATTCGGCCATACGATGCGGGCGAATTCGACTCCAGTGTGCTCGCCCAATCCAAAGTGCAGATCCGGCGCGGTGATAATCTGTTTCTGAGTCAGCAGGTCGGACCGAATCTCGATTTCGCCGCCTATGCCAAATGGATTGATGCGCTGATCTCCGTTCGCCGTGGCTGCCCTGGTGCGAATCACTTGCCAGTTATAGTTTTTTGCGCCTCGATTGGTGAATTGAACGGCGGCCCGGGTGGCCGAGAGCCCGATTCCATCCAGGCGGCCATCCCGATTCAGATCCACCAGCCCCCAGCAATCGGAATTCAGTTTGCCGGCCAGCGGCGCGAAGCCTTTTCCATCGCCGAGGAAGATCTGCCCGCCTGCGACGATGTCCAGACTGCCGCTGTTGTCCAAATCCGCCAATAGCAAACTCGCCGGGCCGGCACCGTTGACCGGTTGGCCGCTGGCGATTTTGGCGAAATCCCATCCCGCCCCGGAGTCCCGGCCGGAAAGCCGGACAATGCTGAAATCGCCTCGCAACAGGACGAAATCGATGAGTCCATCTCCATTCACATCCCCTGCCGCGATTGCCAGATTGCGGCCGGCCATTTGCGGCGGAACGTCGCTACGCCCGTAGAAACCTTGGCGCTCATTTTGGAAGACCTCGAGGTTCCCGTTGCCGTCAATGAGGGCCACATCGGGCACGCCGTCACCATGGATATCGCCGAATGTGAAGGCGGTCATCCCGTCGATTCCCTTAAACGGTTTAACGGCCGCGAATGTGCCATCGCCGTTATTCCGCAAAACGACGGGTTCCCCGTGCGGCACGCCCAGGACAACGTCCAAGTCTCCATCCAGGTCGTAATCGAAGGCCCACGCGCCCGTGTATGAACCATTCACGATTGCGGCGGGCAGCTTGGTCTTCGCTGTCACATCGAGGAAGCGTTGCGGTGCCTCCTGACGGTAAATTCTGACTCCGCCGGGTGTCGCGAAGACTAAGTCGGTTTTGAAATCGTAGTTTAGGTCGGCGCCGAGAATCGCATTCCGGCCAAGGGTCGTCAGTGAGGACTGGCCGCGTGCGATGGGCAGCGGCAATGTTGCGCCGCCTTCCACGTGGACGGCGGTAGCGTCCGCCCACACCATCCGTGAACCGCCTTCTCCATCGAGAGGCAGCCATCCGATCCACGTGAGATTCGCCGCGGGCACCACGCTCGCAGCCTGCTCTTCGAAGTGCAACTGCATATCCGGTGAGGCCGGCTCGGAAGTGGGCGAAGGCAGCCTGAGAAACTTCAAGAACGGCTCTCCAATCGAGGTTGGGGGAGCCTTCACTTCATCTAAACTGCGGCGATAAGTGGCCACCCGAATCAGTGTGTTGCGAAGAAACTGAACCTGGATGCCGGCGGTTCGGAAATCGGCAGCCGCGGCGGCCTGCTGCAGCCGGGTGAACTGCTGCTGTGCGGGCTCGGGCCAATTCGCGGTATTCCGTCCCAGGGTGACCACGGCGTTTTTCAATAGGGATGATTCATTCCGCTTCGCGGCCAGATGCGCGACGTCAAGCAGGACGGCTTCATTGCCGGGCCGGACTTGGAGAATCCGTTCCAGAAGCCTTTGCGCGTCCGCGTCGCTGGTGGCGGCTTGAATCCGGCTATTATCCGGAGCGAGGGAGCGCGCTCTCTCGAAGGTTTGGTAAGCGGCGTCGAATTCTTGCTGCCGGGCCTGCAGAAGGCCCAAATCGACCCACCCTGCCGGCTCTGCCGGCGCGAGTTCAGTGGCATGCGTAAGCCCGTTACGGGCATTCACATCTTCACCGGATTGAAGTGCAGCTAACCCGAGATAGAATGCCGAACACAACTCCCGATACTTCGGCGAGCCCGGTTCGGGAAGCCCCGCATGCCGGCTACAGCCGGAAAAAAGAATCGCAAACGGGAGCGAAACCACTAGAGCGAGCTTCAGATTCATTCGTGGAGTACCAAGGTCGAACACAGGATTTTGCGAATGCAGATGCGGGCATTATAACTCAGCCGGAGAGGCGCACCGGGCTAGGGCACGGCGCTATGATAAGCCGTTGCGCGGCCAATTGCCGCAGCCGATCACTCTGACCCCTGTTTAGCTTCCAAATACATGAGGCCCCTGCTCGGCACATCAGCAAGCCGCGCGTTATTCGCCAACTTGAGGTGAGCGGGATTTTACGGGATTGAGCCAGCGCGAATAGGACACCCTCTATGCGAGAAAATGGGGCATGCCCATTGAAAGCCACCCCGAGCTCACGCCTCCGGCGGATACAGAGAGGCTTTGGCGTTACATGGATTTCACCAAATACGTGTCGTTGCTGGATCGCGGCCAGCTCTACTTTCCAAACCTCGAAGCGTTGGCGGGAAATGATCCGCATGAGGGTCTACTGGCCCAGCCCAATTACCGGCATCGTGAATGGAAAACCATCGACGATCTTACGCCGACGGAATGGGATGAACTTCAAATGGAACCGATTGCTGCGGGCGACCGGCAGATCCAATTTTGGAGCACGAAGAACTCGCGAGAGTACTGGCTCAGAAGGAGGTTCTATGACCGGCGAGCCTTTTTGTGAACTGCTGGCACCTCAACGACTACGAATCGGCCGCGATGTGGTCTGGATACGTATCGGGTACCGAAGGCATAGCCATTGTGTCAAATCGCGAGAGAATGGAGCGTTCCGTGGCGAACAGCGCGGAGAGACTCTTTGCCGGTAAGGTCGGGTACCTCGATTTTGAAGAGTCAAGAGTTGACGATCACCTGATGTTTCCCCTCAGCAAGCGGATCAGCTTCGCCTACGAGAATGAGTTTCGTCTGATCTAGACATCCAAGGTCGACTTAATGCGTTGTGTGGCTCGCTAGCACAATCGATGTTTCACGGCCCAGGACGGCCAAGGCGAACTGATGAGATCGACTGGTGTATGATTGAGGATGATGTAGCGAGAGTCAAGTACCCAAACGGCCGCTACATTAACGTAGATCTCGGCGCGCTGATCGAAGAGGTGCGCGTCTCACCCAGGTCCGGAGAATGGTTTCTCAAACTTGTCCGTTCTGTATCGAGCAAATACGGCCTCGCCAAAGTCACGAGATCCGACCTCCTGTCTTCTCCGGTACGGTAGCGTCTGATCCGGCTGGTCGCCTAGCTTTGTCGACTCTGGTCACGGAACAAACGGAGAACTCGCGACAGCCCTGTGAAACGCCGCTTACGGCGTCCAAGTTTGACCGTTTGCCGCCGCTCCGCCGGAATGCCACCCGCGCTTTAGGCGAATGGCGCGGTGGGAGTAGTGCCCGAGGGGGCTCCGCCTTGGCGGCGGGGCGGGGGTAATCACGGCGATGGGCGCTATCTTATGTGCCTATGCGCGTCTGGGGCAATGCACCAAGCCCTTCTTTAGGGCCCAAGCGATCCAGTCGGTGATCCGGCGGCAACCGAGTTCCGCCGTGAAATTGGCACGGGGCACGGCCACCGTATTCTCGCTCAGTTGGAGAAGGCTGGCAATGATTTTATTCGACTTGCCCCGCGCAGCTAATTCCAGGATCTGCCTTTCGCGGGGCGTAGGCGGTCATACTGGGGATCGGTGACACGTCTGGCGGGCATCACGCCGGGGCCGATCACTTGTTTACCTGCCGCGATGGCTTTAACCGCCGTGGCCAAGTCCACGTCCAGCGCTTCCTTCAAGAGATAGCCGCGTGCGCCGGCGTCCAAGGCATTGCGGACGTAGTTCTCCTCGGAGTACATGCTCAAGATCGGCACGGCAAATATCCGGCTCGTGCTTCACGATTTCGCGCATGGCTTGCGAGCTGTCAGACTTGGCATGGCCAATCGATCACCTGACGTCCAGCACCGCGCCCACGTCGCTGCTGTCCCCGCCCGTCGTCGGCCACGTGCAAACGAACCGCGACGGCAGCCTCCGCGATTCCCTGTCTGGACGGGCCTTAATGGCCCGCGAAGCGCTTGTCGTGGCACAATTGGACAGGAGCAGCAAATGAGTTCCCAAGTCAGCAGCCCCAACACCGAAGCGGCTATACTGGCCCGCCTGATCCAGATTGGCCAGGATGAGCTGCCGCGCGGTGCGGCCGAATACCTGTTGTCGATTCGCTTCGGCAATCACGATATCGCACGCATGAACGAACTGTCCGAGTTGGCACGTCAGGGCAAGCTGACCAGCGAAGAGCAAGCTGAGCTCGACAGCTATATTCATGTTGGCAACTTGCTCGCCGTCATGCAGTCAAAAGGGCGCCGCGCTTTGGGGCGTTCGACCCAATAAGAAAACATATTGAACGCCGATCTCATCCGTCGGGTCCGGGAGCGGGCGCTCGGTCGCTGCGAGTATTGCCAATTACCCACGGCATTCCACCCGGCACCGTTCCAGATTGACCACGTCATCGCCCGGCAACACGGGGGCGCAACCGGACTTGAGAATCTCGCCCTCGCCTGCATACATTGCAACCGCTTCAAGGGTCCGAACGTCGCCGGAGTCGATCCGGATAGCGGGGCCATCGTTCGTTTGTTCAATCCTCGGCGCGATTCGTGGACGGAACACTTTGTCTGGAACGGGCCCCAACTGAATGCTCTGAGTCAGATCGGCCGCGCGACGATCGCTGTGTTTCTCATTAACGACCCCGAAGTTGTCGCGATGCGGAAGGCACTCCAGGAGGAAGGCGCTTTCCGATAGCGGGTAACTCAGCCCAGGCGCACCAGGCCTTTCTTTGCGGCCCATACGATCAAGTCGGTGGTGCGGTGGATGCCCAATTCCGCCATCAGGTTGGCGCGGTGCACAGCAACCGTATTCTCGCTCAGGTGGAGAAGGCCGGCAATCAGCTTATTCGACTTGCCCTGCGCGGCTAATTCCAGGATCTGCCTTTCGCGGGGCGTGAGGCGGTCATACTGGGGATCGGGCACACGGCTGGCGGGCATCACGCCGGGGCCGATCACTTGTTTACCTGCCGCGATGGCTTTAACCGCCGTGGCCAAGTCCACGTCCAGCGCCTCCTTCAAGAGATAGCCGCGTGCGCCGGCGTCCAGGGCATTGCGCACGTAGTTTTCTTCCGAGTACATGCTCAAGATCAGCACCGCAATGCCGGGCTCATGCTTCACGATTTCGCGCGTGGCTTGCACGCCGTCAAGACCGGGCATGGCCATGTCCATCACGATTACCTGTGGGTGCAGTTGCCGCGCCAGCCGGATGGCCTCCTGTCCATTCGCCGCCTCGTCCACCACGCGGATTTCCGGATCGTCTTCCAGGATACGCCGGAAGCCTTTACGCACTAAACTGTGATCGTCCACCAGCAGAACGGAGATTTCGCTCATTCGTCGGGATTGATTCAACCTAACCGCCCGGGCGCCATAGCACAATAATCGAAAACAACTATCTCCAGACCCGGCAATCCCGGTTGTAACCCTAATAGTTATTGAGTATTGACCCTCCTGAACTCGCGTGTAATAATCCATCAAGTGCGCTCGCGTGGTCCGGCAGGGCCGCGCATTTTTGCGAGGGAGGGAAAGTTGTAAATGGCTGCATCCAGTTCCAGCATGGATTTCACATCGGCCGCCGGGCCAAGTTTCTATGAAAAGCTCAATTCCCAGTGGCACGAGCGCGCGCTGCAGATATTCATGGTCATCGTTCTGGCGCACTGGGGTGAACATCTGGTGCAGGCCTGGCAAATCTACGTGATGGGTTGGCCACGGCCGCAGGCCAACGGCATCCTGGGCTTGTGGTATCCCTGGCTGATTAAATCGGAAACGCTGCACTACGGCTATGCGCTGGTGATGCTGGTGGGTATCTGGGTGCTCCGCAAAGGGTTCACGGGAAGGGCACGCACCTGGTGGACGATCGCCCTGGTGATCCAGTTCTGGCACCACATCGAGCACTTGTTGCTGATCTCGCAGGCCACGATGCACCATAATTTCTGGGGTAAGCCGGTCCCGTTCAGCGTGCTGCAACTGGTGTTTCCGCGAGTCGAGTTGCACCTGTTTTACAACTCGGTGGTGTTCATTCCCATGGTCATCGGGATGTACTATCACATGTTCCCACCCGCGGAAGAGCGGGAGCGCGCCGTTTGCACCTGTGCCTGGCATCCGCGTGCGGCGGAAGCCAACGCGTATTAACTGGGCCGCCGCGGCGCTCGGCTGCGTCGCGTTGTGGCCGTCGGCGGGTTGCCGGAAACCTGCCGAATCGGGTCCCGCCATTGTGATCGAGTCCGAAATCTCGCCCAAGCCCGTGCGCATCGGCCGTGCCACCGTTAGGCTCCGCCTGTCCGACGCCGCCGGCCAACCGGTACGCCATGCGCGCATCGCGCTCGAAGCGGATATGTCGCATCCGGGCATGCGGCCGGAGTTCGGCGCAGCGCCAGAAGTCGGCCCAGGCCGCTACCAAGGCCAGGTGGCTTTCACCATGGCCGGCGATTGGGTGGTGCTCATCCACGCTACGTTGCCCGGCGGACAGAAACTGGAACGGCAAATGGAAGTGAACGGTGTCCGCTGAATCGTCCACATTCGATCTGCTCAAAGTCCCCCTGATCGGTAGGCTCTTTCGCTGGCGGCACGCCCGCACCTTTCTGCAGATTCCGACGCTCGTCGTGGGGATTGTCATGATCGTCCACGGATTGTTCGGCCCCACGCTCGCGCCCAAAAACCTGGCGACAACCGTGAGTTGGGTGCATTTTCGCGGCGCGCTGGTGCTGATACTGCTATGCGCCGGCAATCTGTTCTGCATGGCTTGTCCTTTCATGCTGGTCCGCCAGTGGGCCCGG
Organism: Bryobacteraceae bacterium; assembly: GCA_050011755.1. Classification (GTDB taxonomy): domain Bacteria; phylum Acidobacteriota; class Terriglobia; order Bryobacterales; family Bryobacteraceae; genus Bog-159. The sequence continues at coordinate 24,837 of JBEKIM010000024.1, read as the reverse complement.
CGACTCTTCCGGCCGCGGTTCACGTGGCCCCGGAAATTGCGCAACAAGTGGCTCTCCGCGGCGCTCTTCGCGCTGATCCTTTTTGTCTACGAGCTGTTCGATCTCTGGTCTTCACCATGGTGGACGGCGTGGTTGATCGTGGCCTACTTCGCTGCAATCCTGGTTATCGACGGTTTCTTCAAGCACGCGGTGTTTTGCAAATTCGTTTGCCCCATCGGGCAATTCAATTTCGTGGCATCCACGCTCTCGCCCCTCGAGGTCAAGGTCCGCGATGAGGCGGTTTGCGTTCCGTGCACCACGAAAGACTGCATTCGCGGCCGGCGCGACGCCTCCGATCTGGTGGTGATTCAGCGCGGTTGCGAGTTAGCCCTGTTCCAGCCCGCCAAGTCCGGCAACATGGACTGCACCTTCTGTCTGGAATGCGTCCAAGCCTGCCCGCACGACAACGTTGGCATCCTCAGCCGTCCGCCGGCAAGCGAACTGATGACCGATCCCAGGCGCTCCGGCATCGGATTCTTCTCCCGACGCCCGGACTTGGCCGGACTGGCGCTGGTGTTCACCTTTGGGGCGTTACTCAATGCATTCGGCATGGTCAGTCCGGTCTATGCCCTGGAGAGATGGCTCGGGCGCGTGTTGCACGTGGGTCACGAAGCTCCCGTGCTGGGGCTGATCTTTGTGGTTGCACTGGTTGTGGAGCCGGTGCTTATGCTGGGAGTTGCGGCATGGCTTACGCGAGTCTGGGCAGGCAGCCGGCGGGCCACGCTGCCGCTGATGGTGCGCTACGCTTATGGGCTCGTTCCACTGGGTTTCGGTATGTGGCTGGCACACTACAGTTTCCACTTCATGACGGGGTTCCTGACGTTGATTCCGGTGACACAGAGCGCCGTAGCCAGTCTGGGCCGGCCTGTGCTGGGTGAGCCGCTTTGGACTCTGACGGGCATCCCCACCCGTTTCGTGCAGCCGCTGGAGATGGGATTCCTGGTGTTGGGACTGGCGGGATCGCTGCTGGTGATACATCGGCTGGCCGAAGACGACGCCGAGGGCGGCGCTCGCCCCGTGCGCGCCTTCATACCGTGGGCCGCCATCTGCCTGCTGCTGTGGGTCGCGGCGGTATGGCTGATCCTTCAACCGATGGAGATGCGAGCCACGTTTATGGGATAGCGGTGCGGAGACGACATCACATTAGAGCACTTTGGCTGCTTCTGGCCATAGCGTGGCCGGCCGGCGCGCACAACGGGCCGCCGTTCCCGATCATCGTGGACCGGCACGTGGGGCCTTACGTCCTATCGCTTTGGACCCATCCCGATGTGGGCACGGGAACCTTCTGGGTGATGATGGAAACGCCGCGAGGAACCGCGGTTCCAAAGGGTTTGAAGATCGAAATCGGTGTGCAGCCGGTAAGCGGCCGGCTCCCGGAAAAGCGGTATGCCGCCCGGCTGGATGACAGCAGCGCTCAGGTACAATACATTGCCGAGGTGCCATTCGACGCCCAGGAACTTTGGCGCATCCACGTGCTGCTGGATAGCTCCGCGGGACACGGAGAATCGACGGCCACGGTAGAAGTGACGCCGCCCGGACTTGGCCGCTGGGACCTTTTGTGGTACGCCTCGCCCTTCGCCGCCGTAGCATTTCTCTGGATTCGGGCGCTGGCGCGGAGACGAAGGCGTGCATAGGCGCTAAAATCGGCGTACTACCTGGTGTCCAGACGAACCGGCCTGAGGGAATCCGGCACTTAGGCGGTCACATCACCATTGCGCGTTTTCCGTCCATGTGGACGAGGCGGCATTGCATGGAGGGTCCTTCATGCAAAGAACCGGGTACCCGGATATTGGCCGACCGCCGTCTTACAGGTTAGCCTGTTCGGTCTGGCTATCGGGGCGATGTTTCGATGGCGTTATGTTTCTTTGGACTCTGCGTCCGGCATTCCGCTCAGCGTGGGGTATCGGGGTGGTCGCAGTCTTCCTGCATGCCGCCGTGGACCTACCCATTCTCGCGCCCGGCCCTGGCAGCCTGGATCGTGGTTGCCATAGCACTGCTCGCCGATGCCGGCGGGCGCCAGCAACAAATCGTTTCCGCACCTACGGAGTGCTGACCGCCGGGGCAGATCTGCCGCTGAAGGTTCCCGCCGCCGCCAAGCCGACCGTTGCGGCTACGGCGGCCACTCCGCCGACAATGGCAATAATCACGCCCGTGGACATGGCCGCTCCACCGGCCGCGCCCGTAGCCGCTCCGCCAGGAACGCCGCCGGCGCGCCAACCGAATCCACGCTAACGACCTGAACTACCTGCGACGCACCTCTCGCCGGTGTGGCTGCGGGGATCATCGAGCCCGTAATGTCGACTTGATGACCTGTGCTTTTGGCCACCCCGGGCCCTTGCAAGTCGACGGTCGCGTGGGTTGTGCGGTCACTCCGCAGGTACCTGTCGTGCTTCTTGACCAGGCAGCCACTGACCTTGGAAGTAGTGGGGATCACCCAGATTCTGGTAAATGAGGGTAAGGGACTTACTGTCGCGAGCGGATTAAGATCGATCCTGCGCCACGACCCTGACAAGATCATGGTAGGCGAGATTTGCGACCGAGAGACCGCCCAACTCGCCATCAACTCGGCGCTCACCGGCCACCTTGTTCTCACTACGATATACGCCAACAAGGTGTTCGATGTGCCGCGGCGCTTCGTGAACATGGGTGTAGAGCCTTATAGTTTCGTGTCCGCGCTGAACGGCATTCTGGCCCGGCGCCAGTTGCGTGTGATCTGCGATCAATGCCGCGGGCCGATGCACTTCGACAGCCTCAATGCCCGCCGCGCTGCGTTGACCGAGTCCGGCCTGGAGCCCACCGCATGAGAGCACGTGGAACTGCAGGAGGGCGCCGGATGCTCTGAATGCGGCGGCACTGGCTATCGCGGTCGCACGGCTATCCACGAGTTGCTAGATTTCACAGATAAGATTCGCGAAAGATCTTGGACGGGCGGCCGATTTCCGAAATCAAACGGGCGGCGCGGGAGGAAGGGATGACGTTCATGCGCGAATCGGCTGTAGAGAAGGTACGCAAGGGCGTGAGCACACTGATAGAAATCAAACAAGGTCACATGCATCGAGGATCAGTAGGGTATTGGAAAGGCGGTTCCGATACTGCGTCCATACAGGTTGATGATCTGGCCGTACCGACGACAGGGAAAGACCACATGCCGGCAAAAGGCGTCGCGGCCCTGGTGGTTTATCAAGCCTACGTCGAGCGCCAGATCGAATGAGTAGCCGAGGGTAGACATCGAGGGAAGGGCGGCCTTCCGATGTAAAGGGCACAGTCCCACAAACTCTTGCGGAGTGCCGGCAGGACGGGCGATCCAATTGTGGCGCCCCAAATATGCCAACAGCGGAAGGCGCTGTTTGAGCCGTTCCCGATCCGCGGCCACGGCGGATTTCTCCTCTCCAGGTCAAGCATGGGAGAAGATATAGGGCAGAGAGAAGGGCGGCAGAAAGGTGAACCTCTTCCCGCACATTGCAGAAGCCGCGCCGAATCGGAATCCAATCATGGTCTTCGTCGTGAGCCCGTTTGCGCCGGCGTCCATGACCGATGATGGAATGGGTTAGACAAATCGGGCATTGACGAAGGATCGTCCCATCACCAGCATCGAATCCAATCGGCTTCGAAGTTGTTCTGCGCCGCCGAAAGTGAGATGAACAGGATCGTGACTGTGGGGGCTCTTCCCGGGATTGACCTTGTCAAGATCGAAGTTCCAAGCGGAGCCCTCGCCCCCTATTTGCAATCTCAACTGGACTGGAATGCCGCGTCCGTCCGGAAGCTGCAGCGCATGCGGGACGGCCGCCTTTGGCCGGTTAATTACCGAAAGATCCACCTTCCGACCTGTGGCTATTACCGGGCATCCCGACCTCGGTCCTGCCCCAAGTTCGATGATTCCCGGCCCGATCCGTTCCGACCCGGCTGCGCCTGCTATTGGTTCAGATTGATTGGAACGATAATCTCGGTCTTGCTCTCCATCGCCGCTCCGTTCATGCGGCGGGAAGCGTCCGCGACTCCTCTACGGCTTCAATTGCAGCGGGAACGAGCGCCGGGTTGCCGGATACCAGATGAATCTCGCCCACCTCGCCGGTTTTGGTGATTACGATGGCGGTTCGGGGAGAACAGAGCCGCAAGATGAGTTCGATGGGTGACGGCGCTCAGAATCCGCAAAAGCAACTGAGACGTCGCACCCACCAGGATATCGCTACGATCCAGTTACCAGCGTTTGGTTCCGAAGCCTCTGCCACCACCGCCGCTGGAACGATCCGCCTTTGGGCGTGCCTCGTTCACGTTTAGGGCACGACCATCGAGGTCCACACCATTGACGGCGGCAATTGCTTTATCGCCCTCGGCATCGTCTGCCATCTCGACGAAGCCGAAGCCACGGGGCTGGCCGCTGTCACGATCCGTAACGATGCTGACACGATCAACAGTGCCATGGGTCGCAAACAAGGCACGGACAGCTTCTTCCGAAGCCCCAAAACTGAGGTTTCCAACAAATATGTTTTTCACGTTTATTTCCTTCTTCTGATTTGAACGGCGGCTAATTTGGAAGGTGGATGACCGGAGCGGTCAGCCTTGGAAATGCAGGAGCATCAAACCACCGCTATTATAGCACAGTTTACCAACGTGTTATACTAATTATAGGATCAAACCCTTCCAGAACTTACATCCGAGCGCCGTCCGATCACCGGTACAGGCTCGGCCCTGTGCCAGTCCGAGAGAAAAAGGAGCAGGATCTCTATGTTGTACGACAGCATTAATCGTCTATCACAGACCATCTTACAAGCGCTGCAAACATCCGACGACAACCGGTGGGACGACCAAACCGAGTCCGGAAATGCTTGCCTTTACGAAATGCACCAGATATCGAAATCGCTGTACCCGCCGTATCGACACGACAGACCAAATCACCATTTACCGTCGCAACGCAGCCTTCCCGAACGGTTGGCCACTTCTATACCGCACGTCAGGACGATGGTCATAGCGATCCGGCATAGAGACCAACTCCAAGCCCTTGAAAGCGGCAGGGCGGCTTGGGCTGAGATGAACTGCGCGGTTATTTCAGTTGGGCGCACAGAATCGGCGACGGAAACCAAGGAAGCCGCACTGACCCTAGCTGCAAGCGGAATCTGAGATTGCCATTGAGACAGTCGTTCACGTTCATCGATGTTACAGGGAATCGGGCAGAGTATACGGTCACCGACGATACGGGCCATCGCAGCGAATTCCGTTGGTCCACCGAGCACGGCGACCACGGCGTTGCCCCGTCGCAGCAGGAGGCTCAGTGTCGGGCAAGAATAGCCCTTAAGGACAGCATGGCGGCAAACCGGCGATCTGCCAAGACAACAAGGACCGCCAATTCTTCCATGTGGCGAGTACGCTGACTGGCCTACCGGGGAGCAATCGCATTCCTAGGCACCTCTCTAGACGACAGCCAACAGGCGTGTAAACGCTATCAGCCACACGGCGGAGTACATGTAGGCCCGATCCAATGACAAATCTCCTGCCGGTATGAGGCCAGAATGCGATCAGGAGCACCAACTTTCCCAACTGGACGCCAATCTTGTAGCCGCCCTCGCACTCATCCGGATATTGGAGAGCCAGCGGTAGGACTGCCAGTGATTAGGTGCGAATCACACGAAGGGGCAAGTCTGCTTCTTCTTTCAATCCATGCTGCTGGGAGAAGACCTCAACGCCAAGGATCACCAGGTGCTCGCCGTCCTTCCCCGAAATAGACACGGTAGCCGGGGCCGAAATCGATGCGGCACTCGAACACTCCTGAACCGATGCCCTTCACGCACGATCCGCCCTAGATTTAACGGAAGCGTTTGTGAGGGCTGCAACAGGGTTGGATTCACAACCTGGACGAAGAAGCAAAGCCTATAGTCGCATCCCTGATCGTAGCCGACCGGTCTGTTTTTGGGATTACAGATCTAGAGCGACTGGTGCTGGCCCGCTGGAGTACGAAGACGGCATATCTGCTAAGTCGTTCGGCCAATGTGGAATCTAATGTTAGCCCGATCCACCAACTCGCCCTAGCTACCTGGCGCTGGAAGCGTCGTAACCCGCCCGCCCAACGCTGTTTGGAATTTCGGGTCCGGATTGCCGGTGAGCTCTTTGGATTCAATGCCGGCGGAGGCGGTCTCGGCTGAATTGGACACCAATGAGAGCCATTCATAAATCGTCCCGTAGCCGTTGCTTCCGCCGCTAAATGTCGTCGTGTAGATTCTTCCGCTGGCAGGATCTTGAACCAGGCTGCTCGGGTTGGCGCCCTCCGCTCCGTCAAAGCAATTGAGGACGGTTACCTCTCCATCGGAACTGACTTTAAAGAGCGTGCCCTCGTTTTGTGTACCGCCGCTTCGGGCAGCACCAAAGAGCTCTCCGGTCGACGTTTCCAGTAGCACGGCTTGAGGTTGTGAACCGTCCGTTCCCACGAAACTGTGCATCGTCGTCAGCCTGCCACCAGGGGTGATGCTGAATATGGTTCCATAGTTGTTTGCCCCACCGCTCACGGTTGTGCCGTACAGCAATCCGTTCGTGGCTTGCATCAGCCCTCCGGCTGGAAGGGACCCGTCCGATAACGTAAATCGATGCAGTGTAGCCTGTTCACCGTCTGCCGTGATCTCGAAAATTGTGCCGTAACCGTTAAGCCCGCCATCGTTGGTCGTACCGTAAAACTTGCCATTCCTGGCTCGCACGAGCGCAGCAGAGGGATTAGCGCCGCCGGGGCAACTCTTTCCGCTGCTGCAAAAGCTATAAAGGCTGGTCACCGTCCCGGACGGGGACATCTTGTAGACTGTGCCGCTGCCATAATCTCCCCCGACAAACGTCGTCCCGTAGAAATTGCCGTCCTTTCCTTCTGTTGGAGGACTAAACGGCTGGCTGCCATCATTGCCCGCGAAGATATGCAGGGTCGTAAACGCGCCTGCCGGCGTAATCTGAAAAGCTGTTCCGTACCCACAGTACTCGCCGCACGCCGAGACCCCGCCGTACCCAGTAGTGCCATACAGATTCCCGTCAGCGCCCTGAATCAGGCCGAAGGGCTGATAGCCATCCAGACCGTCGAAGCTGTGCAGGACCGTAAGGCTACCATCCGGCGTCATCTCAAAAACGATTCCGCAACCACCGCCGTTACAGTTGCTGGATGTACCCCCTAAGTATGTAGTGCCGTAAAAGTTTCCGTCCGTCCCGCGAATGAAAGAACCGAGCGGATTGGCTCCATTGCTTCCGTTAAAATTCACCAAGGTCTGTGCCTGCGAAATGCACGCCGTAGCTAGAAAGAATACTGTTGTAGTTTTCATGATCTTCAAATGCACGGTCCGCGGCTGCACATAATGAGCCGCCGTTATACCAACGTTCACAGATTTACTGCAACCGTGGGGCCATTGACGGCAAAGCGTACGCCCGCCATAGGGCTGAGGCCGCTCCGGCTGCTGAAATTGTATTCCGCGTTGAATTGTCTCAACACAGCAAGCTGCCGCTCGAATCCTGCCAGAAACACGTCGATTTGCCGTCGCCGCTGAATTGCGCTGCGGGCTGCGTCGGCGACGATCTTCGGCCAGGTTTCGCCGGCCTCGGGTTTTACCGACGATAGCGTTCGTTGTGGCCGGTGTATGAACCTAGGCTGGCCCAACGCCACTGTCTTGGAGAGGGTCCACGGTTTCTTGAATAGAAGATCGGTATTCCATTCGGTCGAGTAACGAGTGAACGTCGTCGTGACACCAGCTTCGAGTTCCATTCGCTATAGGAGTCACCTCCGCCGCCAAGGTGTGACCGATGGCGGACCTGCCGTCTTTGAGATTCCACTCTGGAGCTACACCAAGCAGCGCGGCTCCAGATCAGAGGAACAAGAGACGGTATCAGCGCTGATTTTGTCGCGTTCACGATGTCCTTGCCCTGACGATCGGGAGCCTTCTTGAGCTCCGCGGACCTTCGCTTTCGCCGGCGCCCGTTTTCGTGCCCACATCTTCCTGGTAGCGGCGATGATTGCGGCCCGGCCAGCGGCGCTGAGTTTCCGCTTTGGCTTCGGTGCCGCTACCGCGGCTGGTGCTGCCGGTTGAGCTTCGCCTTTTGCCTTCGCCCATCTCAGACGTTGGGCCTCGGCCATGTTTCGCCTTGGACGCGGCGGAGGACTTCTTGGGCTTCCCGGTGGGCGCTTCCGGCGTCGGAGCGGTTTGTTTGGCGGCGGGGCCACCTAGCATCGCTCGCAGTTCAGCGATCTATCCGTCGATGCCGGTCTATTGTGCTTCAAAGCCAGCGATGGCCGCTTCGATTATTGTCTTCGTAAGTTTCCCTGTTGGCATAGCAGTAATTCCTTCTCCCCTCACCTATCTTGTTACAGCGAAAGACGGCAGCATAAGAGCCATGTGGCCGGGAAATCAGCGGAACCTTCCTACCGGGTGACATGATCCGGCCCCGGCGAAGTACCGCACGATAAGCCCGGCTTGCGGGGAGTCGTCACGGCGGATGGCGACCATTAATAGGTTCGCTCACGACTGCCGATACAAGCTCGTCCAACCTCCCCTCAGGGACATATTGCGGCCTGACCAACAGTAACATTCCGGGGCCGCCCCATCGTACCCCATCGCACTGAATTACGGCAGCGGTCCACGTCCACGAGCAAACGGTTGGGATTGCGTTGTTGAAAGGAACCGAGGTTAGCGAGTGCAATTTCTGCCGTACAAACGCAAGACGTGCAGTTCGGGCGTGTATACTGCGCCGTCGACCCGGCGGCTATCGGGTAGATGCTCAAACCTCAATATTTAACGAGGTAGCTCCTTTCTTGGTGAGATGAAGTAACCCTGTCACGGCGTAGCCAATGGCGGCGAGCACCAAACCTATCTTTGGAGTGGTGGATTCACCTCTTGGAAAGCCTGGTCGTAGCGGAGTGCGGTTAACTCCACCGTTGTCAGAGGCCCCCTTTTCCGCGCCTCGCGTGCGATCCGCTGCTTTAGCTGATGTGATAAATCGCCCAGACGATGCCGATTCCACAAAAGACGCAGATTGGAATGATTGACGGAACACCAGTCAAATCGGCGATTGCAATCTGAAGGACCGGGCTCTGCGAACTGGTCGACAACGCCATCGATCTCTGGACGCTCAATCAACGACAGCATCCTCTCAATATAGCCATCATCCTCGACGCCGACCGTCAACTTATTACCATCGAAGTTAACGCAGGCGGCGTTAAAGAAGAAGAGTTACCACGGCTAATTGCTCCAGGCGGTAGCGGGAATGATCCAAATGCGGCGCCGATCGGCATTTTTGGCATGGGGCAAACGCGCCAGTATTGCACTGGGCGAACAGGTGGAGATCAAGGCCGCATGCTGGAAACGGTAGACGGCAGTGCGCTCAGCCCGGAGTCGTATAATCTAAGAAGCAATCGCTTGCGGCTAATCACCGTCTAGGAAAGGATCATGGGCTCCGCATTTTCGATCGCGCTGCTTGCCTCGGCATCATTGGGTATTCCGACGGTGCAGGCCGGCCTAGCGCGTGCGGTCACGTTCCACAGAGATGTGCAGCCGATCCTGCAACAGCGATGTCAGGTCTGTCATCGCGCAGGGGAGGCCGCGCCGTTTTCGATGGCGGATTATGGGGAAGTGCGGCCATGGGCGAAGGCCATTCGAGAGGCCGTCCTGACACGAAAAATGCCCCCATGGTTCGCCGACGCCGCGCCAGACACGTTTTCCAATGACCACAGGCTGTCGCAACCGGAGATCGATACTTTGATCGCATGGGTGGATCAGGGCGCCCCCGCCGGAGATCCCCAGGATGCTCCAAAACCCGTGACCTTTGCGCAGGGATGGCGCATCGGCGCTCCCGACCAGATATTCGAAATGCCGGAGGAGTTTCATATCCCGGCTTCCGGCGAGATCGCCTGGCAGTATTTTGCGGTGCCCACTAAATTCACGGAGGATAAATGGATCCAGGCGGTGGAAGCCCGCCCCGGAAATCCTGCGGTGGTCCATCACATACGGATATTCTCGCGGGCGCCCGGTGCAAAGACTTTCATGGAGCCGGACTCCCAAACATCCGAGGAGCGGCAACATCCGAAAGAGCCGCCCAAGGACGATGGGGGCGGGGTACTGACCGGTCCGGAAATTGGCGCCGAGGAGTTGGCCACCTTTGTGCCGGGCGGCGATCCCGTGAACTTACAGCCGGGCCAGGCCCTGTTGGTCAGAGCGGGGTCCGATCTGGTGATCGAGGTACACTACACGACCATGGGCAAACCTCAAACAGACCGTAGCCGCGTCGGATTGATCTTCGCCAAGCGGCCTCCGCAGGTGCGCGTAACAGAAGTCGCGATCGCCAATCTCAATTTCAGGATTCCCGCTGGAGCCGCCAACTATCGGGTAGATACCAGGGTGACCCTGAGAGAGGATATGACGGTTCTATCGCTCTGGCCGCACATGCACCAACGAGGCAAGGCATTGCAGCTTCGCGCGGTATATCCGAACGGCCAGTGGGAAGTGTTACTCGACTTGCCGCACTACGATTTCAACTGGCAGATGAGCTATGTGCTGGTGAATCCTCACCGGCTGCCGAAAGGGACGCGGCTGGAAAGTACTGTGTTTTTCGATAACTCCGCGAACAACCCGAATAATCCCGATCCAAAGGCGGATGTCTATTGGGGAGATCAGACCAGGGAAGAGATGAACGTGGCATTCATGCGAGTGGCCTTACCCGCCGGCGTCGAACCTGCGGATATCGCGGTGCCGCCTCTCCGGACGGATCTTGTCGCGCCGGTAGGGCAGAAGTAGGTCATGCAAAATGCTCGCCAAACGGTAACGTAGGATAGTTTAGGAGAAGTCACATGCTTAAGGCGATGATATTCGCCGGGGTTTTCAGCTTTTGCCTTTTGGCTGGGAACGGTCCTATGCGCGAGGTAACGTCCCAGGCCCGGAGAGAAGGACTCCAGCCAGTCCCGGCGTTCTACCAGGGCTATTTCTATTGGATCGAAAACGACGCGGTTACCGTCTTCGCGCCCGACGGTCATCTGGCCATGGCCTTTGCCGAGGAGGGCGGGACGCCCCGCGCCGTCGCGGTCGATACCGATGGCACAGTGGCCGTAGCCTGGGGCGCCTGGGATCCGAAGAAGGGCCGCGGCATCCATTTCCGGGACAGTTCCGGTTCCGTGATCAGGACCATCAAGACCGGGTTGTATCTTCCGCACCACCTCGCATTCGGCGAGGATCATTCGCTCTGGAGCTTTGGCTGTGAAGTGGATGCCACCAGCATGCACGGAATTAGCAAACAGGAATACAAGATGGTGCGGAGGTACGAGCCGGGCGGCAAGGAGGCAGGTGCTTATCTCGCGCGGTCGCTGTTTCCGCCGGGCCTCGACCCGGGCGCGCAGGGCTGGCAGTGGAACAGCATCACCGTCGCACACGATCGCATCGGACTCTGGGCCGTCTCGGGCACGCGGGGCAGCCAAACCGAGTGGGTGGAACTGGACCTGAACGGCAATCTTTCCGGACGCTGGAGGCTGGATCAGTTCGGACAGAATGCGCGCCTGGCTCTCACGCGAGACGGTTACTTCGCCGTCCAGGTATGGGACGACCAGACCAGGACTCAGCGGTTCTACACCTTGGATCGCTCCTCCTCTGCATGGCGCACCATCGATACCGCTCCGATCGGGCGGCTGGAAGGCGCGGACGGAGATGCACTGGTGTTCAGCGACCAAGGTACAGGGCCGATGCACCTGCGATGGTATCCACATCCTTAAGGCTGTTGTCCGGCGAGCCGCGATCCGATCAAGTGTAGTGGGGCTCGCGCCAGAACAAAGAACGTCAGCGGCCGCGTACCCTGCTCGATCACCTGGAACCCGGCGGTTCGCACATGTTCGGTCCACCAGTCGTGGCCGCGCGCTCCGCCGTGCTTGAGCAGCGGCCCGAACGCGAACTCGGACCAGGGTTCTTCCGCAACCACCATTAAGAGGAACTCTCCCCCGGGCTTCAGCACGCGAGCGGCTTCGGCGATCGCCCGGTCGCTTCCCGCACGATCGACATGATCCATGGCATAGGCGCTCACCACGGCATCGAACTGAGCGGATTCAAACGGAAGGTTCAGCATATCCGCCGTGGCAATCGTGGCTCGCTGATCCACGCCGGCAGCCTTCAAATTGGCGAGTAGTCTCTGCTGCGGACTTCCGCCGCGGCCAAAGTGATGGTCAAAGGATTCGCCGAAGAGATCGCTGGCCACCAGGTTCACGCGCGGCCGGGCTTCGAGGATCATAATCGACGATCTGCCGGTGCCCGCGCCGATGTCGAGCACGCGGCCGGTACCAGACGCCAGGAAGCGCTCTGTGGGCAGTGTCGGCCGTCCGTTCACGTCAATGACCAGGCGATCCACCAGAAATGCGGCGCCGGACCAAAGCGCGACGACGCCTAGCAGGAACATGGGCCAAACGTGCCACTTCAGGCGGGATCCGACCAGCAACAATATGAGCGCGGCCGCCAGGATCGGCAGGTGGCCGTAGCTGAGCCACCACGGATAGCCATAGTCGATGGACGCGTATGCGAATAGCTTCATGTACTCTCCTCCCCGGAATTCACGAAAGACGATTATGGCGCACCGGGGCTGAATGAACGCTGAATGGAATGTTCATCTGCCGTTCATCGGAATACGGTATAACTGTTGACTTGCGGATACTGGTGGTAGAAGACGAGAGCCTGCTGGCCCGCGACTTGGCAACCGCGCTGAGGGAAGCGGAGTACGCCGTCGACTCCGCCATGGACGGCCAGCAAGCCGATTTTCTGGCACACACCGAGCCGTATGACGCGGTGGTGCTCGATCTCGGACTTCCCAAGATCGATGGGCTGAGCCTCTTGCGCCGCTGGCGAGCGTCGGGCATCGCCGTCCCCGTGCTGATCCTGACCGCGCGCGGAACCTGGCACGAAAAAGTGGAGGGTATCGATAGCGGAGCGGACGACTATGTGGCCAAGCCCTTCCGGATGGAAGAGGTGCTGGCGCGCCTTCGCGCTTTGATCCGGCGGGCGAATGGATTGGCGGGTGGAGAGCTCCGCTGCGGTAGCCTGGCGCTGGACGCGCGTGGCGCACGCGTCGCGGTCCGCGGGGTACCGGTGAAGCTGACCAGCCACGAATACCGGGTGCTCTCGTATTTAATGCATCGCAGCGGAAAAGTGGTCTCGCGAACGGAACTGATCGAGCACATTTATGCGCACGATTCGGACCGGGATTCCAACACCATTGAGGTCTTCATTGCGCGCCTGCGGCGCAAACTGGGAGCGCCTTTCATCGAGACTGTGCGCGGGCTGGGCTACCGGCTGCAGGAGCCCTCCGCGGCGGATTCGCCGTCACGATTGGATCCACTCCGATGATGCGCTCCCTGCGATCCAGGTTGCTCGTGGCTTCGTTGCTATGGACGAGCGGGTTGCTGGCGATGATGCACATGGTGACCATGACCTTGATCCACGTTTTCCCGCGCATGCGTGGATTCCATGCCGTGGGAATGACGATCAGCGGCATCCTGTTCATGTCCGGCGGAGTGCTAGTAGCCTTTAGAGCCTTAGCGCCTTTACGGGGTTTGAGAGGAAAGCTAGCGGCAGTCCGTAGCCTGCAGACCCGAACTATCGAAGGTGTGTATCCGAGCGAGATCCGGCCGCTGGTCGAGGATCTGAACGCGCTGATCGAAGATAGGGAAACCGCTCTCAAGCGCGCGGTTGCCACGGCGGGCGATCTGGCGCATGGTCTGAAAACTCCACTAGCGGTGCTCTCGCAGGAAGCCGATCGGGTAGCTTCCGCCGGAAATGGCGAACTTGCCGGACGGATCACGCAACAAGTGGAGCGTATGCTCAGGCAGGTCAACTATCATCTGGCCCGGGCGCGCGCAGCGCCAGGAGTCACCGGCGCGCCACCGTGCCCCGTGGCGCCGTGTGCCGCTGGAGTCGTCCGAACTCTTCTGAAACTCCATGCCGCGCGTGAGTTGGGCCTCTCTTCAACCATTGAACCCGGTTTGTATGCCTTGGTGCGCAGGGAAGATCTCGAAGAGATCCTGGGTAATCTGCTCGATAATGCCTGCAAATGGGCGAAGTCCCGCGTCGCTTTGAATGCGTGCCGCGTGGAATCGATGCTGGTTGTCACAGTGGACGACGACGGACCGGGGTTGGCGCCGGATAGAAGGAGCGTGGCGCTGGAGCGCGGGGTCCGCTTAGATGAAGCCGCGCCGGGATCCGGGCTGGGGTTGTCAATCGTTCGGGATCTTGCCGAAATGTATTTTGGATCGATTTGTCTGGAGGATTCGCCGCTGGGTGGTCTACGCGCCCGGATGACAGTACCGGCGTTCGCGGAGGCAGGGCCGCTAACTATCGGGGAAGGTTGAGGAGCGTCGGCCTATCCGGCGCTCCTTTTGGTAAAGGTTAGCTGGCAGCCGTGGTCGCGGCGGCGCTCAACTGGCTGTTGGTGGTGCTCCAGATTTTGCTAACACTGGTGCCGGAACTGATAAACAGAGCGGCCGAAGCCAGGGCCACGAAGGCCATCAGCAGTGTGTACTCGATCAGGTCCTGGCCTTGATCGTCCATCCATAGGTTGCGCAAGAAAGTCGTCATCGTTTAGGTCACTCCTTGTGTGATTGTGGCTTAGTCGCCGTGATCGCCTCCGAAATGCTCCGTGGCGGTCACATTCCTAAAAGCACGGCGGCTACCAAAACGATTCTACCCGATAGCCCCTGAAAACACTGAAGATTTTACGTATTCCACTTTCCAAAGATAACCTTGTCGAGTGACAGTATTGGCGACAGGAGTGACACGTCTGTCCATGTGTTTGCGCTCGCGCCCTGGTTACTTAGCGGCAACCCGAAACGGCGCGGCTTTTTCCGGATGGCCCGACTGCTCATAAAGCGCGACGAGGTCCTGGCGGGCGGTTTGCAGCCAATCGATCGAAGGGCTGGCTTGCCTGGCGACGATCGCGTAGCCCGCCAACAGATGCGTCTCCGCATCGCCGTAGCGCTGCGCGCGCAAGAGCGTGCGGCCAAGCCTGAGTTGCGCCACGCCAGTATTCAGATGGTCGGCGGACAGCGCTTCGGTGAGACGCGCGATAACTTCCGTTAATAGCTGCTCGGCGCGCGCATACTGTTTCCTTTCCAGATACACGCCGCCGAGATTACTCAGGGCAATCGCGACAGAGTAATGGCGGTCGCCGTTTACTGCCCGATAGATATCCGCGGCGCGGCGAAATCGCATCTCCGCCCGATCCAGCTTGCCGAGTTTTAATTCCACATTTCCGAGTTCATTGAGCGCCAGGGCCACGCGGTTGTGCCTGCTTCCGTACACCTTCTCTTGAATGGCGAGCGCCCGTAGCAGCGCGTCTTCGGCCTCGGCATACCGGCCGGCGCGGCCCAGGGCCTGGCCCAGGAAAGTCAGGCTGGACGCCACCTCGGGATGATCGCCGCCATACCAGGACAGGTTGATATCGAGCGCCTGCCGTGCGAAGGATTCGGCTTCCGCGTAATGTCCGAGGTTGTATTGGATAGCGCTCAGGTTGATCAAGTCGTCGGCCACCGATGGATGGCGGTCACCGTACATCCGGCGGTGCATCGCCAGCAGGCGGCGGTTCAACGCATCGGAGATGGCATAGCGGCCCAGGTAGAACTGGGCGTTGGCCAGTTCGCTCAAACTGTCCGACAGGTCGGAAGCCTGGGCGCCCGGCGCAGATTGCAAATGAATGGCCTGCTCCAGGAGATTGATGGCCTGCGGGTATCTGCCTCGATGTTCCAACACCTTGCCCAGAGCGGACGTGGCCCGCGCCACGCCCGGATCGTTGGCCGGTAGAGTACGCCGGCTCATGTCGAACCCTTGGCGGATCAGCCGCTCGGCGTCATCGAGCCGCGCCTGGGCTATGCGCAACACACCCAGCGCTACGAGGCTCTCCGCCACGTCGGGGTGCTCCGGGCCATAGATCGCGCGACGCCGGTCCAGGGCCAGACTGAGTAGCCGGCCGGCCCGATCCAGTTTTCCGAGGTGCTGGTAAAGGCCGCCCAGCGTTTGATAGAGCGCGGCCTGCACATCCGGCTCGCGATCCAGAATACGAGCCTCATCGACACCGCGATCGAGGAGCGTGACCACACGCAGGCTATCGGACGGCCCCGCGGTTTGATCGCCGAACAGGTTCAGCATAAAGCGCTGGATGCGCTCGATGCGCGCGGCCTCGGCCAGGGTGCGGCGGCGGGCCGCCGCCAACCGCACGGTGAAGAAACCGACCAGGCCGGCGATGAACATGAATACGAGAAGAGCTACGGACAGAGCGCGGCGGTTGCGGCCGGCGAACTTCGCCAACCGGTAGCGCGCGCTGTCGGGCCGCGCTTCCAGCGGTTCACCTTTTAAGAAGTGGTCGATATCGCGGACCAGGGCCTCCACCGAGCGGTACCTGCGCTCCGGGGCCTGGTGCATGGCGACAAGGCAGAGCACATCCAGGTCGGCCCAGGCCGCGCGGCTGGCGGTCGAAATCCGCGAGTTCGCGGCGGGCAGTTCGGGCGTGCGCCTGGCCGCGGCCGACGGTTTTTCCGGCTGGCGACCGGGGAGATCTAGCGGCAACCGTCCGGCGAGGATTTCGAAGAGGATCACCCCCAGCGAATAAACGTCGGTGTAAACGGCCTCCGCATCGCCGCGGATCTGTTCGGGCGCCGCATAGGCGGGCGTCATCAGTCTTAAGCCGGTGAGCGTCCGGTCCACCGGCTTATCCAGGCCGGCGATTTGTTTGGCAATGCCAAAGTCGAGCAGCCTGACCGTTCCATCGGGCTTCACCAGGATGTTGGACGGCTTCAGGTCGCGATGAATGACGGCGTGCTGGTGCGCGTATTCGACGGCCTCGCAGGCGGCGCGAAACGAAAGCAAGCGATCGCGCACGGATAGCCGGCGCTGCCAGCAATACTTGGTGATGGGCAAGCCATCGACATACTCCATGGCGAACCACGGAGTACCGTCGGCCAGCGTATCGGCGTCGTACAGGCGCGCGATGGAGGGGTGATTCAGTTGGGCGAGCATGCGCTGCTCACTGAGGAAGCGCTCGCGGCGTGCGGGCGAGAGCCAGGCGTCCCGCAGGATTTTGATGGCGGCCAGGCTGCCGAGGTCTTCGCGTTCGGCGAGATACACCACGCCCATACCGCCTTCTCCGAGCAGGCGCCCAATTCGATACGGGCCGAAATCCCGGGAGATGGGCGGGGACGGCGCCCCGGGGCCCAGGATGCCCTGGGCAATGTGGGCTAAATCGCAATCCAGCAAAGAAGTGTCCCGGGAATCTTCCCGGAGCATGGCCAGCACTTCGGTCACCAGGGTCTCGTCGTCCCGGCAGGCACTCTTGAGGAAAGTCCGACGATCGCTTTCGGGGATGTCGGCCGCTTCGTGAAACAATGCCTGGATGCGATCCCACCGCGCGGTTTCCATTTCAATTCCGTTTCAGGGCTTATCCCGCGGGACGAAGTTCATGCGCCAGCCACGCTTTGGCCGCGCGCCAGTCGCGCAGCACGGTGGCCTCCGAAACTTCCAGCAGAGCGGCGGTCTCGCTAACGTCCATGCCTCCGAAGAAGCGGCTTTCCACCAACATCGCCTGGCGGGGGCTCATGCGCGCGAGATCGTCCAGGGCGGTGTCCAGCGCCAGCAGGTCGTCGCCGTACGCCGCCGCTTCGTTCAGCGAATCGTCGAAGACGACGATCAGGACTTCGCTGCCACCGCGCTTGTGGGCGTTGCGGCGGCGGGCGGCTTCGACCAGAAGTTGGCGCATGGCGCGCGCGGCGATGCGTTTGAAGTGCAGGCGGGAGGTGCCGGCCACGTGCGGTGAGTTCGCCAGTTTCAGCCAAGCCTCATGCACCAGCGTAGTCGCACTGAGGGTGGCGTGCGGATCGCCTCGTCTTACCGTGGAGGCCAGCCGCCGGAGTTCTTCGTAGGCCAGGCTGAACACGCGGTCCAGCGCGCGCCGTTCCTCCGCGGGGATTCCCAGTTCACCGGGGTTGAATCCGTGTGCCGTTCCAGTATTTCGAAAGCGCATGACGGTATTTCCGGTACAATTGCGCAATGCATAGTAGGTCCACCGCCTGTGGCCGGTCGTGAGTTGGTGGATAGCGTTCCTTTGCATGCTATCATTCGCGCGGCGGCCGGACAAGTAATGGACGTTCTGGAACGGGGGAATCATGTTGTCTTCTTGCCTTATTAGGAAAACACCGGGTGTTTTGTCCGCTTTGCTGCTGGTTGCGGCGACCCATCCGGCAGCGGTCGCGCAGACTTTCGCCAATGTGCCGGCGCTTTCATTCACTACGGTAGTAAACGGGTCCAATCCGCTGCCGCAGATCGTAACGATCACCAGCACAGGGAATCAGATGGCCTTCAGCGTGACGCCTTCCACATCCTCGGGTGGAAACTGGCTGAGCGCCAACCCGACAGGCGGCGGGTGCTGCGGTACGCCCGAAGGCGTTACGGTTTCGGCGAACGCTACCGGTCTTTCCGCCGGAACCTACACCGGACAGGTCTTGATCGCCCAGTATTTTAACGGGACGCCCAATATGACGATCCCCGTGACCCTGATCGTGGCGCCGGCCAGCGGTGCATACTTTGGGGATGTTGCGGGCCAAGCCAGCTTTTCCATGGCGCCCGGCCAAGCGCCGCCATCCCAGGCCATTCAGATTGAAAACGGGGGCTCTGGAACTCTGGATTGGACCGTGACCGCTTCGACCGCCGATGGCGGCAATTGGCTGGACGTTCCGGTAACCACCGGCGCGGCGCCTTCCCTGGTTACGGTCGGAATCACGCCCGCATCACTACCCGGAGGCGGCTCCGTCTCGGGAACCTATGTCGGCCAGTTATTGTTTTCGGCCACCGGCAGCCGCGTTACGGTGCCGGTTAGCGTGACGGTTGGAAGCAATGTCTTTACCCAGATCAATCCGCTACACTTCACGGTGCCGCAGGGCGGCGGCGCGCTGCCACAGGTATTGAGCATATCGGCGACGGGTTCGTCTGCCTTCACCTTCAGCAGCGCGGTGTACACGGGAACCGGCGGCTCCTGGCTGAGCATCTCGAACCTGGGCGGCGAGTGCTGCACCACGCCGGAAGCAATCACCGTCAAAGTCAGCGCCTCCACTCTCGCGGTAGGGACTTATGTGGGCGAAATTGTGTTTCTGCAGTACTTCAGCGACACTTGGGTGATGACCGTTCCGGTCACTTTGACCGTCACGGCGCCGGACACCACCTACTTCGACAGCCTGCCGGGCGACATGAGTTTCTTCCGCACCACCACAGAAACACCGGCGCCGCAATCCGTCGCGATCCGTAATGCGGGGACCGGCACGCTGCATTGGACCGCGGCGGCCAGCACCGCGGACGGGGGCAGCTGGCTGAAGTTGTCCGCCGCCAGTGGCACCGCGCCGGCCGTTTTGACCGCGAGCATCGTCACGTCGGCGCTGCCCGGGGCAGGGAACACCACCGGAACATTTGACGGCCAGATTGTTTTGAAAACGGGAAATGACGTCACCACCATCCCCGTCAGCATCGTAGTCGGCACCAGCGTTTTCGGCCAGGTGAATCCGATCTCCTTTACAGTGCCCGAAGGCGGAAATGCCCTGCCACAGGTGCTGGCCGTCGCAAGCACCGGCGCGACGCAATACGTATTCAGTTCCGCGGTCTACACGGCGAATGGCGGCAATTGGTTGACCATCTCCAACCTGGGCGGCGAGTGCTGCACCACGCCGGATTCGATCACGGTCAGCGTCAACGCCTCCACGCTGCTGCCCGGCACCTACAGCGGCGAAATCGTATTCGAGCAGTATTTCCAGCAGGACATGGCGTTGACCGTCCCGGTGACTCTAACCGTCTTCGCGACCGGATCGGCTGCCTTTTTCGACGCTTTGCCCGGGCAAATGACTTTCTCGATGACTCCAGGCGCGGCCGCGCCCGCGGCGCAAGCCATTCAGATCAGAAACGCGGGCACCGGCACACTGAATTGGACGCTGTCGGCCAGCACGGCCGATGGCGGCAAATGGTTGAGCGCATCCGCGGCGAGCGGCACCGCGCCGTCCACGGTCAGCGTTTCGATCAACCCCGCCGACCTGCCCTCCGGCGGTTTAGCCGCCGGCACCTACAACGGCCAAATCACTCTGCAGACCACCGGAGACCAGGCTACCATTCCTGTCAGCGTCACCGTGGGAAGCAGTGTCTTCGCGCAAGTGAACGCGATCAACTTCACTATGGTGCAGGGAGGCGCGAACCCGCTGCCGCAGATCCTGGCGATTTCCAGCACAGGATCTTCCAACTATACCTTCAGCTCCGCGGTGTACACGGCGGACGGCGGCGCCTGGCTGAAGATATCGAACCTCGGCGGTGAGTGCTGCACCACGCCCGAGGCCATTACGGTGAGCGTCAATGCTTCCACTTTGACCGCTGGAACTTACACCGGCGAAATTACCTTTCTCGAGTATTTTCAGCAAAACCAAGGCCTGACTGTGCCTGTAACGTTGACGGTGGAGGAGCCTACCGCGGCCTTCTTCGACAGCATGCCGGGGCAGCTCAGCTTCTTCCTCAAACCAGGGGGTACCGCGCCTTCACAGAGCGTAGGGGTCCGCAACGCCGGCACCGGCACGCTCAGCTATACGGCAAAGGGCAGCACGGCCGATGGCGGCGCCTGGTTGACCGTGACTCCCGCCAGCGGA
This sequence comes from Bryobacteraceae bacterium, assembly GCA_050011755.1. GTDB lineage: Bacteria > Acidobacteriota > Terriglobia > Bryobacterales > Bryobacteraceae > Bog-159. Next base: position 4,163 of record JBEKIM010000024.1, on the reverse strand, counting down.
AAAGCGCCCTCCGCCGTGACCGTCTCAGTAGTTACAAATAAGCTGCCGGGCCAGGGACTCACCAGCGCGACTTACAACGGCCAGGTGGTATTTACGTCGGGGACCGATGTCGTCACCATTCCCATCAGCGTAACGGTGGGAACAAACGTCTTCAACCAATTGAACGGCATCAGCTTCGTGATGCCCGAAGGCGGCGCGAATCCATTGCCGCAGATCCTGCCCGTGGCGCTCAACGGTACTTCGAGCATCACATTCAGCTCCGCGGTGTACACCTCGACCGGCGGTAATTGGCTGAGCATCTCCAACCTGGGCGGCGAGTGCTGCACGACGCCCGAAAACATCGTGGCTAGCGTCAACGCATCGACGCTTACGGCGGGAACTTACACCGGCGAGATCACGTTCGCCGAGTATTTCCAGCAAAACCAGTTGATGACGGTGCCGGTGACCCTCACGGTTGTGCCGTGCGGAGCCTATTTCGACAACATGCAGGGCCAGATGACGTTTTCCTTTGCGCCCAGCACGGGCAATCCGCCGTCGCAGACGGTACAGATCCGGGCGCAGGGCTCCGGCGCGTTGAGTTGGAATTTGACCTCCATGACGTCGGATGGAGGCGCCTGGCTGACGGCCTCATCCACCAGCGGAAGCGCGCCAATCACCGTCACCATCGGCGTGAAAACCGCATCCTTGCCGGGCGCGGGGCTCACGGCTGGGACCTACACCGGCGAGCTCGTATTCCATGCGGCCAGCGGCAACGTCAGCATTCCCGTTAGCGTAACGATTGGCGCGAACGTGTTCACGCAGGCCAGTCCGTTGAATTTTACGATGACTCTGGGCGGTTCGAATCCGGCGCCGCAGGTGTTGCCGGTATCGAGCACCGGCAGTCCGTTCACTTTCAGCGCGTCGTCGGCCACGGGTAATGGCGGCGCCTGGTTGAGTATTTCCCCGAAGGGCGGTGAATGCTGCACTACGCCGGACAATATCACTGCAACCATCAGCGCGACGACGCTGCCCGCGGGAGTCTACACGGGCCAGATGACTTTCCTTCAGTATTTCCAGCAATCGCTGTCGCTGAACGTGCCGGTGATCCTGACGATCAGCGATCCGCATGTACCGGTGAGTATCACCGCGACCGGCGGTACGCCGCAGACCGCCACCGTGGCTAAAGCGTTCGCCGATGCGTTAGTGGCCACCGTGAAAGACGCCTCGGGCGATCCTGTCTCCGGCGTATTGGTGGCGTTCGATGCTCCCACCAGCGGCGCCAGCGGAACCTTCGCCTGCTCCGGAAACACGGCGATCACCAACGGCGCGGGCGTGGCCACCTCGCAGGTGTTCACGGCTAACGATATCGCCGGCAGGTATACGGTGACGGCGGTAGCGAAGGCTCTCACGACCAAACCGGGGTTTGCGCTAACCAATAAGGCAGGCGCGCCGGCATCGATCACGGCCACCGCGGGGACGCCGCAATCCGCAACAGTGAACACGGCCTTCGCCACGCAATTGGCCGCGACCGTGGTAGATGCGTACGGTAATCCGGTGGCGGGCGCGACGGTGACGTTCAACGCTCCGGCCAGCGGCGCCGGCGGTACCTTCGCCGGGAACGTCAACACCGCGACGACTAACGCTCAGGGCATCGCAACCGCGCCGGTCTTCACGGCCAACACCACCGCCGGCGCTTACGCGGTTACCGCTACCGTGGGGACTCATACTACCAGCCCGGGATTTGCTCTCACTAACGTGGCGGGAGCACCGGCTGCGATCGCGGCGACCGCTGGGACCCCGCAAACGGCCACCGTCAATACGGCCTTCGCTACCGATCTGGCGGCGACCGTGAAGGACTCCTTCGGCAATCTCGTGGCAGGCGCGACAGTGACCTTCAACGCGCCCGGTAGCGGGGCCGGCGGAACATTTGCCGGCGGCGTGAATACGGCGGCCACGAACGCGCTCGGCGTGGCCACCGCGGCGGCGTTTACAGCGAACACCATTGCCGGGACTTACACGGTGACGGCCACCGCGGGAACGGTTTCGACCAGCCCCGGCTTCGCCCTGACCAACCAGGCCGGGGCGCCCGCTGCCATCACGGCCAGCGGAGGGACGCCGCAAACCGCGACCGTCAATACGGCTTTCGCCAAACGGTTGTCGGCGACGGTGAAGGACGGCTTCGGCAACCCCGTGTCCGGCGTAAAGGTGACCTTCACGGCTCCGGCCAGCGGGGCCAGCGGTACGTTCGCGGGCGGTGTGAACACGGCCACGACCAGCGCACAGGGCGTGGCCACCGCGCCCGTCTTCACGGCCAACGGAACCGCGGGGAGCTATACGGTGACCGCTAAAACGGGTGCACTCAGCACAAACCCCGGGGTTCGCACTGACCAATCAGGCGGCCAATTAATTAGCGGCGCCAGTCAGTGCGGGGGCATGACCGCTTCAGGTTCGAACGTTGCGTACGGCCGATTGCATGCCTTGTTCGTAGCTCTCGATCAGGCGGTCCCAGCGGGCATTGGCTTCGTCGTCGATCTGGCGGCGCGCCGGATCGGCATCGAACCAAGCCAGGGTCCGGCGGATACCTTGCGTAAACGGCACCGTCGCGCAGTAGTCCGGAACGAAGCGTTTGATCTTGGTATTATCGAAGACCACGCTGGCGGATTTGTCGCCCAGCAGGCTGCCCAGGGACTCGGGGATACACGCCGCGATGAAGTCGCTCGGGATATGCACCAGGCGCGGTTCCACTCCGGCTGCCCCGGCGGTGAGCGTATACCACTGGTCCCAGCACATGACTTCGTCGCTGGTGATATGGAAGGCATGGCCGATGGCCTGCTCGCGCGCCAGCAGACCCACCAGCCCTTTGGCAAAGTCGGTGTTATGCGTGATAACCCAGAGCGACGATCCATCCCCGGGAACCACTACTTTCTTTCCGCGGCGCATGCGATCCACCGCGGTGTAGGATTTGGCCCAACTGTTGATTGCAAGAACGATCTGCGTGTCGCCGTAAGTCAGCGACGGGCGCACGATCGTGATGGGGAAGCCTTCTTCGCGGTACGCGCGCATGAGGCGCTCTTCGCAGGCTATTTTCTGCCGCGAGTAGTCCCAGTACGGATTGACGAGCGGCGTAGACTCGGTGATCAGATAGTTCGCCGTAGGCTTCTGGTAGGCGCTCGCGGAACTAATGAAAATATATTGGCGCGTGCGGCCGCCGAATAGCGCGATGTCACGCTCTACGTGCGCGGGCTCAAAGGCGATCCAGTCGACGACAGCGTCGAACCTGGCGCCGGCAAGCGCCCGGGATACGGCGGAAGCATCTTCGATGTCAACGGCTACGGCGTGGGCTCCGGCCGGCGGACGAACGGTATGACGGCCGCGGGTCAGAAGCGTAACGTCGATGCCGCGTTCGACGGCCAGGTGCGTGCAGGCAGTGCTGATGATACCGGTTCCACCGATGAATAGAACTTGCATGAGCTATTTGTAGCAAATCGGGCCGCGCAGTTGCGCTACCGTGGCTTGTCGGCAAACGAGAAAATAGGATCGATATCCACCGGCACATCTTTGGCGCTCCCGATCGCCTTCAGCATCGCCGGGGGAACCTGGTCGTAGCGTGCGAACCAGGCCTCCGCCCGCGCCCGATCGCCGGTGGCTTGGATCTCGAGTAACTCCTTCGACAGGGCCGCCAGCGCGTCCGGTATGCGCGCGTAATCGATGGCGTAACGGCCATCGGTACCTTGCGTGAGGGCGCGGTGTTCCAGCAGATAGTTGCACTCCATCATTTCGGCGCGCCCGTGCGCCTCGCCCGTGCCGAACCGCAGCGTCCGGAAAATGTCGGCCACGTATGACACATAATACTCTTCCAGGCGCTCCTTTGGCAGCGCGCCGCGATCTGCCAGCCACTTGACCCCGAACATGCCCACCGCGTCGGCTTTAGCTTCTTCCAGGGCCGAGTAAGAGGCGCCGATCGCCTCACGGATGTCCACCGTCTTGCCATTCTGCCGCGCGAAGGCCGGCCCCAACCCGTGCGCGATCTCGTGCAGCAGTGTTCCCACCAGGTAACCTTCACCCGAGGCTTTGGCCGCCTGGTCCGTCCGCATGAGCCGGCGCGCCAGGGGCAGGATCACGTACTCGACCCGCGCGTCCATGAAATTCTTGAAGAAAATCTTCTTGCTGCCCTTTTCCCGATG
>JBEKIM010000023.1:0-30119 GCA_050011755.1 Bryobacteraceae bacterium | reverse complement strand
CGGCGGGCGACCCGCTGGCGTCGGCCGCCGCGATCCAGCAGCGGGTACGGGAGCTGGACCGCAATCTGCCGGTCTATAAAATCGCCACGATGGAGCAAAACCTGAGCGATTCCCTGATGAGGCGGCGCTTCTCGATGGTGCTGCTGGCGGCGCTGGCCGGGTTTGCTTTGTGCCTGGCGGCGGTGGGCGTGTACAGCGTGATCTCATATGCGGTGAGCCAGCGCACGCGTGAAATCGGCATACGCATGGCCTTGGGTGCACAGCCGGGCGGCGTTCACCTGTTAATCCTGCGGCAGGGCCTGCGGCCGGTGCTGGCGGGGCTGGCTACGGGAATGCTGGTATCGCTGGCGGCGATGCGGGCCATGGCGAGCTTGCTTTACGGCGTGACGTCCACGGACCCGCCGACGTTTTTGGCGGTCGCGGTGCTGCTGCTGGCGATCTCGGCGCTGGCCTGTGCGATTCCGGCGCGGCGTGCGGCACGGGTCGATCCGATGGCCGCGCTGCGCCACGATTAGGCGCGCTACCATGGCTGCATGGCCGATGCCGCGCGCAGCCTCCTGACCGAATTACGGCGTACTTTACTGACCCATCACAAGACGCTGCTCGATTCCGAGCGGGCGCGCTATGACCACGATGTGGAGCGCATTAAATCGAGCGGGCAGCTATTGAACCTGCTGCTGCACGATCCGTTCTTCGCGTGGCTGCATGAGCTGTCGGAACTGATCGTGCAGATCGACGAGACGCTGGATGCCGACGAGCCGGCCACCGCGGTCGACGCCGGGCGTCTGCTGGCCCAAGCGCGAACCCTGCTGACACCGGCCGAGGGCGGCGGCGGTTTCCGCGGGCAGTACTTCGAAGCGTTGCAGCGCGATCCCGACGTAGTCATCGCGCATGGGACGGCCATGAAAGTCCTGAGCGGTCTGGCGCCGGCGTCACCGCGTACCTGAAGGACAGCGGCAAGCTCTCAATCGCGCAGCATGCGGCATCGCCAACCACGAAAAGCTCACGCACCACGAGGCTCTACGACGGAGGCGGGACTAGATTTCGCGCAACGAAGTGGGGCACATGGCGATCCCTTGACGGCCTGCGCTTGCGCCTCTTTGAGGAAGTCATCGATACCCGCACCCCGCCTTCAACCCGCGGGCCGCTGCGCGTCGCGCGCCCAAAGCCGTTGAGCAGACGAGACCCGGTGGCCTCCGCCAGACGCTCCAGGGCTTGCATCGACGGACACGTGCGCCCGCTCTCCAGCCGGGCGACGACGGGCTCGGTCGTGCCCATCCTCCGGGCCAGTTCCTCTTGCGGCAGGCCCGCGCGGTTGCGCACAACCATGACGGGCCCGGCCAGAACAAGCTCCTCCTCAAGCGCATCGTAAGCCTTCTTGTACTTCGGCTCCTTCATCCACTTCTTGGGCATGTCAGATATACGTGCCATCGCTGCACCTCCATCATTGAAGCGATTTCGCGCGGGACAAGGCCACGTGTATCTCACGCCGGCGTCTTCTCCGTTTTCTTCAGGAAGACCGGGACGGCGGACTGAAAGTCCGCCGCAGCACGCTGAAGCGTGCGCCACGGGCTGCGGCCAGTCATCAGGAGAAAGTCCAAACTCCAGAGCCGTATTCCGGAGCGCCGGCCTCACTTACGCTTCGACCGTGTAGGCGTGCTCGCCGTGGAGTTCTTCGTCGAGGCCGACTTCCTCCATAATCTCGGTGACTTTCACGGGCGTGACCCGATCGATCAGCCACAGCATGAAAAGCGTGAAGGAGAAGGCCCAAATCGACGAGATCGTCACGGCCACGAGTTGGACGGCAAAGAAGTGGAGGTTCCCGCGAAGCAATCCGTCCACGCCACCCGAGGATGCCGGATTCCACGCGGTGGAGGCAAAGATGCCGAGCAGGACGATCCCCAGCATGCCGCCGACGCCGTGCACGCCCCAAACATCCAAGGCGTCATCCCACTTGAGATGATTCTTGAGCGCCACGGCGTAATAACAGACAACGCCGGCTACGGTCCCGATCAACACGGCGACCGCCGGGGAAACGTAGCCGGCAGCCGGCGTGATGGTGGCCAGGGCGGCTACGGCGCCAGTCAACAGGCCGAGGAAGTGCGGCTTGCGGCTATTGAACCACTCTACGACCAGCCATGCCACGGCGCCGAAGGAGGCTGCGATATCCGTATTCAGAAACGCCACGGCGGTGATGGAATCCACCCGAAACTCGCTGCCCGCGTTGAAACCGTACCATCCGAACCAGAGCAGACCCGTGCCTAAGGCCACTAGCGGGATACTGTGGGGCCCCTTGTCGGCGACGCGCCGCTTGCCCACGTAGAGCACGGAGGCCAGCGCGGCCATGCCGGCGATATTGTGCACCACGATCCCGCCCGCGAAATCCTTCACGCCCCAGGCGGCCAGCAGCCCGCCGCCCCACACCATGTGGACGAAGGGGAAATAGACGCACAACAGCCAGGCCGTCAGGAACAGGGTGTAGGCTTTGAAGGTGACGCGGTTGGCAAATGCGCCGGTGATGAGCGCCGGGGTTATGATGGCGAACATCATCTGATAAGCGCAAAAAACGATGAGTGGGATAGTGTCGTTCGGCGAGGGGGTGGTCAACGTGATACCCCTTAGGAAGGCCCAATGGAAGTTGCCGACGATGCCTAGGAAGTCGGTGCCGTGTTTGAGGTCGCCGCTGAAACACATCGAAAAGCCGCAGAGCCACCAGAGAACCGTAGTCCAGCCCATCGAGACGAAGCTCTGGATCATGATGGCGAGCACATTCTTGCGCCCCACGAGGCCGCCGTAAAAAAAAGGCCAGTCCCGGTGTCATAAGCATGACAAGGCTGCAGCAAAGGATCATGAAACCCGTATTGCCGGTGTCGAGGTGTAACATAGATTGAAATCCAACGATATTGTAGTCTTAAACTCCGCTGTTGTCACCACGGCCGGGTGGTGGAGACCTCGGATTCGAAAATGGCTGGCGGCGGCGGGATACGTGGTATTCAACACGCGGGCGGTGGGTTGTTATGCGCGCGACAGCCTGTTCACCTGGAATAACCATCATTTCGTGGACGATCCGGCTTTCCGGGCGGCCTATGCGCGCGGCATGAAGGCCGGCGGCGGCGCGGATCCGCGGATGGAGTGGCGGGTACATGTGGCGTTGTGGGCCGCGGGCGCGGCTTCCCGCGTGCCAGGCGATTTCGTCGAATGCGGGGTGAATGCGGGGTTCGTGAGTTCAGCCATCATGCAGCGGCTCGACTGGGGCACGGCCGGAAAACGCTTTTATCTGATCGATACTTTCAGCGGTCCGGTGCTGGCGCAGTATTCGCGGGAGGAAATCGAGCGGGGGCGAACCCGAGTGGCGGAGGAAGCGCGGGCCAAGGGCGCATACGTGACGGACCTGGAGCGGGTGCGGTCCAACTACGCGGAATGGCCGAATGTGCAGATTGTGCAGGGCGCGGTGCCAGAGGTATTAGCCGGGCTGAGCATCGCACGGGTGGCGTTCCTGCATATCGATATGAACTGCGCCTATCCGGAGCGGGCGGCGCTCGAATACTTCTGGGATCGGCTGGCGCCGGGCGCGATGGTGCTGTTCGACGATTACGCGTACTATGGCAACGGGGCGCTGGCGGGGGCGATCGATGCGGCGGCGGCGGATTTGGGGGCGGAAGTGCTGTCGCTGCCGACGGGACAGGGGCTGATCGTCAGATAAGCGGGAAGACGCTTGCTAAGTGCAAACGAGTGTGATATCGTCATCAAAACCTGGGGGCGCACTCCCCGAGGACAGAGGGAATCCGAAGCTATGCTGCTCGCTCCAATTATTTGGGTGCTTACAGTTATCATCATGTACTTTTTCGCAGCGAAGGTGTGGTGGTTTCCGCCGCCCATTTCCCAACATGGGCTGGCGTATGACGCGCAGTTCATGCGCACGCTGGTGATCACCGGCATTATTTTTTTCTTCGCGCAATTCGCGCTGGGCTGGGTGATCTTCCGCTACCGTAACGACGGGCGGCGCGCCAGCTATTCGCACGGTAACAACAAGTGGGAGACCATCTGGACGAGCGCTACGGCGGTGCTGTTTGTGGGGCTGGTTTTGACGGGCACGAAGATCTGGGTGGCCGTACACCTCGCCGAACCGGACCCCCACGCCATCCCGATCGAGCTGATGTCTAAGCAATTCGCCTTCCAGTTCCGCTACCCCGGTCCGGACGGCAAGTTCGGCGCGACCGACCTGACGCAAGTGAACGACGCGGCCGGGAATCCATTCGGACTGATAGACGCGGACCCGGCGGGCAAGGACGATATCGTCAGCGCTTCGCTGAAGGTGCCCGTGGGCAAGCCCATCAAGCTGATCATGCATTCGCGCGACGTGATCCACAACTTCTTTGTGCGGGAGCTGCGCATGAAGCAGGATATCGTGCCGGGCATGGAAATTCCGTTGTATTTCCAGGCCGACACACTGGGCACTTACGAGATTCCGTGCTCGGAGTTGTGCGGCCTCGGCCATTTCCAGATGCGCAGCACCATGCAGGTGATGGCGGAAGCCGATTTCGAAAAGTGGAAGCAGGAGCAGGCCGCCAACAAGTAATGATTCCCCAGAGCCCCGTTTTGACGATTCCTTTCACGGCGACAACAATATGTCTTCACCCGTAATGCATGCGCATCACGCGCCGCAAGGCTTTATCCGGAAGTACGTCTTCAGCCTGGACCACAAGGTCATCGGCATCCAATATTACTTCCTGGCCTTGTTTTCCGTAGTGGTGGGCATGAGCCTGTCGTTGCTCATGCGCTTCCACATGGTCAACCCGGATGCCAAGGTGGGCTGGTTCGGGACGCTCTGGCCGACGGCGGCGCAGGGCGGAATCATGACCCCGGAATTGTATCTCTCGCTGATGACCATGCACGGCACCATCATGGTATTCTTCGTGCTGACCACGGCGCCGCAAGGCGGATTTGGGAACTACTTTCTGCCCATTCAGATCGGCGCGGAGGACATGGCGTTTCCGGTGCTGAATATGCTGTCGTTTTGGACCACGCTGGTGGCGTTGGCGGTGATGGTATCGGCCTTTTTTGTGGAGGGCGGCGCGCCGCTATCGGGGTGGACCGGGTATCCGCCGCTGAGCGGCATAGGAAAACTGGCGGGGCCAGGCGAAGGCTTGGGGCAGACGCTCTGGATTGTCAGCATTGCGATTTTCTGCGGCGCCTCACTGATGGGCGCCATCAATTTCATCGCCACGCTGATCGATCTGCGCTGCCAGGGGATGTCGCTGATGCGCCTGCCGCTGACCTGCTGGACATGGTTCGTGACCGCCATTCTGGGGCTGCTGGGGTTCGCGGTGCTGCTGGCCGCGGGCGTGCTGCTGATTCTCGACCGTTCCTTGGGAACCAGCTTTTTCATTCCCGGCGGGCTGATGGTCAGCGATCAGATTCTGAATCACAAAGGCGGGTCGCCGCTGCTTTGGCAGCACCTGTTCTGGTTCTTCGGGCATCCCGAGGTTTATATCGCGATTCTGCCGGGCATGGGGGTCACCTCGCAGTTGCTGGCCACCTTCGCGCGCAAGGCGGTGTTCGGGTACCGCGCGATGGTGTACGCCATCCTGAGCATCGGTTTTCTGGGCTTCCTGGTGTGGGGCCATCACATGTTCATGAGCGGCATGAGCCCCTATTCGGCGATGGCGTTTTCGGTGTTGACGATGGCGATCGGCGTGCCGTCCGCCATCAAGACATTCAATTGGATCGGCACCTTGTGGGGCGGAAAGATCCGGTTCACCACGGCGATGTTGTTTGCGCTGGGATTCGTATCGCTTTTCATCACGGGCGGCCTGAGCGGGATCTTCCTGGGACAGCCGGCGCTCGATCTGTACTTCCACGACACGTATTTCGTGGTGGGTCATTTCCACATGATCATGGGCGTGGCGGCCATCTTCGGCATGTTCGCGGGGACTTTTTATTGGTTCCCCAAAATGTTCGGGCGGATGATGAACGAGACCCTGGGCAAGATCCACTTCTACTGCACTTTCGTGGGCGTTTACGCGATTTTCACCCCCATGCATTACCTGGGCATCGCGGGCAATCCGCGGCGTTATTCGGACTTCACGAATTTCGATTTTCTGGGCAAACTGCTGCCGGTGCACGTTTTCATGACCCACGCGGCTTACTTCACCGCGGCGGCGCAGATTCTGTTTTTTATCAACCTTTTCTGGAGCCTGAAATTCGGCAAGAAGGCGCCCATGAATCCATGGGAAGCGACGACGCTGGAGTGGACCATCCCGTCGCCGCCGCCCTTCGACAATTTCGGCGGCCAGCACCCGGTGGTGAATCACGGTCCGTATGAATATAGCGTGCCGGGTGCGCCGCGGGATTTCATTATGCAGACCGATCCGGTGGACGTACACGCGGAATAAAGAGGGTAGTTGAGGTTTTGAATGCCTGGCTCTGTGACATCGGACATCATTAAACCGCCGGCCCCTCCGCGGGGGGGCGGATTCGGCGGCGGCGGGGGCGGACCGGAAGGTTGGGGCGCATCGCGGCGCGCCTCGATGACCGGACTGATGGTGCTGCTGGCCGCCACCACCATGGCCTTCGCGGCTTTTACCAGCGCGTTCGTGGTGCGCCGCGGGATGTCCAACGACTGGGTTGACATGCGGCTGCCCAGGATTGTGTGGGTGAATACGGCGGTCCTGTTGGCCAGCAGTCTGCTCCTGGAACTGGCGCGGCGGTCGCTGAAGACCGGACGGCGCAGCGGTTTCAACCGGTACTGGACGGCGGGGACGGTGCTGGGAGGGCTGTTTTTAGTGGGTCAGGCAATGGCCTGGCGCCAATTGAATCAGGCGGGGATCTTCGTATCCAGCAATCCCAGCAGTTCGTTCTTCTATTTGCTGACTGCGACGCATGGCGTGCATATCCTGGGGGGCCTTTCGGCGCTGGTGTATGTGGATGTGCAGGCGCTGCGTTTGCGGCTCGGACCGGTAAAGCGCACGGCGGTGGATGTGAGCGCGATGTTCTGGCATTTTGTGGATGGCATTTGGCTTTACCTGATGGTTCTATTTCTCGTTTGGGGGTAATTTGTCGATGTCCCAAGGCAATACGGCGGCAACCATGACCTCGGTCTGGTCGGGCGGGCGTTCGCCATACGCGGTGAATTCGAAGAAGTTCGGGATGTGGCTGTTTATCATCTCCGACGCGCTGACATTTTCCGCGCTGCTGATGGCCTACACCTACGTAAGGCTGGCGACGCCGAACTGGCCTACACCTTTTCATTTTTCGCCGAGCATTATTTTCTCCACGGTCATGACGTTCTGCCTGCTTTCGAGCAGTTTGACCATGGTGATGGGGGTGCACGCCATGAATCACGGCAACCGCAAGGCGGCGCTGGGGTGGATTCTGGCCACCATGGCGGGCGGCGGAGCTTTCGTGGCGCTGCACCTTACAGAGTGGCTGAACCTGATCCACAACGAGCACGTGACGCCCTTCGATAACCCCTGGGGCGTGCCGCTATTCGGGGGCACGTTTTTCGCGCTCACGGGATTGCACATGACGCACGTCGTGATCGGCCTGATTTACCTGGGCATCATCGCGTTTGCGGTAGCGCGCGGCAAGTTCAAGGCGGAGGACGTGGAAGTGAGCGGACTCTATTGGCACTTTGTGGACCTGGTGTGGATGTTTATCTTCCCTCTGGTTTATTTGATGTCGGCAAAAATATGATGCAGTTTTAAAAGGACATCTCATGAGCAGTCACTCCGAAGCAATCGAGCACGTCGACGGCGCCACCACGAAGGCTTTCCTGACGGTCTGGTTCGCGCTGCTATTCATGACCGGAGTCGAGGTTTTCCTGGCCTACGAGCAGATTCCGGTGCTCATCTTTTTGACGGCCCTGGTGGGATTGTCGGTGATCAAGGCGGCGCTGATTATCGCCTATTTCATGCATTTGAAATTCGAGAAATTAAGCTTGTTTCTCACCTTATTTCCGATGCTGATTCTGTGTATTATCCTGATGCTGGTGATGTTCATGCCCGATTCCAGCCGGCTGATGATGATGAGGCCGCGATGAAACGCGTAGTGCTGGCCCTGTTTCTGAGCGCCACCAGCGGCTGGTGCCAGTGCGTGATGTGCTACCGCACGGCGGCCGCGCAAAATGCGGCCCGCGCGCACCTGCTGAACATGGGCATCGTGCTGCTGGGGCTGCCGCCTTTCTGTATCCTCGGCGGATTCATTGTGCTGGCATGGCGCCGCAACGAGACTTTCGCGGCCACCACGGAGCCGGAGCCTACAGCCGATCGTCCGCTTTAGTACACAGTCCCCGGAAATTGTGTACTATTAGACGAATGAGGGTCCGCTCTGCGCGTACTATTTCTTAACACCCAGCCGGAAATCGTGGAACAATGCACGCGCGAATTGGCACGTGTGGGTTTCGACGCGGGGCACACTCTCGCGAGCACCCCGGAAGAAATGCCGGCGATCCTCGATGGCGCCCGTCACGACCTGGTGCTGACGGCATACGCAGCCCCGGGTTGGAGTTGGCGCGCGGCCCTGGAAGCCTTGCGCGGACGCGCCGAAATGGTGCCCCTGATTGTGTTGGCGCAGGAGCCCGACGCGCGGCTTTTGATGAACTGCGTTCTGGAAGGCGCGGCGGACTGCCTGCATACGGGCGAACTGTACCGGCTGCCGATATCCGCCAAGCAGGTTCTGGATTTGAAGGGGGCGCGGCACGATCCGGGGGCGCGGGACGTGGTGCGCGCGGATCTGCGATTCCGGCAGATCTTCGAAGCCTCGCCGGACGCCATCCTGCAAGTAAATCGCGCGGGCAAAATTGTCCTGGCCAATTCGCTGGCGGGGCAGATGTTCGGTTGGCGCGTGGAAGAGCTGGCGGGCAAGTCGGTGGACGAATTGGTGCCCAGCCGCTTCCGCGAACGGCACCCGGAATATCGCGCGCATTACCAGGCGAAACCCGTCATGCGGCCCATGGGATCCGGCCTGGATTTGTGGGCGCGCCGCGCCGACGGCAGCGAGTTTCCGGTGGATATCACGTTGAGCCCGTTGGACACCAAGGACGGCCCGCAGGTTCTTTGCGTGGTGCGGGACATTGCGGACCGCCGGCGCACGGAAGACGACCTGCGGCGGCAGGCGCAACTCATTGAATCGTCGCACGACGCCATCATCGTACGCGAATCCGGCGGACGGATTCTGCAGTGGAACGCGGGAGCCCAGGAGATATACGGCTGGTCCGCGACGGAGGCCGTCGGCCAGATTTCGCATAGGTTGTTCGATACGGAGTTCCCGGTCTCGCTCGCAGAGGTGGAGGCGGAGTTCCATCGCAGCGGCCAGTGGGCGGGAGAATTGCGGCACACCCGCCGCGACGGCACGCGGATCACGGTGGAGACGCGCCACATTCTGGCGCCCGGAACCGAAACGCGCCCCGGCGCGATACTCGAAATTAACCGCGACATCACGCTGCGCAAGCGGGCGGAAGAAGCCGTGGGCGCGCTGAATACGAAACTGGCTTCGACGAACAAAGAACTGGAATTGCGCAATCGCGAGGTGGAACGGGCGAACCGCCTGAAGAGCGAATTCCTGGCCAGCATGAGCCACGAACTGCGCACGCCGTTGAATGCCATCATCGGTTTTTCGGACCTGCTCGCCGAACAGATCGCGGGCGCGCTATCGGCGAAGCAGCAGCGCTTTGTCGGCCATATCCAGCAGGGAGCGCGGCATCTGTTGGCGCTCATCAACGACATCCTGGATCTGTCAAAGGTAGAGGCGGGACGCCTGGAGTTGGATTGCGAGACCGCGGCGGTGGCCGTGGTTCTGGCCGACGTGCTGGTCAGCATCCGGCCCGCGGCAGCGGCCAAGAACATTGTGGTACACAGCAGCATCGGACCGGATATCACGGTCTTCGCGGACCGCATTCGATTCAAGCAAATCCTAGTCAACCTGTTGAGCAACGCGGTGAAGTTCACGCCCGACGGCGGCAAGATTTGGGTGCAGGCGGTAGAGCGGCGCGGGCGGCTGACGGTTTCGGTCAGCGACACCGGCTTTGGAATTCCGCTCGAGGAACAGGAAGCCATTTTCGACGCTTTCCACCAGGTGGGCGCGACCACCAAGGGCATCAAGGAGGGCACGGGCCTGGGGCTAGCCATCACCAAGCGCCTGGTAGAAGAGCATGGGGGGCGCATCTGGGTGGAGAGCGAACCGGGCAAAGGCGCACGGCTCAGCTTCACCATATCCGCGGGCCGCGCGCAGCCGGATTCGTCCGAGACCAACGGGGCTCCCGCCGAGATCGGACCCGCCCGCGCACATCCGCTGGTTCTGGTGGTAGACGACGAACCCGCGGCGCGCGAACTCCTGGCGAGCTGGCTGGAACCCGAAGGGTACCAATTGATCACCGCCGGATCGTCTTCGGAGGCTCTGGCGAAGGCCGCCGAGCACGCGCCGGACGCCATTACGCTAAACATGTTCATGCCCGGCAAGGGCGGCTGGGACACGCTGTATGCGCTGAAGAAGACGCCCATCACAGCCACTATTCCTGTGATTGTGGTCACGGTGGTGGATGAACCGAAGGTGGGTCTGGCGCTGGGCGCCGCCGAATACCTGGTAAAACCGGTCGACAAGGAAGTGCTATTGGGAGCCGTCCGCCGGTTTGTCGGTCCGGGGTCCAACGGTCCGGCCAAGGTGCTGGTGGTGGACGACGAGGCCGGCACGCGCGAATTACTGAAGGAGATGCTGGAATCGGACGGATACATTCCGGTGCTGGCGGGTAACGGCAAGGAGGCGCTGGCGGCGCTGGCGGATATCTCGGTAAGCGCGATCCTGCTGGACCTGATCATGCCCGAGATGGATGGCTTCGAACTGCTGCTGCGCATGAAGGAAGATCCTGGTTTGCGCAACATCCCGGTGCTGGTCCTGACGGCCAAGGATCTGACGGATCTGGAAATCGACATGCTGCGCCACGAGACGACCAGCTTGTTTCAAAAGGGCCGTGAATGGAAGAAGCAATTGCTGGCCGATCTGCGCCGGGCGGTGGGCGACCAGGCGGGGCGCGCATGAGCCGGATTCTGGTGGCGGACGATAACGACGCCAGCCGCGAGTTGATCCGGGAAGTATTGGAGATGAGCGGTTACGACGTAGTCGAAGCGGTGGATGGGCAGGACGCTGTGAACCGGGCGCGGGAGAGTTCACCGGACCTGGTTCTGGTAGATATCCAGATGCCCCGCCTGGACGGCTACGGAGTGCTGCGCGAACTGCGCGCCGATGCGTGTCTTTCCGAGCTGAAGGTGGTGGCTCTGACGGCTTTCGCCATGCAGGGCGACAGCGAACGGGCGCGGGATGCCGGCTTCAACGGTTACATCACCAAGCCCGTGCAGATCGCCGCGTTGCGGCAGGAAATCAAGAAACTTCTCGGGTGACGGACAAACCCGCTATGCCGCAGCGCATCAAGCTACTCGCCATCGACGACGATCCGCAGAGCCTGGAACTGGTTTCGGAAGCTCTCGCGGACAACGGTCTGGAGATCTTCACGGCCGACGGCCCGGAGCGCGGCCTGGAACTGATGCGCCGCGAGCGCCCGGAAATCGTGCTGAGCGATGTGGTGATGCCGAAGATGAACGGCATGGAACTGTTGAGCCATATTCTGGAGGTGGATCCGGCCACCGACGTGATCCTGATGACGGCGCATTATTCCACCGAGGCCGCGGTGGAAGCCATCAAGAAGGGCGCTTGCGATTACCTGACCAAACCGATTTCGCTGCCCATATTGCGGGAGCGTATCGGCAAGCTGGCCGGCGACGCGCGGCGGCGCCAGCGCGTCAGCCAACTGGACGGCGAGTTGATGGACACCAGCCAGTTCGAGGGGATGGTGGGGCGCAGTCCGCTGATGTGGGAGATGTTCGGGCAAATTCGCCGCGTGGCGCCGCACTACAGGGCCTGCGCGGTCACCGGGCCCACGGGCACCGGCAAGGAACTGGTGGCGCAGGCGCTGCACAAGCTCAGCCAGGCGTCCGGCCCGATGGTGGTGTGTAATTGTTCCGCGGTGGTGGAAACGCTGTTCGAAAGCGAGCTGTTCGGACATGTAAAGGGAGCGTTCACCGGTGCGGACTCCAACAAGATGGGCCTGTTTGAATATGCGCACGGCGGCACGCTGTTTCTGGACGAGATCGGCGACATGCCTCTGGCCACGCAGGCAAAACTGCTGCGCGTGCTGCAGAATCGGGAAGTGCAGCGGGTGGGATCGCTGACCGCGCGCCCCGTGGATGTGCGGGTGGTGGCGGCCACCAATCACGATCTGCGCTTGCAGATCGCCGAGAAGCGCTTTCGGGAGGACCTGTATTACAGGCTTTCAATGGTGGAGATCAGGACGCCGGCGCTGGCCGACCGCAAAGAAGACCTGCCGCTGCTGGAGCGGTTCTTCATCCGGAAATTCGCCGCCCAATATAGGAAGCCCGTGGAGTCGTTGACGCCGCGCGCGCAGATCCTGCTGTCGCGGCACTCCTGGCCCGGCAACGTACGCGAGTTGGAGAATGTGATCGGGCACGCCTGCATGCTGGCGCCCGGCGAGACCATCGACGTGGCCGATCTGCCGCAATATATGCGGCAGGGGGCCGTGGGCGCGGCGGTTGGCAATCCGGCTCCGCCCCCGCAGGCGCCCGCCGCCGCGGGAGGGGCGCTATCGTTCGACGAGCAGGAGCGCCGGGTGATCGAGCAGGCGCTGGAGCAGGCGGGCGGCAATCAGGTACATGCCGCACGAATCCTGGGTATCACGCGGGACAAGCTGCGATATAAGATCAAGAAACACAATCTGCGGTAGGGCGGTTTCTCCGCGTTCAACTCAAATCGCAAGATGTGCGGCGGATGATGTCGTCCTGCGTCGCCCGGTCGAGCGTCACGAATAGCGCACTATACCCCGCTACCCGTACCACCAGGTCGCGATATTTCTCGGGGTGTTTCTGGGCCTCCAGCAGAGCCTCGGTGCCGACAGTGTTGAATTGCACGTGCCAGAGCTTCAGGTTGCGGAACCCCTTCAGCAATGCCACCAGCCGGTTCAGTCCTTCTTCGGATGCGAGGCTCCCGGGCGACAGACGCAGGTTCAGCAACTGGGCGATGCTCTTGATCGTCGGTAATCGGGCAACCGAACAGAACACCTTGGTGGGACCTCCGGTATCGCAGCCGTGGACGGGCGACACCCCTTCCGCGATCGGCTCGCCCGCGCGGCGTCCATCGGGAGTCGCGCCGACACTGGCCCCTAAAGGTACGTTGGCCGAGATGTTCGACGTGGATCCCGCGTAGCCGCCGCCAATCGGACCACGGCCGTGGCGCGTATTGTGGTAACGGCGCGCTTCATCCAGATAATCGTTCAGAACCTGGGCTGCCATGCCGTCCACTTCGGAAATATCGTTGCCGAACTTGGGGGCATGCAGCAAACGCTGGCGCACCAGTTCGCCCCCGGGATTCTGGAAATCGGCGGCGAGCGATTCCTTTACCTGGGCGGCGGTCAGCACTTTTTCGTCGAAGACGCGCGTCTTCAGGGCCATGAACGAGTCCGCAACATTCGCGGCGCCGGACTGGAGGCCACTGACGATGTCGTAGACCGCGCCGCCTTCCTTGATGGTCTTGCCTCTCGCAATGCAATCGTCCACCAGCGCCGAACAGAATGCGTCGGGCGCCATGTCTTCGAGGCAGAGGTCCGCCACCGTATCGGCCTCGATGCTCAGGCGCGTGTAGTAGCGCAACTGCTCGCGGTAGGCGGTGTATATGGACTCCATGGAGTCGAAAGCGGTGAGATCGCCGTGCCCGGGCAGCAGTTGTGTGCCGGTGGCGGGATCCTTACCGTCGTTCAGGGTCAACTCCAGAACCTTCAACAGGTTCAGGAAC
This sequence comes from Bryobacteraceae bacterium, assembly GCA_050011755.1. Lineage (GTDB taxonomy): Bacteria > Acidobacteriota > Terriglobia > Bryobacterales > Bryobacteraceae > Bog-159. The sequence continues at coordinate 16,265 of JBEKIM010000023.1, read as the reverse complement.
GACATGCCGGTATTGCGGTAGCCCCATTTACCGGGAACGGCGGCCTCGATGCAGCCCACGATCGCGTAATCGTACGCGTCCCCGGATCGAACGCCTTTGTCGAGCAAGGCGGGTACGATGATTTCGTCGTTCTTGATGGCCGGCATGCCTGTCCCGAGACGGATGGTCCTGGCGCACTCCAGCAGGAAACGATCGGGTGTTCCCAGGTGGATCCGGGCCGAAACATTGGGTTGCGTCAACCGCGTCTCGCGGATGGTCTCGAGAACCATGTAGGAGATGTCGTTTGTCGCGTCCTGGCCGGCCGGGGTCTGGCCTCCGATGGTGACGTTCTGATAGGTCGGATAACCGATGCCGTATCGCGTGTGATGCCACGGCCGGATCTTGATTATCGAAAAGAGCTTGAGCCACAGTAATTCGAGCAGTTCTTGGGCCTGTTCCGGCGTGATGCGCCCGGCTTCGAGGTCGGCCCGATAAAACGGGTAAGTGTATTGGTCGAAGCGGCCGAGCGAAAACGAATGGCCATTGCTTTCAATCTGGCTCACCAGGTGCACGAACCAGGCGGATTGCACGGCCTCCTGGAAGTTGCGCGGGGGTAGGGCCGGTACGCGATCGCAAACTTCGGCGATGCGCTCAAGCTCCGCCTTGCGATCCGCGACTTGAGTGGCACTGGCCTGGCGTGCGGCTTCGGCGGCATACCGGCGGGCGAACCGGATGGCGGCCGCGAGGCTGATTTCCGCCGCCTGGTAGAAGATCCGCTTCTTGAAATCGACGGCATCGTACGCGGAAACCGCGGCGCTTGCAGCCCGCACCTCGTCGAGGACGCCTGCGAGGCCCTGGCGCAACACCTTCGGAATATTCATGATGATGTGGCCGTCGCCGGAAGAGATGTTGCCGCGTCCCGAAATCGCACCGAGCTTCTCGGCCCGGGTTACTTCGCCGGGCCGCATGGCTTGGGCGCGATCGAATAGAGTGTTCCCATGCCAGTAGGGGCCGATTTGTTCGAGGATGGCGCACTTCACATCCGCCGGCACGGTATAGACGTCGGCCCGGCGGTGCGCGAACTCGTCAACTTCATCGACCAGAAAATCCGCCTCGTATTCAGGGAAGAGCGGGGCTGCGCGCGGCGCGCTGGCCTGGTTGCCCACGATCAATTCTCCCTCGTCGATGCGGATGGTCATGTGATCTAACACATGGGCCAGTGCCTTGGCACGCCGTAACACGGTTGGATCCGCGGCGTATGTCTTATGCGCTTCGGTGACCAGCAGACCGCGCTCGGCGCAGACCGAGGGCAGCGTGTCCAATACGCGTTCGCGCAGGCGGCTCACACGCGCGGTACATCCGGTTTCAATCATTGCGGCAAGCATTCAAGTTCCTTTTGTGTGGCACGGCCGACAACGTGCACCGTGAGTTTGTAGGATCGTAGTAACTCTGCCGCGGCTTCCACCTGGTTATCCGGCATCGGCGCGGCATCGTAAAACTTGGGGCTTTGGCCGAGCGCTGCATACTTCGCCCGGGCCATTTTGTGGTACGGCAGCAGATCGAGCGATTGGACCGCGCCACCCAGTTCGGCGAGGAATTCGGCCGTGCGGCGCAGATTGTCTTCGCTCGAGTTCACCTCCGGGATCAGGGGCATACGCACCCGGATGGGGGCGTCCGACGCAGCCAGCCGCCTGAGGTTGGACAGGATCAGTTCGTTTCCCAGGCCGGTCCATTTGCGGTGCGCCGGACTGTCCATATGTTTCAGATCGAAGAGCCAGAGATCGACGTAAGGACTGACGGTCTCGAGGGTCTCCCATGGCGCGTTGCCCGTGGTTTCGATGGCGGTATTCAGACGCTGGGCCTTTGCCAGCCGGAGGATCGCTTCGGCGAAGCCTGGCTGTAACAGCGGCTCGCCGCCGGTGAGCGTCAGTCCGCCGCCGTATTCATAGAATGCGGCGTCGGAGAGCACCTCGCGCAGGATGTCTCCCGCGGCGCGGCGGACGCCACTCCACACCGTAGCCTGAGCCGGGCAGATTCGGGCGCATTCGCCGCAGCGCGTACAAGACTTGCGATCCCAGTCGATGTGGCCGGCGTTCCATTTCCGGCTTTCCACCGGGCAGGTGTCGACGCAAGCTGCGCATGCGATGCACCTGTTGGGAAACCGCAGCAGTTCGGGGATGACGCGCTGCGATTCGGGGTTGGAGCACCAGGCGCAACGCAGCGGGCAGCCTTTGAGGAACACGGCCGTGCGCAGGCCGGGGCCATCGTCGAGCGAATAGCGCTGGATGTCGAAGACCGTTCCTTCCACGCGCTCGAGCGCGCTGCGCTCGGTATTGGAGAGTCGCGTGGCGGAGCGCGGGGGCGCTGTGCGGTCGACCCGTACTGCCGCGAAGCCGGGAACCGTTTCGGGCGGGCCCGTTTCCATTTCGCTGAAAACCGCGGCCGCGCCGCCGATCAGGCCGACGTTCCGCTGGAAACGGCCCAGGACGATGCGTCCCGCATTCCACAATACCGGGTGAACGTTCTGGCGCAGCGATTCGAGACACGGGTCGAGCAGCATCGATCCCATGTTCGTCAATCCGCCGCCGATCACGATGACTTCCGGATTCAGCACCTGGACGACGGTGGAGAGCGCGATCCCGAGATACCGGCCGGTGGAGATGATGAGATCCTGCGCCACCGGATCGCCCTTCTTGGCCACCTCGCAGATCAATTCGCCATTGATCAGTAGCGGGTCATCCCAGGCCAGGTCGCGCAAGGCCGTCTCTTCGCCCGCCTGAATCCGGTCCCAGGCGCGGCTGCGCAGCGCCATGCCGCAGGCATACGCCATCAGACAGCCGCGCTTACCGCAACTGCAGCGGCGCCCGTCGGTCTCCACTACCGTGTGCCCGATCTCGCCGGCGGTCCCGGTATACCCCTGGTAGAGCTTGCCATTCACCAGGATTCCCATCCCTACGCCGGTGCTGAAGGTGATGTAGACGACATCGGCGGCGCCGCACCCGGCGCCATAACGATGCTCGGCGACAACGGCGAGGTTCGTGTCGTTGTCGAGAATGACATGCTGGTCCAGCCTTTTCGAGACGATATCGCGCAGCGGGACCTGGTCCCATTCCGGCATGTTGGAGCTGGTGAGAACCACTCCGCGGCGGCCGTCGGTGTGTCCCGCGAAGCTGAGGCCGATTCCGGCCACGTCGCTGGGAGAGATGCGGGCCTGGTTCAGCGCCTCCCAGTACGCCCGCTCAATGGCGTCGACGACCTGTGCCGGGAGCCGGCCTGCGTGTTCATTCGTCACATGCACCGAGAGCGCGTTCATCGAGCGGTCGAGCACGCCGGCGGCGATCTTGGTGCCGCCCACATCGATTCCGACTGCGTAGGGCTTCATGATCTCCCCCTAGATCCCCAGTCGCGAACGGCGCTCCATCCCGGCCAGCGTCTGGTTCGTGGCGGCGTGATAACCGGGGAGAGGAATCAGCCGCTCGTGAATGGCGTCGATGATCCAGCCGGGCTGCGGAAAGAACATGGATTCGAGCTCGGCGGCGGGTGTGATCCAGTTGCGCGACCCGATGACCACCGGCGGTCCGTCGAGCGAGTAGAAGCTGAGCTGGGTGAGAGTGGCGGCGACCGTCTGCATGACGCACCCGCGCTCGACGGCATCGCTCACCAGCAGCACCTTGCTGGTTCTGCGGACGGACTCCACGAGCGGCGCATAGTTCAACGGCGTGACCGAGCGCAGATCGATGACCTCAGCCGATAGACCGAAGCGCTGTTCCAGTTCATCGGCGGCCTGCAACGCGGTGTAAAGCGCGGGGCCGAGAGTGACGATGGTCAGATCGCGGCCGGGACGTCTCACGGCGGGCTCGCCGAACGGGACTTCATAGTAGCCCTCGGGAACGCCGCCTTCGACGAACATCTCAGCCATGTGGTAACACTTCTGGCTTTCGAAGAAGATCACGGGGTCGGTGCCGGCCAGCGCCGTGTTCATCATGCCCTTCGCGTCATAAGGCGTGACGGGATAGACCACCTTGAGGCCCGGAACGTGGTGGACCATGGCGCTCCAATCCTGCGCGTGCTGGGCGCCGTACTTGGCGCCGACGGAGATGCGCAGGGTGACCGGCATAACCAATTCACCGGCGGACATGGCCTGCCATTTTGCGAGCTGATTGAAAATCTCGTCGCCCGCGCGGCCCATGAAGTCCGCATACATCAATTCGACCACCGCCCGTCCACCTTCGAGCGCGTATCCGATCGCCGCGCCGACAATCGCAGCCTCCGAGATCGGCGCGTTAAAGAGCCGGTGATAAGGCAGCGCCTCGGTCACGCCGCGGTAGACGGCAAAAGCGCCGCCCCAGTCGCGATTCTCTTCGCCGAAAGCAATCATCGTGGGATCGATGGCAAACCGGTGCAGCAAGGCTTCGAAAATCGCGTCGCGAACATTGAATAGCTTCGCTCGCTGTAACGCCGCGGCCCCTTGTACCGGAGTACGAACTCTCCCCTGAATCTGAATCACGCGAGAGTTCTCCGCCAGGTCCTGCCGCAGTTCGGCGGGCCGCTCGTCAAACCGTTCCACGCGCCGTTCCGAAAACATGGCGGCTCCAATCGTCTCCGAAGCGGCCGCCATACGCGGGCTGATTTCGAGATCCGCGGCTCGCCGGAACATCTCGAAAACGTCCCTCTCGATGCACTCCCGCGATGCATCCAGAGCGTCTTCCCCTACTACTCCGCTGGTTATCAGGTTGTCGCGGTACCGGGCGATCGAATCGCACTCGCGCCAGCGTTCGACTTCTTCGCTCGATCTGTAGCTCGACGCGTCCGAGGGGGAGTGGCCGCTGATCCGGTAGGTCACCGTGTCGAGTAACGCCGGGCCGCGCCCTTCCAGCAGCACTTGCCGCTTGCGGCGGAACGCGTCGATTACGGACAGGGGATTGTATCCGTTCACGCGCTCGGCATGCATTTGCTCCGGGTTTACGCCGGCGCCGATGCGGGCGATCGACCGCATGCCCATGGTTTCTCCGCAGGTCTGGCCACCCATGCCATAGAAATTGTCCATGCAGTTAAACAGGATCGGCAGGCCGCCGCACAGCGATTCGTCCCACAGGCGGCGGAACTGATCCATCGCGGAAAACGTGATGCCTTCCCAGACTGGGCCGCAGGCAAAAGACGCATCGCCGATGTTGCAGACCACGATTCCCGGCTGCTTATTCACGCGCTTGTAAAGAGCCGCGCCTGGCGCGATCGATCCGGAGCCGCCGACGATGGCGTTGTTCGGATAGATTCCGAACGGGATGAAGAAGGCGTGCATCGAGCCGCCCATGCCGCGGTTCAATCCGGTTTCCCGCGCGAAGATCTCGCCGTAGGCGCCATAGATGAGGAAGCGCACCGCCAGGCTGCGAATATTGCCGCGATATCCCTTGGCGACCGGCCGCAACACGGCGCCGCCACGGTACGATTCCATGATTTTCAGGAGTTGCGGTTCTTCGATCTGCCGTATGGCCGAAAACCCTTTGGCCAGAATCTCCCCGTGGCTGCGGTGGGATCCGAAAATGTGATCCTCGGGAGTTAAGGCGAACGCCATCCCTACCGCCGCGGCCTCTTGGCCGATGGAGAGGTGCGCCGGTCCCGCATGCCGATACGCCAGGCCTCGATAGCTGCCCTTGACCTTAATCTCATTGAGGGCGGTCTCGAACTCGCGAATGGCGCACATGTCCTGCCAGATGTTCAGGAACTCCTCCGTCGAGTAGTGCGCGCGCTCTTCCTCGATGGTTCGCCGGTACACGTTGACCGGGATATCTGAAAAATGGATGCTTCCCGGTGCCAGAACCTCTTCCGGCTCGACTGAGATAGATTGCGGCATAATGGCCTGTTACTCCTAAATAAATGCGCGGCGCGGCATTTGCGCGCCACGCCTGCCGCTATTGGGGCGGCAACCCCAGTTGGCTTCTTCCGAGTGCGGTAAGATCGGTCTCCGTACCGCGTCCCCGAAAATCGACTTCGAAGTTGTCGGGAGCGAAATCGGGCGGAGTCTGGCCAGCCAGGAACGCCGGCGCTTGCCGGGCCAGGTAGGCCGTGTTCTTGGCGCACCCTACGGTCGCTCCGATATAAATGACATTGCTGTAACCCTGCCCTCTGTGCACGTCTTCGACCGCGTGCACCACATCGGAATGCCAAAACACCGCATCGCCGGGTTCCATCACAGGGATCGAAGTGAGCGCTTCGAGAAGCGGGGCGTGCCATTCCGGCCGCACGGACAGCGCGCGGCCTGGCATGGCCCCGCACAAATCGGTGTCCGGAACGTCGTCCTGCAGCGCACGCAGCAGCATGTAGACCATGGCGTTCGCGATCGGGATCAACTGCAGCGTGCCGTCCCCTTTGCCTTGGCGTGTGAGAGCGGTCCAGCCTTGGAACGTGCGAAACATGGAGCAGACTGCCGGAGACGGAATCTCGCGCGCATCCGGACGCCAGGCGGCATCGAACGGATTGTACTGGCGCCAGTTGCCGGAGAAGACGTGGCGGTAGACTTTGCGAAAACTGTCGTCAAGCCAGCGCTCCACCGATCCGCCATCGCAGTGCGGCGAAATGCCGAGAGAGGTGGATCCCGGCGGCCGCCGCCGGATGCGATCGGCGTACACCGGCGTCTGCTCGGGATCGAAATGACGGCGGCCCTCGCTTTCTGCCAGCCACAGGCGGTTCATAAAGATCCGCGCGCGCGTGAGCGATTCCGCCTGGCGCGCCTGCACCTGCGGACGCGACCAATAAATGCCGTAGATCTGGGGCTTGCTCATCCCCAGGTTGCCGAAATACTTGTCTTCCGCGGCATGCGCGAGTTTCTCGTCCAAACGGTTCTCCTCCACATACCTGCCGATCTCTTCATTCCAGGCGCTCGCCTGTTCGGGCGCAAAGACATTCCGGATGACGCATGCGCCGCGATCTTTGATTTTCGCAGTCATTTGCGGCGAAACCCCGCCGCCGGCAATCTCTGAATAGTGAATGGAAGGGATCGCCGGCTCGCCGGCATCCCGCTCCTTGACGATCTGCGCCACCTGGCGGCGCATTTCGCTTTCGACGTCCCGAAAGATCTCCGCATAATTCGGGAGAGCCGCCCGCAGGTCCCTCTTCACCTGGCGGATGGCTTCGGGTAGATTCTCAACTTCAAGCGGCATAGTTTTTTGATTCCTCGAGTTAGACAGTCCCAAACAGGCTCCGGGAGGGCCGAGGCCCTTCTCATCGCCCATGAGCAGATTGTAGGGCGGCGCTTGCAGCATGCCTGACAGAGAGAGGACAATTTCTGATACTATTCGGACAGCATGGGGGCGCTGGTTGTCCGATCCCGGAGGTAAACGGTTGAAGTTACAATTCGAACACATTACCTTTCCCAAGGGCTGTTCCATTCGCGTCTATAACCGGCAGATCCCGGCGATTCCTTTCGAGTGGCACCACCATCCCGAGTACGAATTAACCCTGACACTGAATAGCCGCGGGTGGCGGTTCATTGCCGACCATATTGGCCCGTACGATTCGCAGGACCTGGTTCTGGTTCCTTCGGACATGCCGCACACCTGGGCATCGACGTCGGCGATCGATGAGAGCCGTCCGCACACGGCAGTGGTGGTGTGGTTTACCGGGACTTGGGCTCTCCGGCTGGCGGAGGTGTGCCCCGAATTCTCCGGCCTTCGGAGATTGCTGAAAAGAGCGGCCACCGGACTCAGTTTTCTTCAGCCGGCGGGAGCCCGGATGGAGTCGCGCCTGCCGGAGTTGCTGTCGGATTCGCCGCGCCGGCGTCTCGAAACCGCGCTGGAACTGCTGAGCGAGTTAGCCGATATCGAGGCAGCGCCGCTGGCAACACAAATTACGGCGCGGCCGGAAGCCTCCATCGAATCGGCGCAGTTGACCCGGGTACTGAATCTGTTACACAAGCGGTTCGCGGAGTCGATCCGAGTGGAAGATTTGTGCGCTGTGGGTAACCTGTCGCCGCGATCCCTGCACCGGCTGTTCGTACGCCATGTCGGGGAGAACCTGAGCGACTACCTGGGCCGGTTGCGAATCGGGCGCGCCTGCATGCTGCTGGTGGAAACAGACCGGCCCATTAGCGTGATTGCCTCCGAAGCGGGGTTCGCTAATCTATCGAACTTTAACCGGCGGTTCCGGGAGGCGCGGCGTATGACGCCGAAGGATTTCCGGCGCTTCGTTGTGAAACACGGCCGCATGCCTGACTCAGCACCGAAGGAAGACCTGAGCAAGCGGTCTCCGTCGTTGGAAATGCGGACGAAGCGGCTGAACTCTGAGACAGCTTTTGCGCAAGATTCAAGGCCCCCGTTCCTATCCCCAGCCAGAACGGACCGGGGTCTCGCGCGATGAGCATATAGCTCATTTGGCTCCGTGGAATGGATCTGTCCCCTTGGCCGGTCTGCCGCAAAATGCGGCAGGGTGCCGCGGGCGTGGCGGTTGGCAAGCCGGGAAAGGGCGCTATCGTTCGACGAGCGGGAGCGCCGGATAATCGAGCAGGCGCTGGAGCAGCCGGGCGGCAATCGGGTGAATGCCGCGCGGATCCTGGGTATCACCTGGGACAAGCGGCGGCATGCGATCAAGAAACACAATCTGCGGTAGGGCGGATACTACTTTGCTAATTATTTGGCGCGGGAGTTTGCACGCCACTTGGCGTAGCGAGCGACCGGCGCGGCGCGGGAACGGTTATCCACCGCCGGGGGTTTCCTTCATCAATGGCTTCGGCTATTCTTAAGCGCATGGGTAAACCCGCAACAATGCTCGAACAGTTATGCGGCCACGCCATGTCGTTCGGCGCTCGAATCGTTTGAGACGGAGCGCAGAGACGGCCGGCAAACGGCATTCGCGCAAATCGCCGACGCACGCACCCGGATCGCGAATTTCAAGGACACCCGCCCCGATGCGAGAGAGTTGCAAGCCAATCTCCACGCCGCCACCAAGAGGGCCGTTCGCACGGTGATCGGCGGCAAGGTTTACATTCTCCATGTCCGCGTCTTCGAGAGTTTTGGCGAGGACGCCTTCGAGGTAAGCATCGATCCGGCGCCCAAACTCGATCCGTATGTGGCACCCCCATTTACGGCAAAACAGGGTCAGTATCTGGCCTTCATCTACAGCTACAGCAAGATCCACCGCCAGGCCCCCGCCGAGTCGGACCTGGAACGCTACTTCCAGGTTTCGCCGCCCGCCGTTCATGATATGGTTAAGACCCTGGAGCGCAACGGTCTCATCGAAAGGACCCCTGGGCAGGGCCGATCCATTCGCCTCCTGGTGCAACCGGAGCACCTGCCGCGATTGAAGTAGTACCTTTTTAGGCCGCTACTCGACAACTTGGCTCAGTCCGAGTGGCGCGTGATACGACCAGTGCGCTTCGACGAGGTGCCGACTTCACGCTCATGTGGTTTTCGTGAGCGGCGTTTTACAGGATCGACCGCGACGTGCATCGAGCCACGCTTCTTAGAAGCGGACTTCCGACATGGCTGCTTACGTCGTTTGATCTCGCCCACACCTGGAGTTCGCGGGTGACACATCCGATGCCGGAAGTTTTCCTGTTTTCGCCAGCCGTTCCGGATTCCGGGCGAGCAGAAATCTGAAGCGCCAAAGCGAGCTCGCGGTATGCTTGTTTTCACGACACGCAAGGAGGTTCGATGAGACATGATTTCGGCATTTGGCGCACCTATCGTAGGGAGGGCGTCCTGCAACAGAGTTTTGCCGCGTTTTTTCTGGTTCTGATTTGCAGCGTCGCTGCCTGTCTGGCGCAGGCGCCGACTCTTCCGGCCTACGTCACGCTTCCTGCGCAGGTGCAACTGAAGCCGAATTCTATCCAGGAAGATTATGGCGAGGCGGAGTTCAACATCAGCGGCAAACCCAACGCGGTCCAGCGCGGCAGACACTGGAATGGAAACCTGACGCCTCTCAACGTCCCCCGCAGTACCGATCCGGAAGCGGTCTGGGCGCAGATCAAGCCGGCGGTGGTGCGGGGCGGATGGACCGTTATCTCCGAGGCGCCCGGTCAGGAGAAGTTTGCCCGGTATCAGAAGGACGGCCATGACACCTGGTTCGGTCTGTGGATTTTCAATGCAGAGGAACTGCGTTTGGACCTCGTCGAAGTGGGGCCGCCGGCTCTCAAGCTGAAACTGAATGCTCCCACGGCGAAACCCGAAACGGTCAGCGTCAGGACCGGCGACCTTCCGTATCTGTCTCCGCTCCCCGGCTCCATAGCCGGAAGCGGCCATCTCGACGACACACCAATGACGATAGATGTGGACGTTGACAAGAACAACCACGAGATGCAAGTTGTCGGCAGCGGGTCGATCATTAAGTCCTACACCCTGCCTCCGCCGCTGCGAACAACGGTCCTGTTCGCCACCGTCTATCACGAAGCGCTCACGCAAGCGGGCTGGACGATTGTTAAACAGGTTCAGAACGTCCACACCGCAGACGCGGTTCTCAATGCGCACTACAACGCCAACGGGCGCGATCTTTGGGCGTCTTTGCACAGCAGCGGCGGAGACTACACGATCCAGGTCGCCGATGTTGGCGGCGAGGACATTGGCAGGGAACTGGACCGGGATTGTCACGTCGCGCTCTACGGCATCCATTTCGATTTCAACAAAGCGACGTTGCGCCCGGATTCGGAGCCGATTCTGCAGAAAATACTGGCGTTGCTCAAAGCGAGACCGGAGGTTAAGTTGGAAGTGCAGGGACACACCGATAACGTCGGCGGCGACGACTACAACCAGAAACTGTCCGACTCGCGAGCGACCGCCGTCCTCGAGTGGCTTCGCGCGAAGGGCATTGCAGCCGATCGCCTGACGGCACACGGATACGGTCTGAAGGTTCCAATCGCCGATAACGGCAGCGACGAAGGCCGAGCCAAGAATCGCCGGGTAGAGATCAAGAAGCAAGGGTGTGGGAAATAAGGGTCACCTACCAACTGACCCGGGCTGACCCTAAACGGCGTTTGATGAGATTGATCCCGTGGAGTCCCGTCGATGAAGTGTCGAATCGAACGCTCCGGGTCGACGGTAGCCGACTCGGAGATTCGCTCAGTCGCCGCATGGGCTGTTACGAATCGCCATCCTGGCGCGAAATCCCTTCGCGCCATTAGACTCCTCGGAATTCGCGCCGCGAGAGAATAGGTACACGTCGCGCCAGGCGCCGTCCTTCCGCGCCACATAGCGCGCAAATTACCCTGCCGAATCATCCAAAGTGACAGCGGCACCCGCCTTGACAACGGCCGGCGGCCGGCGTATATAGGTAGTATGCCTACGGTAGACGATCCACGGGAACGGTTGGAATTCCTGCAGGGCACGATGGAAGTCCTGATCCTGCGCAGCCTGCAGACCGGCCCCAACCACGCTTACGGCATCAGCCAGTTTCTGGAGCGGCAATCCGGCGACGAATTTCTGGTGGATAACGGCTCGCTGTATCCCGCGCTGCAGCGCCTGCTGCAGCGCGCCTGGATCGCGGGGCAATGGAAGGTATCGCCCAACGGCCGCCGCGCCCGGTATTACCGGCTGACGCCCGCGGGGCGCAAACAACTGGCGGCCGCCACGTCGCGCTGGCAGCGGTTCGTCGAAGCGATGGGACGCGTTCTGGCGCCGGAGGGCTGAACATGCTACGGGAATGGGCATCCAAGCTGCGCCTGCTGGCGACCGGCCGGGGCGGGCTGGCGGACGATCTCGGCGCCGAGATCGAGGCGCACGTGGACTTCGAAATCCAGGAGAATATCGCGCGCGGCATGTCTCCCGACGAGGCCCGCCGGGCGGCGCGCCGGCACGTAGGCAATCTCACCGGGATCCAGGAACGCGCCCGGGATGCGTGGACGTTCCGCGCGCTCGAAACCTTCGCGCAAGACCTGCGCTACGGGCTGCGGGGGATGCGGCGATCGCCCGGCTTCGCCCTCGTGGTGGTGCTGACGCTGGCGCTGGGCATCGGCGCGAACACCGCGATTTTCAGCGTGGTGAATGCCGTGCTGCTGCGCCCGCTGCCTTATCCCGCGGCCGAACGGCTGTTGTGGCTCGGCGAATCGGATCCCAAGGCGGAAGGTATCAGCGTCACCTGGGTGAATTACCAGCACTGGCGGAATGAAAACCATAGCTTCGAAGATATGGCCGGCATCCGCTCCGCGCATCTCACGCTGACCGGCCGCGGCGATCCGCTACTCACGCGCGCGGGCCTGGCGACCTATGGTTTCTTCGGACTCACGGGCGCACATGCGGTGCTCGGCCGCGTATTCGGCGCCGCGGACGACCAGGCCGGCGCGGCTCCCACCGTGGTGCTCGACTATCGGTTCTGGTCCGGCAGGCTGGGCGGCGATCCGGCCATCGTGGGCACGACGCTGGCGCTCGACGGCAAAGCCTACCAAGTCATCGGCGTGCTCAGTCCGGGATTGAATTTTTTCCAGCCATCCGTAGATTACTATTTGCCGCTGCACGGATTCGAAGGTGAAACCGTAGACCGTGCGCGGCACGGTTCCATGCGGCTACTGGCGCGGCTGAAGCCTGGCGTGACGCTGCACGCGGCGGTGGCGGACCTGGACCAGATCATGCTGCGCCTGGCGGAATCCGACCCCGGACCCGAGAGCCAGCACCGCGCCCACGGCGAGTTTCTGACGGAATATACAACCGGTGACATCCGGCCCACGCTGTTGATCCTGCTGGCGGCCGCGGGATTGGTGCTGATCATCGCCTGCGCCAACGTGGCCAGCCTGGTGCTGGCGCGCGCCACGGCCCGGGCACGAGAGATCGCCATTCGCGCGGCGATCGGCGCCGGGCGGACGCGGCTGCTGCGCCAACTGCTCACCGAGAATCTGCTGCTCGCGATTGTGGGCGGCGCGGCCGGCGGCCTGCTGGCGCAATGGGGATCGCGCGCGCTGATCGCGGCGGGGCCGCGCGGCATTCCACGGCTCTCCGAAACCACTTTCGATTGGCGGGTACTGCTGTTTGCCGCCGCCATCACGGTACTTACCGGGCTGGCCACCGGTATCGCTCCAGTTTTCAGTGCCGGCATGGCGGACCTCGTCCAGGCGCTGAAAGACAGTTCCCGCTCGTCCGCGGGGAGGGGCGGGCAGACGGCGCGGAGCGCGCTGGTGGTGGCGGAGATCGCGCTCACACTGGTATTGGCCTTCGCCGCCGGATCGCTGTTGCGCAACCTGATCGCGGCGCAGACCGCGGGTCCGGGTTTCGTTCCGGAGCATGTGTTGGCGCTCGAACTGGTGCTGCCGTCCGCATCCTACAAAAGCCCGCCGGCTATCGGGGATTTCTATGGGAGACTGGAGCGGAAGCTGAACGGTCTGCCGGGAGTCGCGGCGGTGGGCGCGGTGAATTGTCCACCATCTGCCGGCGATTGCGGAGACTGGTTTTACTCGATTCTGGACCGGCCGTCGCCGCCACCGGCGGAGGTGCCCATCGCCCTGTTCAACACCGCGGATCGGGATTATTTCGGTGCCATGCGCATTCCGTTACGGCAAGGGCGCGCGTTCAATGACGGAGATCGGGCCGGCGCGCCCCTGGTGGCGGTGGTGAACGAGACCTTCGCGCGCAAGTGGTGGCCGAATACTCCGGCCGTGGGGCATCGCATCAAGTGGGGCGGCCCTTATCGCGAAGGCCCGGCGTATGAAATCGTGGGAATAGCCGGCGACGTCAGCCAGATGGGCTTAGGCACCGAACCGTATCCGGAGGTCTACCTGCCCTTTTCGCAGCAGCCCAGCCAGGCCATGGTGGTGATGATTCGCGCCGGCGGAGACGCCTCGCTGCTGGCCCCCGCCGTACGCCGGATAGTGACCGCCGTGGATCGCAATCTGCCGATCGAAAGCTTGCGGCCTTTCGAGCGGACCCTGGCGGCGTCGCTCGCACAGCGGCGGTTCAGCACCCTGCTGCTGGCGCTATTCGCGGCGCTGGCGATGGTGCTCGCGGCCGTAGGGATTTACGGATTGTTGAACTATTGGATACGGGTCCGGGAAGACGAGATCGCCATCCGCATGGCGTTAGGGGCTCCCCGGCCGGCCATTTTGCGTTGGGCGGGAGGGCAGGCTCTGCGCCTGTCGGTGGCGGGCGCTGCGATCGGCATGCCGGCTGGCTGGGCCGCGGCGCGCGGCATCGGCCTCGTGCTCGGAGCCTCGGCGGGCTTCGCCACGCTATCTGCCGCGGCCCTGGCGGTGATCGCAATTTCCATGGTCGCGGCGGGCATACCGGTCTGGCGCGCGACGCAGGTGGATGCGGTCGAGAAACTGCATCGCGCGTGAAGCGGGACTTAAGAGCCGTGGCGCACGCTTCAGCGGGAGCCCCCGCGGATGCGGGTGAAACAGCGGCGAGACCCGCGCTGGGCAACGTCGAAAGCGCTTCGCCTTGTGGGGCGGGCATCCTGCCCGCAGCCGCCTTTTCAGGCGGCTAAGCCGGCTGGAAAGCCGGCTGCGGCCAAGATTGACCGCCCCACTATTCTTGGTTCTCATCGTCTTTGCGGCTCCGAAAAACAACCGCTAACTTATTGAGCGCCAATGGGGTCTCAGGGTAGCGTGCTGCGGCGGACTTAATTCAGTCCGCCGTGAAGCGGGACTTGAAAGTCCCGCCGGTGCGCTAAAAGCGTGCGCCACGTAACGCGGCGGCGGGGCAGCGCGCCTATAATGAATTAACGCTTCAGGTGCCGTGCGACTCGCAATTCTACTACTAACGTTGGTGTGTCCGCTCATCGAGGGTGCGGAGCCCGCGCTGCAGCCGGTGACGGTGTGCGAAGTGCTGCAGGATCTCCAGGCTTACGATGGCAAGGTGGTCGCGGTGGTCGGGCGTTTCTCGTCGCGGCAGACCGGCCGCTGGTTGGGCGAACAGAAGTGCGGGCACAAGTTTGTCACGGGCGATCAGGAGTGGCCCAACGCTTTTTGGGTGACTTACGATCCGGCCACGGCTCCCAAGCCTCCGGCCGTGCTGGCCGTGAATGCGCCGCTCCTCGCCGAGAAGGTGCGTGAAGTGAAGATGGGCACGTCGCTGACAAAACTCCCCTTTGGCAGCGCGGACTACGACAGTTGGGCCGTCGTATACGGACGCGTGGAAACCCGTAAGGACCTGGTCACCGCCACAGCCGACGGCGCGCGGAAGAACGGGTTCGGATATGGAGAGTCGTCCCCCGCGCGGCTGGTTTGTCACGGCGATGCCGTGGTTATATTTCTAAACAACGACGAAGTTACGACGCCCGTTTCGCGGTGAATGTCTGGGGCTCTCCCTCGCCGCCGTCACGCTGCCTGGAGAACTTGATTTCATCGCCGGAAACAGTTCCCTTGTACACGAACTTCATCGAGTTCCCGTTAAACTCCATGGTCTGCGTGAAGGAAACCTGATCGCCATCGATCTTCCCGTCGGCAATCGGCATCTCGCCCATACGACCGCTTACGGTGCCCGTAAGGGTGCTGCCATCGACTTTGAAATTGAAGGTTTGTTCGCGGGTCTGCCCGTTACGGCCGGGCACTTGCGCGGTCCATTTGCCGCCGATATCCGCTGCCAGAGCCGTCAGAGAGAGCAGGCCCAGAAGAAAGCCTGTGGTCATTAATTTACGCATGCAGAAAAGGCGCTTCCAAAACGACGAATGTTACGCGCTGACAATGGTTTACAATGTCTTAACAGGGTAACTCCCGACGCCCTGCGCTCGTCGTCTCAGTTTGAGGCATTTACAAATCTTGCCGAAGCATCCTCTCTTTTTTTTAGCTCTCTTCGCTGCCGGCGGAGGGCTGTATGCCCAAAGCGGCACCGTCAAGTCGGCGAATCAGCCTATTCCCGGCGCGACGGTCACGGCCACGATCGGCGGCCAGAAACTCGTCACCATTACGGACCCGAACGGACATTATGCGTTCTCCGCGGCGCCTGCGGGGGCTTGTTCCGTAGAAGTGCGCATGTTCGGTTTTGAGCCGGCTACCAAGCAAGAGACGTGCGGGGAGGCCGCGAAGATCGATTTTGCCTTGCAATTACAGGAGTCGCCGATGGCGCAGCGCATGGCCCGGATGGGCGCCGCGCAGGGCGGCGCGAATCAGCTTGAATCGCAATTGCAGAGCGAGATGGCTGCGCCCGAAGCGGCGGCGCCCGCCGCGCCGCAGGCGGATGGCCAAAACAGCAGCGAGGCCTTTCAGGTTTCGGGCAGTTTGAGTCAGGGTCTGGCGCAGAACGCGCCGTCGGATTTCGGCATGATTATGGGTGGACCGGGAGGGCCTGGAGGACCGGGCGGCGGACAATTCGGGGGACAGAGTGGTCCGGGCGCCGGGCCGGGCGGTGGCGGTCCGGGCGGTGGCGGCCCGGGTGGTG
>JBEKIM010000022.1:0-31462 GCA_050011755.1 Bryobacteraceae bacterium | reverse complement strand
GCGTCGCCGCGCCGCAAAGTGAACGAAACGCCGGAGAGTATGGAAAGCGGTCCTCGTGGCGTAGGGTAAGTTTTCTCGATCTGGGAGACGTCCAGCATGGTCAACGCTTTTGGGACCATTGTCGCATGCAGGGCAGGCCCGGCCGGCTCCGTGGAACAGGCATCCCGCATCCGCTCCGATGAAACCGAGGTCCCGCATGGCAGTGGAGACCGCACTGGTCACGGTGGAAGAATTCTCGCGCCTTCAGTCGCCGCTGGCGGGCCACTATGAGTTGCATCACGGCGAGATCGTCCATAGGCTGCACCGGAATGGGGTCATGAGCGGGTGTGTTGGTTCTTGGGTGGTCGATCCATAGCGTAAGCGGGTATCCGTCACCGAAGGCGACATAACCAAACGCAATGGCGCATCGGCATCAATCCGGTGTCATTTGCTTAAGGAAAATGTTCGCGTGGAGGAGGTTTCAGGAACTGAAACCGCCGGATGCCTCCTGAGGTTTTTGAGCGGTGATCGTTCCGTACACCTCGAGAGCGCGCGCGGCCATGCGTGCTGCGCTGTAATGCTCCCGGACTCCTTCGACGCCTCTCTTCCCGAGGTTCTCCAGGAGCGCAGTATCCTTCCACAGCGAGTAGATGCCCTGCGCCAGCGCGGCCGGATCGTCCGGCTCCACCAGAATACCACCGCCGGTCTTCTCCACGATCTCCGTCAGTCCGCCCCGGCGCGGTTCCACCACAGGCACGCCGTTCGCCATGGCCTCCAGCAGGAACAAACCTTTTGGTTCGTCGTAGGTGGCTGGCACGCTCAGCACGTCGAGATTGCGCAGAAAATCGATCTTGTGCGGGCGGTCCAGCACGCCGCGATAGCGGAACTCGTGATCGAGGCCGGCCTCCTTCATGCGCCGCTCGATGCCGTGTAAATAAATGCGGTGCTCCGGCGCCAGGTATCCGGCGACCTCCAGAGTACTGCCGCCGAAGTCGGTTTCCCGCCGCAGCTTCACGTATGCGTCCGCCAGCACATGCAGGCCCTTCTCCGGCGCGACGCGCGCGAAGTAGCCCACCGTGAAGCAATTGCTATGTAGCTTGAGCGTGGCGTTGTAGCCCTTCAGATTCACGCCCAGCGGGACCACGTGCATCTTGCGTTCGGGGATGCCCAGGTATCGGCACATGTAACCCGCATAGTATTCGCTGATGGCGGCGAAACCGTCCACGTGCTCGATGTTGCCCCGGATCAGTTTCAGAGACTGCGCGCGATACGGCTCGGGAAGTTGGCTGAGGAACAGGTCTTCGCCTTGCAGCGTGCAACAGATCGGGCGTCTCACGGCTTCCCGGATGGCGCCCGCCAGCCCGATCAGCAGCGAATTCGGCAGCGTCACGATATCGGGCGCCGGTTCGCTGCGCAGCCAGGCCGCCAGCTTGTGAATCTCCTTGCTCTGCCGCCCGTCTTCACCGCGCAGCATGGATACCGTCATTTCACCGAGCAGCCGCGGGTTCACCGGAATCGAGCGGCGGGCGGCGAGCTTCAGCGCCCATTCGGAATCCCAGAGGCGATCGACCAGCCATGGCGTGTTGCGAAACAGGCCCGAGTGCTGTTCCAGGTACACGCTGATGCCGCCGAAGAAGACTTTGTGAGCAGCCACGTTGGCTTCATCGGTAAGGGTCGGTGTATAAATCGGAAGCAGGACGATGTCGTGCCCCTGGTCCTTCAGTTCGGCGGCCAGTGCGTTGTCGCGGATGCAGCTTCCGCAGTACATTTGCGCGGCGCCGGCGGTGAGTGCCAGGATCTTCATAGGTTTTCACACTGCGCACTGAAACGCCCGGCGGGCGTAGAGGTGATCGAACAGGTTGCCTTCGTGCGGCTGGTCCCAACTGATGCGCTGAGTGGGAATCGCGCCCAGGTTCAGGCGGCCCACGTCGGGCGAGGCCAGCAGGCGTGCGATGAGGTTGCGGTCACGCGTGATGGCGGTAACCACCAGGCTTGGACCGAGCGCGCCCGGAATGCGCTCCTGGCTCACCGGAACGACGCTGGCGAATGGAAACAGGAATTCCCGATTGGCCAGCGGATGCGCGGGCGAGTCGCACAACACGATGGTGGGCAGCAGGTATGTGCAGCCTTGGAATCGAGCCACCCGCGGGCCCTGCCGATACGCGGCCGTAACGTCGCACGCGGTCTCGCCATCCAATTCGCCGTCGATTGTCTGCGAGATCCGCTCGGCCAGCGCGGCATTGGCAAAAGGCGCGATCTCCGCCCGATCGTCGTCTGCGTCGCGCGGCGCCACGGCCGCCAGACGCGCCGCAAGCGCCTCCGCAATCTCCGCCGCGTGCGACGGCACCCATACGCCTGACGCGTTGATGCAAGACCGGCCGGAGTTTTCCAGGATGGAAGAGACCATCACGTCCAGGTATTGCTCCCAATCGCCGATACAGTCTTCGCCGATCACGATCTTGCTATATCCCGGGCCATGGACTTCTATGCGCGCATCGCCCTGCCACGGCCGCGTCGAAGATACGTCGCCGAATACCATCCCGCGGCCGCAGCGCCGCAGGATCTCGGCCGCGCCCGCGTGATCGGCCGGGTAGTATCCGAAAACATCCGGCGGCGCACCCGCGTGGATCATGGCCTGGATCATGCGGTAGGGCGTCCACGGCTCGGCCGCGCCCGGCTTCAGCACCAGCGGCGTCTTCAGCGCGAAGGCCGGCGCCCACAACGAATGCACGCCTGGCGAATTGCTGGGTAACACCACGCCGAGCGACTCGCCGCGCGGGAAATAGCTTAAACCCTCGGCATGGCCCCTGTCGAGCACGCCCAGATCCAGACGCCGCGTAAGCCCGTTGACCACCCCTTCCATCTCCGCCAGCACGCTGCGGATCTTGTGCATGTTGCGGCGAACCATGACGTGCGGCAGGCCGGTGGTGGCAGATACCTGCAGCACGTAGTCCGCGGGGGTTTGCGTGGCATCGCCCAGCGGTAGCGGGGATTCCGCGAACAAATCAGCCGCCTTGCCACACATGCCGAACAGTTCCTCGGTGCTGAAGCCTGCCAGAAGCGTGCGCGGCATCGTCTGGTCGAGCATGTCGCGCCGGATCAGGCCCACGTTCGCCTGGCTGATCTCCACAAACGGTTCGCCGGTGCGGTGGTGCGGCGTGCGCACGGTATCGAGGCTACGGTAAGGCCGGCCGCGACGCAACAGCGGGATGTGCACTACCTCGTCCATTAGTAGACGCCTTCGACTACCGTCTTCTGGAACCGGGAAAACGGCCGCACATTGCGTACGCCGTCCCAAGGGTACTCCGTATACGACGGTTCCCGTTCCGCCTCGTCCCGTTCTAAAAAGCGGGGCATAAAGAATTCGCGCGTCAGCGTGGTCAGGCGCACGCGGCCGGTTTCGCCGTAGCCGACCACCCGCGCCGGGTTGTCCGGGTCCACAACTTCGATCATGGCGCGCGGCGCAGGCGGGTAATAGACGATATCGAAGCCGTCTTCGCTGCGGCGCGGTTTGTGGACTGCCAGCCCCATCAGCGTATTGCCGTAAGTCGGCGCAAAATAAACTCCGTCCAGCAATTCCTCCACCGCGAACCGGTGAAACTGCGGCGTCATTTCCGTACCGCCGCAGAAGACGCCGCGGATGCCCATCTTCTTCAGCGACACCTTCTCGCACAACGCTTCGAGCAGCTTCGGCGTGGTGAACATACAGCGGATATTGTCGTGCGCGCGCAATAGCGTGAGCCCTTGCTCCACCACGTGCTGCTTATAGGCCTCGGCTTCCTCGATTTTGCCGCGCTTGATCAGCTTGATCACCCACCGCGGATCCAGGTCCGTCATGAAGCAGATGCCCCCGCGGAATTGCGCCAGATGCTCCACCGCCAGCCGCAAACGCCGCGGGCCGCTGGGACCCAGCATCAGCCAGTCGGACCCGGGCGGAAAGGCATTGTCCGGCAGCGTGGCGCTGAAGGCTTCGTAATCGATACGGAAATCGTCGATGCTGATGCGCGACTTGGGCACGCCGGTGCTGCCGCCCGTTTCAAAAACGTAAACCGGCCGGTTGGCGTAGGCCTGGGGCACCCAACGGCGAACCGGCCCGCCGCGCAGCCATTCATCCTGAAAAAAGCCGAACCGGTCCAGGTCGTCGTAGCCGCGGATTTCGGTGCGCGGGTCCCAATCCAGCTTCGTGGCGTAATCCAGCCAGAACGGGCAGCCGGTTTCGGGATTGAAATGCCACTCCACTATCTTGCGCGTCCAGTCGTCCAGGGCGGCGCGCGCGGCTTTAGTCTTGGCCAGCAGGCCGGTTTCGATAAGCGTGTCCACGGTTTCTTTAGTTTAGTATGACGGGCTGTGCAGTTTTTGGTGACGTGCCGTTCCTGGCTCAAGGTATAGTGGCATCATGATCCTGTCGCGGGCCGAGACCAAGGCGCTGTACGACAAAATCAGCAAGGTTTACGATCTTCTATCTGAAAGCACCGAAGGGCCCGTGCGCGAGGCCGGCTTGCAGATGCTCGCCCCCCAGCCGGGCGAAACCGTCCTCGAAATCGGATACGGCACCGGGCACGCCCTGGTGGGGCTGGCCCGCGCCGTGGGACCCTCGGGCAAAGTTCATGGAATCGATCTCTCCGGCGGAATGCGCGCCGTTGCGGACGGTCTGGTCCGGCAGCAAGGATTCGTCGGCATCGTCGAGCTGCGTACCGGAGACGCCACCGCCTTGCCCTATCCGGCGGATAGTTTCGACGCGATATTCATGAGCTTCACCCTGGAACTGTTCGATACGCCGGAAATTCCGGTCGTGCTCGCGCAATGCCGGCGTGTCCTCAAGCCCGGGGGGCGCATCGTGGTCGTGGGCATGTCGAAAGAAGGAAAGCATGGCCTGATTTACGAAGCGTACGAGTGGACCCACCAGCACTTCCCCAACTTCGTCGATTGCCGGCCGATCTTCGTGAGCCGGGTGATAGCGGCGGCAGGATTTCAAGTGATTGAAAAAACTACCTTGCAGATCTGGGTGCCTATGGAAATCGTGCGAGCCGAGAAGCGGTGAGACTCCCTGGGGCGGCACAAAAGACTGTTATCATCGTTCAATTGTGACGCGGACCCGGGACAACCTGCCGTTGATCTTGACGGCAGCCTTTGTGCTCCTGGTGCTCTCCCTCAATCTCCAGCTTTTCACCCAACCCACAGTCGAAACCACGGATTTCGCCGCCAATTCCCTGCTCGTGCAGCAGGCTAAGCATTTCACATTATTAACGGGCCACTACTCCCGATGGCACTTCCATCATCCCGGCCCCGCTTTCCTCTACCTGTTCGCCCTGGGTGAGTTCCTTTTTCACGATCTGCTGCATGTCGTCCCCGCCCCGTATAATGCTCAAGTCCTGATCATGATCCTTTTCAACGGGGCTCTGCTCTGCATCTCGCTTTACATCTTTGAGCGGCATGCCGGGATATCTGTGCCCCTTGCGCTGCTCGCAACTGCCGTGGTCACCGTAATGGTCAACGTCGATCCGGAAGGCTATCCGCCCATGCTGATTTCGAACTGGATGCCCGACGTTCTGCTCTTCCCGTTCCTGCTCTTCGCCGTGTCTGCCGCTTCCGTGATGGCGGGCGATACCAGAGACCTGCCGTGGATGGCTGCTTCCGGGATGCTTCTAATCCACGCCCATGTCGCGCAGTTGCTTTTCGTGGGAGTTATCGGCGGGGCCGTGGTGGCGCATATCCTGTGGCATGCGCGCGGTCAGGATGGACTGCAAGTGCTGCTTTCCGAACGGCGTCGCGATTTCGCGCTGGCCGCCGTCATCGTCGCAGTCTTTGCTCTGCCGATCCTACTCGAAACCGTCCTGGATAAACCGAATACTCCGCAGGATGTCCTGGCATACCTGCATCGTTCCGCCCATCAACGCAATAACCTACGGATCGCGCTGGGCTATGCCGCCTGCTTTGTGCTCTTCATCGGTTCGCCCGCAACAGCACTGCTGAAAGGACCTGTTGGGCTCCTGGTTTTGGGGTTGTCTCGCACTTATGTCGTCGCCTACTGGGTGGCCCTGGTGTCGCTCTTCGTCTTCGCTGTCGCTGCACGCCACAGAGCGGCTAAGAGGCAGCCGCGCGCGCCGTTCCTCAAATACCTCACATGGATCTGTGCTGTAAGCGGAGTTCTGTTCCTATACTGGGCTACCCGTATCACCGGTGGATTCTTCGCCTTCAATGCCGAATTTGTCTACGCCCTTCATCTCCTTGCCTGGTTTCTGCTGCTTGCCGCATTGGAACCCTTTCTGCGTGGCCGCACACGCCCCATCCTAAACGCCCCGGCATTGGCCGCAATGCTGGTCTTGTGCGTTGCGGAACGCAAGACGCTGCGTTCGGCCATCCGTAGCGATCCGGATGCCGTGAAAGCGGCCGCGGCTATGCCCGTCTCCCCTTTCGGAACACTTGCCATCGTCTTCGCTCACGACGACTGGGGCCGCGCAGTCGATCTGGCAAACTCCATGCAGCGAATGGCCAAACCATTTTGCGTAAGCCCGGACTGGGGCTTCATGTTTTCGGCGCGAAACATTTGCCCGGACCTGCCCGCCGCCGATAAGCTGTGGGTTGCAACCGGAGAAGCCCGTTGCCAGCCGCCATGCCGCGATATCTTCCGCAGCGCAGCTCTCTCGATCGCGCGCAGTCCGGCGCAACAGGCGACTCTGCCTGTGGAGACGGGCCCTAACGGTTCTCCAGGGCTCGATATCACCGGCTTCAACGATCCCGGCGGACCGGAGTATTCGTTGACGCAGAAGCACGCATCCATCCTGTTCCGGCTATCGCCGCAAGCGCTGCCGGCGGCGTGTTTGCAGGTTGCCGTCACCGGCTTCGCCTTGCCTGGGCGACCCACCGAACTCAGCCTGAACGGGCGGACACTGGGAACTCTGTCAAACTACGCCCTGCAGACCGTCGTGTTCGCGGTTCCGCGCGACGTCATACGTCCGGGCGGATCGAACAACATCTCCCTGGATACCGGAAGGGCCGGGCCCGTCGGCGCCGACGCGCGGGAGATGGGCTTCGCTTTCGCCGGCTTGCAACTTCGTGCGTCGCACCCGGACGAACGGTGTCCGGCGCAGCCGGCGGCGCCTAGTATTCAACACTGACCAGAAAAAGCCCTTTAGCGGGAGCGGTGGGGCCGGCTTTGCGCGAGCAGCCTGGCGTGAGCAGCGCGCGCATGCCGGATTCGTTTACATTGCCGCGGCCCGCTTCCAGTAGCGATCCCACGATGTTGCGCACCATGTGCTTCAGAAACCCGCTGCCCCGCACGCGGTAAATCAGGCGATCCGCGCCGATGTCGAGCCGCGAACTGAAGATAGTGCGCACCCTGGTCTTGCCTTCGTCGTCGCGGTCGTCGGAAGCTGCGAAAGCGGTGAAATCGTGCTCGCCCTCCAGGATGGCCGCCGCAGCCAGCATGCCGGCGGGCGAAAGCGGATAGGGATGATGCTGCACGTAGCGCCATTCCCAAGGTGCGCAGACTTCGGCGCGCACGATTCTGTATTCGTATGTCTTGGCCACGGCCTGGAAGCGCGGATGGAAATCGGGCAAGGCTTCCTCGGTACCGAGGACCCGGATAGACGCGGGCAGCAGGCGGTTCATGGCTTTGCGCAGATTCGGCAGCGGGATCGGGTTTTCGATGCTGAACGCGGCCACCTGCGCCAGCGCGTGTACGCCTGCGTCCGTGCGCCCGGAGCCGGCCACATGCACCGGGCGTCCTTCGATCTCAGCCACTACGGATTCGAGCGTGCCCTGAATGGTAACCAGGCCGGGCTGCACTTGCCAGCCGTGGAAATCGGTGCCATCGTAAGCGAGTTGGATGCGGATGCGGCGCATGGCGGATGGGGGTGAAACAGCGGCGAGACCCCCTGCGGGGCATCGTCGAAAACTCACCGTGGGGCGGGCAATCCTGCCCGCCCCACTACTCTTGGTTTTCATCATCTTTGCGGCTCCGAAAAACAACCGCTAACTTATTGAGCGGCAATGGGGTCTTAGATGAGTGTCTTCTTCGTTCAAAACGGGCGTGACCCCGGCTTCACAGCCGGAATACCTTCGGCGCAAAGTGGACACTGCGCGGGATCGTAAGCCACCACTTCAAGCGTCACCAACGCCACCCGTGGCGCGCCCACGTCCGCCCGCCCGCCGCTGCGATCCACGATGGAACCGGCTGCCAGCGGGCGTGCTCCTGCAGCCTTCAGCACTTCCACCACATCCCGCGTGCTGCCGCCGGTAGTCACCACATCTTCCACCACCAGCGCGGCTTCCCCTGGCGCTACACTGAAGCCCCTGCGCAGGGTCATCCGCTTATTCTCGTCCCGCTCGGTGAAGATAAATCGGGCGCCCAGCGCGCGCGCCACTTCATGGCCGATAATCAACCCGCCCAGCGCGGGCGACACCACCAATGCCACGGGTTCGGGCGCTAGTTTCCGCAACTCCTCCGCCAGCAGACGGCCCAGTTCGGCCGCATGCCGCGGATGCTGCAACACCAGCGCGCACTGCATATAGGTTGGGCTGTGCAGTCCGCTGGTAAGCCGGAAGTGGCCGCTAAGATAAGCTCCCGTTTCGCGGAACAACTCCAGAATGGATTCGGCTTGCGGCGTCACAAACGCCTACTATACCATTGAGAAAACCAATACTATTCAAAGGCTATCGATGCACCGCTCTCAAACCGTCATTTCCATTTTCTGCATCCGGTTGTTGATCGCACCCACCTTCGCCCAGCAAGCGCATGACATCGTGTCGCCGGACGGCGCATTCGAATGGCTGACCGCCAAATACCGGATGCCTCAAGTTCCCCCGATCGACATGGCGAATTCCGGCCGCCTCGAACTGCTGCTGCGCGCCGGAAGGCTGTACCTCTCCATGCAGGACACCATCGCCCTGGCGCTCGAAAACAATCTGGATATCGAAATCCAACGTTACGGGCCGCAGATTGCCGACACCCAGGTCTTGCGTGCGCGGGCCGGCGCTTTCGCGCAAGGTGTATCCACGTCCGTAACCGCGGGACCCACCAGCGCGCAACCCGGCGGCGTTGGCCAGACCGGAGTCACGGGGAATCCCTCAACCCAGGCCAGTTCGGCCAGTGCCACCGCCGTGGGCAATACCGTGATTACCCAATCCGGTCCGCCGATTCCCGTTTTCGATCCAGCCCTGGTGGGTAGTGCTAGTTGGGCCCATCAAACGGTCCCGGAAAGCAGCGTATTCATCGCCGGTGTCGATCAATTGGTTCAACGGCAGGACCTTTCCGGCCTCACCTACCAGCAAGGCTTTGCCAGCGGTACTTCGGTCAGCTTGGGATTGAATAACTCTACCGCAATCGGCAATAGCTCCACCACCCTGTTCAATCCCGTGACGAGTTCGTCCCTGGGTCTCACAGTGACCCAACACTTGCTGCAAGGCTTCAGCTTGGCCGTGAATCAACGGCAGATCCGGATCGCCAAGAACAACCGGGAGCTGGCTGACTTAACCTTCAAGCTGCAGGTAATCACCACAGTGGCCGCCGTGATGGATCTTTATTGGGATCTGGTGACGTTCAACGAAAACGTGCGGGTTCAACAACAGGCCGTAGCCACCAGCACCAAGCTCTTCGATGACAACCAGAAACAGGTGGAAGCCGGGATGATGGCGCCCATTGAAGTGGTGCGGGCCGAGGCGCAACTGGCTACCGACCAGCAGAACCTGACGCTCGCGGAAACCCAGGTCCTGCAGCAGGAAACCATTCTGAAGAACGCGCTCAGCCGCAACGGCGTGGCCAGCCCGGCGGTGGCGGAAGCGCGCATCGTTCCGACCGACCGTATCCGCGTGCCCGACATGGAGCCGGTCTCGCCGATGCAGGACCTGGTCGCCATGGCCCTTTCCGCGCGCCCCGAGCTTTCCCAAAACCGCATCCAGGTCACCAATCAGGAGATTACCCTGCATGGTTCGAAAAACGGGCTGCTGCCCACGCTCGATCTGGTGGCCGGCATGTCGAATAATGGTCTCGCCGGACAGGTGAACACAGCTATCTCCACCTTCCCATTCAATTTCGGCGCGCCCAGCCCGGCCTTCGTCGGCGGATACAGTACGGTACTGAAGCAGCTTTTCGCGCGCGACTATCCAAACTACTCGGCCGGATTCAACCTGACCATCCCGCTTCGTAACCGTGCCGCGCAGGCACAGGCCATCAACGACGAGCTCACGCTGCGCCAACTGCAACTCGGCGTGCAACGCCTGGAGAACCAGGTGCGCGTGGACGTGCAGAACGCCGTAATCGGGATCCAAAATGCGCGTGCCCAGTATCGTGCCGCCACCAAGGCGCGCATCCTGCAGGAGCGCACGCTGGATGCCGAGCAGAAAAAGTACGCGGCGGGTGCTTCCGTCATCTACAACGTCATCCTAACCCAGCGGGATCTGGCCACCTCGCGCCAAAGTGAACTGGCCGCCGAAGCCGCGTATGCCAAATCCAAAGTGGAACTGGAGCGGGTCACCGGGCAGACGCTGAATCACAACGGGATTTCGCTCCGCGAAGCGTTCCAGGGGGTGGTATCGCGTCCAGCCAGTCCGCTGCCGGTCGCGGATCAGCCGGGCGAATGACGACTGCCCGCGACGACAGGACGTCGCACGCTGTTCGGGAATTGGACAAACCTTGTCCACGAGTGCCAATATTGCACGCGTGGCGTCCGGGATTCCGTTTACCTGATTGGGAATAAATGGCTTGAGGTTTGGCGAGACGATTGCTATAGCAAATGCGTGACAAACATAGAGCAGGCCCAGCGAGAAACAATTGCTTTCCCCGTTTGGTTCCTTCCAACCAGTCACCTCGCCAGAACCCTCTGATTCCCTCTAAATCCTCACAATTGCTCTCGCTGGGCTTGTAGCATGTAGTCCTGTGATTCATGCAGGTGCTACGATGGGCACTATGTCGCAAGTTCTGTTTGAGGTCCAGTGCCCCTGCTGCAGCGCGCTTCTAAAGGTCGATCCCGAAACACAGGCCGTCATCGCGCATGTGGTACCTGAAAAACCTCCTGCGATTGAAGACCTGGCGGCGGCCGTCGCCAAGCTGAAAGGCGAGGCCGGACGGCGAGACGAGGTCTTCCGCAAGCAATTCGCAGCCGAGAAATCCCACGGCAAGGTTCTCGAAAAGAAATTCGACGAGCTGCTGAAACAAGCCAAAGAGAATCCGGACACGCCGCCGCCGCGGCGCGACATCGATCTGGATTAGCTGGCAGGCGGGCACTCCTGCCTGGGCGGGTTTACTTCCCCGGCAGCCCAAACGTAATCTGCACAAGCTGCAAAGCCTGCGTCAGCAGTCCAGTGTCCCGAACATACGTGACATACTCGACCTGTCCGTTCGCCTGCGCGAATTCCGGATGCGCCAACGCACTGAAATCCGCATTGCGCAAATATCCTAACAAGCCCGTGAAAACCAGGGTTTGGTTTGACCATGGCCCCCATGGCGTGTACGACACGCGATAAAGCACATCATTACTTAATACCCCGCTATAAATCGCCACGTACATGCCCAGATAATCGTCATAGAAAACAGAATTGCTCACGCCCCCCTGGAAAATAGTGGCCGCATCCGTCGGATTAGCGCTCCATGTGCCCGATGCGGTGTAAAAGCTCCAATCCGCCGCCACCGTAGCATTTTCCAACGCCACGCTCGCGACCCCGCAATCCTGCACCAGGAAGCCCGCCACGCACCCATAGGTGTAAAGAGTATCGCCAGAGGTCACCCATCCGTCCGCATAACCGGTTTGGCTTCCAGCCCAAAGGAGCGTCGGATAGCGCGTTCCCGGATTCACTACCGGCCGCGTGATCTTGCCGTTCTGCCAGATCGCGATGCCCGTGCCGATCTGCGTGTATTTGGACTGGCCCGTGATCCGCCAGATTTCGTTGTAAAAGATCAAAGTGCGGCCGCGGGCCGGATCTGGAACCACCGGACCCGGCCACAACGCGAATTCCGCGCCGCACGGGCTGGCGGTACAACTCTTCGTGCTATGCACGAAGTTGTACTGCTCTTCCCATGTCAGATACGGAATAAACTCCGTGGGTACGCCTGTGGAATCCACATAATTGCCGCTTAGCGCGATGCCCTTCGAAGCATCCAGGTCGCCGGTCCACGCCATGCTGTTGTCGATCGAGCTGTCGCCCGAGGCATTTGCCTCAGTCAGGTTCGTGTCGTCGAACAGCCAATAGGATTTGCCGTTGAACAACGCGCTGTAGGCGCCGCTCCGGCCCTGGATCAGCGGACTCTGCGAGACCGTTCCGATATCGGTCAACGACTGAATCGGCGGGATGGGCGGTGCTCCCGTCTGGGCAATGGAGTAAACGCAAGAGATCCACAAAATCGAGACAAGGGTACCTACCCGGGGCAAAAGCTGCATGATCTATTTTAGAACGATTTCGCGCCCTTTTCCCGGCCGGCGGTACTCGCCTGGGCAGTACCCGTTACTGGCCTTCCACCCGCAAATTGTTGGCCACCGAAAACACATTCGGCACCCCGTTTGCGCGCGTGTAGCAAAGAGTTTTATCCATTTCGTTGGCCACCACGCCCTCTAAGGTGACATGGCCGCCCTCCACAATGATGTGGATCGAGGGCACGGCGCGGAATCCGTAGCGCGTCGATAACGCCGGATCGCCATAAATCGCGCGGTATTCCGCACGGCGGATCTGATCGTCCATCGGCGACGGGGGCAGCACCTTAATCTCGTTAATCACTTGTGTCACACCCTCGATCCGCTTCACCACATTTTCCGCGTCCGGTTTCAAAACCGGCCGTACCACCGCCCCCATAAGCGTGACGGTGCCGCCTTCCACCTTAAACGCCAAATCGTCAAAAACGCCATAGTACGGCAACATGATGAGTTGATGGCGTACCTCGCGTGCGATCCGGGTCTCGTCGGGGCTGCCCGCCACAAAAGCATCGTTGTGATCCTTCTTCGCGGCGATCCCCATACAGACGATTAAGCATCCAGCCAGAACCAGACGGAGCAGACCCCTCGACATAGCCACCTTCCTCGACTAAGAGTGTAAGTCAGACGTGCAGCCCGCCGCCAGCGGCTCACATCGCCGGGTGTGGCCTTCCTCACTGAATGCCGGCCAACCACTCGCGCGCCACGGCGGCGGGCTGCCGGTGCTTTCCATCCACCTGGTGGTTCAGTTCGCGCATGCTGGCTGCGGATAGCTTGCCCGATAGCTGATCGAGCGCCGCGCGCAGCCCCGGGTGGGCCGCCAGGCTTTCTTCTCTTACCACCAAAGCGGCCTGATAAGGGGGAAAATAGTGCCGGTCGTCGCGCAGTACCTGAACGTCCAGCACGGATAACATGCCGTCCGTCTCATTAGCCGCGGCCATGTCCACCTGCTTCTGTTCGAGGGCCCGATAGAGCAGGCCCAGATCCATGCTCTTGGGCCGGCCCGCCAGCGGCAGGTGATAAGTCGTGAGCAAGCCCGCCAGCCCGTCCGGACGCTGCAGGAATTCATAACCTACGCCCAGCGTCCAGCCCTGTTTGCGGCGCGCGGCATCCGACAGGCTTTCGATCCGTTCGGCCCGCGCCTGGGGACCGCGCACCACCATGGCAAAAGTGTTGTCGAAGCCCAGCGGATCGAGCCACTCCAGCCGCCAGCGCTTGCGATACTCGGCCCGCACCCGCTGCAGTACTGCCGCCGGATCCGAGGAGGGCGCTAGCTTCAGGACAGCGGTCAGGGCCGTCCCGGTATATTCGGGATATAAGTCGATTTCGCCCTCGCGCAGCGCCTGTTGGGCCAGCAGCGTGCCACCCAGGTCCAGCTTGCGTTCGACTTTCCCGCCCAGCCGCCGCTCCAGTTGCTGCGCCACGATCTCACCCAGGAGAATCTGCTCGGTGAAGTTCTTCGAGCCCACCGTCAGCGGCCGCGTGCGCGAACAACCCAGCGCCGTAGCCAGCAGGACGCATATCGCAATAAACTTCACATATCCCCCATCCCCGCTATCTTACGGGATTTGCCGCAGCGCGCCGCGCCGCCGCCTTACGCTGCCTCCCGCTATCGCTTACGTGATAACTTGGGACCGATGAAACAAAGAGAGATTCTGGCCGAAATCGCGCGTATCGGCATCGTGCCCGTGGTGCGCACTGCCAGCGCCGAGGCCGCTATTCTGGCGATCGAAGCCATTTACCGCGGGGGCATCCGCGTGGCCGAGATTACCATGACCGTTCCCGGCGCCGTGCGCGCCCTGGAAAAGATTGCCGGCCAGTTCGGCGATCGCATCGTGCTGGGCGCCGGCACTGTGCTCGACCCCGAGACCGCCCGGATCTGCATGCTGGCCGGGGCCGAATTCTTTGTCACCCCCAGTCTGAAACTATCCACCATCGAAATGGCCAAGCGGTACGGCAAGGTGATCTGCCCCGGCGCGCTGACGCCGAGCGAAGTCCTCACCGCATGGGAAGCGGGCGCCGATGTAGTCAAGATTTTTCCCTGCGGCAACGTGGGCGGCCCGAAGTACATCAAGGCTCTCAAAGGCCCCTTCCCTCAAATCGAAATGATCCCAACCGGCGGCGTGAACCTGGAAACCGCCGGCGAGTTCCTGAAAGCCGGCGCCTGCGCCGTCGCCGTGGGCGGCGAACTGGTGGATGCCAAGCTGATCCGGGATGCCCGCTACGACCTGATCGAGGAGAAGGCGCGGCAGTACCTGGCCGCCATCGCGAAGGCCCGCCAGCCCTAGTCAAGTCTGTCTGCCGGCTTCCGCCTTCTGTTAACATGAAGTCGAAATGGAACGCCGGGATTTTCTCAAAACTACGGCTACGGCAGCGGTGCTGGCCGGGCCTGCAATTATCGGCGCGCGCGGCGCCAACGACAAGATCAACATCGGCTGGATCGGCGTCGGCACGCGCGGTAATGCCGGCATCGAGTGGTTGAAGAAGGCCGCCCCGGAAACGGTCGCTATCACGGCCATCTGCGATACGTTTCAGGGCTATCTGGCGCGCGGCAAGGACCGCGTGCAGACCGTCTGGGGAAACACCCCCGCCACCTATGAGGATTACCGCGATCTGCTGGCCAACCGTTCGATCGATGCCGTCTTCATCATGACGCCGGAACATCTGCATCACGATATGGCCATCGCCGCTCTGCGCGCCGGCAAGCACGTCTACCTGGAAAAACCGCTGGCCCACACCATCGAAGAGGGCTTCGACATCGTGGCGGAGTGGAAGAAGTCCGGCAAGATCGTGCAGGTGGGAACCCAGAACCGCAGTTCATCGCTCTACAAGAAGGCCAGGGAAATGGTGAAGCAGGGGATGATCGGCGACGTCCATTTCGTGCGCGCCTTCTGGTACCGCAATTCCACCGAAGACAATCCCGCCTGGCGCTACGACATTCCCAAGGACGCCACCGAGCAGAACACCGACTGGGCCAAGTTTCTGGGCCCCGCACCCAAGCGCCCCTGGGATCCCCACCGTTATTATCAGTGGCGCCTCTATTGGGATTATTCAGGCGGCATCTCCACCGATCTGCTGGTGCACCAGACCGATATTGTCAACTTCATGCTGGATCGTACCCTCCCGCACTCCTGTATGGCGTCGGGCGGCATCTACCGGTGGACCGGCGCGGGCGATGACCGCGATACTCCCGACACCTTCAGCGCCATCTACGAATACCCCGACAAGCTCCAGATCAACTATTCCAGCTATTTCGGCAACGAGCAGTACGGCTACGGCGAGCAGTTGTGCGGTAATGAAGGCACCCTCGAAGTGCTCAACCGCATGGACCTTTACTTCACGCCGCAGTTGCTGAAAGGCAAGGCGCCCGACCGCGTGAAGGCCCGCCCGCCTGTTCACTTGAACGGTCCCGCCGATTTTGGCGAGAGGGATGGCGCCATCAACCATTTCCGCAACTGGGTGGAAGCCATTCGCGGCAACGAGCAGGTGATCGCATCTCCGGAAGTCGGCCAGCAAGCGGCCATCTCCGGTCACATGGCCACGCTCTCGTTCAAGAATGACCGGAAGATTCTCTGGGACGATCAGAGCCAGAAATATCAGTTCGTCTAAAGTCCGCCCGCTACCGCGGTAGCGGCTTGTCGAGCGAATCCTGAACCATGGCGCTCGCACCCGCCTGCGTCAACCCATCCCCTTTGGGCCCGCGCACCGCGCGCGGCCCGTACTGCAGGAACTACTGGGCGAATACCCGGTCCCGTGGCGCACGCTTCAGCGTGCCGGCGGGACTCTTAATTAAGTCCCGCTCGGGCTTAGCGGATCACGTCCGTCCCCAGGTAAGGGCGCAGCGCTTCCGGCACCAGCACGCTGCCGTCCTTTTGCTGGTAATGTGCTCCGGATAGACGTGCCATGGCGGCCCCATCGGTTTTCCGTCGCCGTCATGGGCTCTGGCCGCGTGATTGACGTCACGCCGCCGCCTGAGTATTTATACGCTTGATATGCCGGCCGCGTAAACAGCACCGGCCCCACGTTCGATGGCGGCTTCCCGTCCAGAATCTGAACGACTGTGGGCCGGGGTGCGCTTGGGTCGCGAAGAGCCCGGCACGTGCCACGATTTCAGGATCGTGTTAATATCGGCATCCACCGATAGCCGGTGCTCATCCGCCAGCCGCATCGCGGCCATCGCCGTCACCGGCTTGCTGATGGAAGCCGCCTGAAACAAGGTGTCCGTACCCACTGGACGCCCGGTTTCCACATCTGCTGTCCCATAAGCCTGGCGCCGAGCGGGATCGGTGCCTGCCCGGCGGTGAGTACCGCCAGCGGAATTCTGGCTGGATTAGCTCTCACATAAATATAAAGGAACGACGGAAACAGCCACCTCGCTACCGCACGCCCAACTGCGTGAGCCGTCTGCGGGCCTCCGCGTTGCCCATCCGGGCCGCCCGTTCATAAAGCTCGCGGGCCTTCGCCGGGTCGCGCGGAACACCGCGCCCATTCTCGTGCATCTTGCCCAGATCGAAGGTCGCCGCGGCGCTGCCGCTATCGGCCGCTTTGCGGTACCATACTGCCGCCAATTGGTCGTTCTCGGCAACGCCGATGCCTAAGTCATAACAGGCTCCCAGGCGGAGCATGCCTTCCCAGTCACCGGCCTCGGCAGCCTTACGAAACCAAAGCAGGGCCTGCTTCTCATCCTGCGTGTGGCCGTTGCCCTCTGTCATGAAGATTTCGCCCAGTTCGATCATGGCGCGCGTCTCGCCCGCTTCGGCGGCCTGGCGCAGCAGGGCCAGCCCCTCGGCGAATTGCCGGGCACGGAGTTTGGCCTCGCCGTCCAGGTAGAGTTGCCGGGCGTGCCCGGGCGCATCCGAGTTTTTCAGTTTCACCTCGACAAACGTCTCCCCGGATACGGTCCCGCCTGCGTTGGTCGCGGTCAAGATATAAGTGGTGGATTTCTGTGGCTTCACCGGTGCGTGATCCGCCGGCGGCCGCTTGCCGATGCCCGGCTCGATAGCGACCTCGGTGGCGCCCGAAACCTCCCAATTCAGCATCGCTTGCGCGCCGGCCTCCACGGACTTCGGTTCCGCCAGAAACCGGGCAATCACCGGCGCGGCGGCCACTGCGGGCACAGCGGTCGCGCCTGCTGGAGGCGTGTTGATGGCCACTCGCGCCGGCGAAACGGGGCCCGGCGTGGGCCTGCGAGTCATCAATATGTAAGCCCATCCCGCGGCCGCCAAAAATATCGCGGCAATCGCGCCGGCGGCTATATAGATGTTGCGCGGCGACTTTTTCTTGACGGCCGGGTACTTGAGTACAGGAGCCTCGCGCGTCACCGCGATCGGCGCGATGGTTTTGCGCGTGCCATCGTCGACGGCCGGCGCCGGCGCCGTCAACGCACGTTCCAACGCCCCCACAAACTCACGGCAGTTCCCGTAGCGTTCTTCCGGAAGATTGGCCAACCCACGGTAAATAACCTGATCGACAGCCGCCGGCAAATCCGGGTTTGCCGCGCGTGCCGACGGGCGCGGCCCATACACGATCATATGCGCCAGCGCCGTGAACGAATCCGCCCGAAACGGCTTCACCCCGGTCAGCAGCTCGTACGCCACCACCGCCAGGGAGAATTGATCCGACTTTCCGTCCAAAGGCTTGGCGTCCACCTGCTCCGGCGACATGTAGCTGGGCGTGCCCATCGAGACGCCCGTCCGGGTGTACTGTTGCGAGGTGATCTTGGCGATGCCGAAGTCGGCCACCTTTACGGTCACGCCCTTTTCGAGCATGATGTTGGCCGGCTTGATATCCCGATGGACCACGTCATGGCTGTGCGCGAAATCCAGCGCGGAAGCGGTCTGCGACAGGATACTGACGGCTTCCGCGCGGTCCATCTTGGCGCGCTCCGAGAGCACCTGAAACAAGGATGGCCCCTCCACGTACTCCATCGCGATGTACGCCACATCGCCTTCCTGTCCCACGTCCAGGATCACTACGATACCGGGATGAAACAGGCCGCCCGCCGAGCGCGCTTCGCGGAAGAGGCGCTCCCGCAGGAAAGCCGCTTCCGCGCCGTCAGCCAGAGCTTGCAGGCGGATCACTTTAACAGCCACCTTACGCCCGATGAGCGGATCGACGGCTGCATAGACAATGCCCATCGCCCCGCGGCCCAACTCGCCGTTAACCATGTAGCGGCCGATCCGTGGCGGCTGCGGGGGCGCCTCCTCCAGGAATTGGCCGGCCTCTCCCTGTGCGGCCAGCAGTTCCGTCACCTGCCGGAAGACTTCCGCGTCTCCGGCGCAGGCGGCTTCGAGAAACGGCATGCGCTCGGGCTCCGGATGCTCCAGAGTCTCGTCGAAGAGATGCCGCACACGTTGATGGATCTCAGGGGACATAGCTCACTTCACTTTTGCTCCGGCGGCTTGCTCGAATTCCCCTGCATGCGCCGGAATAGCCAGGATCGCGCGAATTCCCAATCGCGGCGCACCGTTGCTAGCGAAATCCCCAACACTTCGGTCACCTCTTTATCGGTATGACCGCCAAAATACCTCAGTTCCACGACCTTGGCCGCGCGCGGTTCCAGGCGTTCCAGTTCCGCCAGCGACTCGTCCAGCGAAAGCAGATCCACGCTGCGTCCTTCAGCTCCGGCGCGGACTTCTTCCAGATCCACCGGCACGGCGCCCCCGCCACGCCGTTGCGCTCCCGCGGATCGCGCGTAATCTACCAGGATGCGCCGCATCTGCTGGCTGGCGATGGCAAAAAAATGGCTGCGGCTCTGCACTTCAAGAGATCCGCCGGCCGCCAGCCGCAGGTAAGCTTCATTCACCAACGCGGTGGCCTGCAGATTGTGTCCCGGCCGCTCCCGCCGCATTTCGCGCGACGCGATACGATGCAGTTCGCTGTAAACCCGCGCCGCTGCCTCGTCGGCCGCCGCCCGGTCCCCTTTTTGCATCCGGTTCAACAGCACGGTCAGGTCGCCCGTATCCCCATCCCCGGTCTGTGGGTCGCCAGACACTTTGGATCAAGTATATAATGCGGCCTTGCGGGTCGGGAAGGGGAACGTCGGCGGCGCGGTTTTTTCACCGCCAATGAGTATTTCTCCCCGGATTCCGCGCCATATATATTGAGGGCAACAGAATTGCCAACGTCCGGTAACGAGTTGACCGATATAGTCCGTCCAAGAATGGAGAAAGTCATGAATAACGTCCAATTTCGCAAGACCTCCTTAGTCCTGGCCACCCTGCTGTGCATGCCACTGGCAGTCTTAAGCGCCAAGCCTTCGGCGCCCAAGCCCGCGTCCAAACCCGCGGCGCCTTCTAAACCCGCCAGTTCCGGGTCAAGGCCCGCCGCCGCGCCCAGGACCGCCGCACCCAGGACCGCCGCACCGAGGGCCACGGCACCTACAACCCACTCCACGGCAACCACCACCAGGACTCCGTCGTCCACCACCCGGAGTTCAACATCTGTAACCCATACCCCTTCGTCTACGACCAGGAGTTCGACATCCGTAACCCATACCCCTACCTCTACTACCAGGACCACCGCGACCACCACCCGGACGCCCGGCGGTACCACCAGGTCGGTCGATCGAGTCACCACCACCAGGAGCGGCGCCCAAGTCCACACGGGACCCGGAGGCCATGTGACCGTGGTCCACGCGCACGGCATGGACATCCACCACGGGCCGGGCGGCTCCCGGACCATCGTTCGCACGCGGGCGGGCGGCGTAACCGTGGTCAGCAATCGTTACGGGCACGGCTACATTGGCCATCCTTATAGCTATCATGGCTACGCCTTCGAGCGCCGCACTTACTTTTACAACGGCAGGGTTTACGGCCGCTTCTACCGTCCATACGGTTTCTGGGGAGTCCATTTCGGCGTCTACGCACCCGGCTTCTATTTCGCGCCCGCTTTCTACGGTTGGGCATATTATCCCTGGGCCGCGCCTATCGCCTACCCGTGGGGCTGGGCCGGGAACCCCTGGTTCGGTTACTACGGAGCCTACTTTACCCCATACCCGCTCTACGCCAGCCCCGCGCTGTGGTTGACAGACTACTACGTCGCCCAGACCCTCCAGGCGGCTTATGCCGAGCGCTCCGCCGAATTGGCCAACGCCCAATTGCAAGCCCCCGCCCCGATCGCCCCGGAAGTGAAAGACGCCATCGCGGAGGAAGTCCGCCGCCAGATCGCTTTGGAAAGAACGGAGGCGGTGGCGGGAGTGCAGGCTGCGCCCGATCCTGGCTCCAGTGGGATCGCCCGGATACTCACCGACGGCACCACGCATGTCTTCGTGGTATCCGCACCCCTCGATGTGCCCTCCAGCATGGGCGGTACTTGCGGCGTCACCGAAGGCGATGTCCTGCAGCTCAACCCGGGTACCCCCGCCAACTCCCCGGCGGCAAACATGCTCGTGCTGGCCAGCAAAGGGCCGGATTGTCAGAAGGGTGCCAGCGTCCAGGTCGGGCTTGCCGACCTTCAGGACATGCAGAATCACATGCGCGAAACCATCGACCAGGGTTTGGGCGATCTCCGCGCTAAGCAAGGCCAGGCCGGAATTCCGGCTGCGCCCGCCGGCGCCGCCGCGCCCCCCGTTCAGACGGCATTCGCGCAGATCGCGCCGCCTCCCGATCCGAACGTCAAGTCCGAATTGACCGATACGGCCAAGGAGGGCGGCCAGGCCGATCGCGAAGCGCTCAGCGCCGCCACTCCCACTGCTCAGAATATCGATATCGGGCAGACCGTCGACCAGGTGATCGCCAGCATGGGACAACCGAAGAATGTGGTCGATATGGGCAGCAAAAAGATCTACGTCTATCAGGATCTGAAGATCACTTTCACCAATGGAAAAGTCACTTCAGCCGAGTAAAGTGGCGCACGCTTTGATCGTGCCGGGGCGGACTTAGTCCGCCCTGCTTTTTCGCCGCAATGCTTCCGGTTTCTCGTTTGAAAGCCCGAAAACCTCCCCGATCCCTTCAAACATAGCCGCCTGGACATCCTGGCCCGGTGTGCCTCGAAAATATATACAAATACCTGATATACAAAGGTTTACAAGGATTTCAGTGGGGTTACAGCTATACTATGGGGCGCACGCTGTGCGATACTGATTATAGATCATTTCACGGTTGCGAATGTCCCAGTTAGACGACGCCATATCCCGGTATAACAGGCTACTGGAGAACGGTCCATGCCGCGACCTCGCCTGGGTCGACGATCTCCACAAGCGGATGGAGGCGGAGCACCTTTCCGCCGGCGGCCGCTTGATCTGCCCGTTTCTTCGTCCCAACTTCATCACCCGGCGCCAATACGACACGCTCGTGAAAACAGGCGAAGCTCTCATCAGCGCCATCGATCGCATGCAGCGCATGGTCCTCGATAGCCCCAGCCTCCTGGCCCGTATGGAATTGCTGCCCGCCGAGAAGATGCTCGCCGCTATCGACCCCGGCTATCAGGTGCCTGAAGTCGCCGCTCGCCTGGATTCGCACCTCACCAACGGGACGCTCCACGTTGTCCAGTACAACGCCGACTCGCCCACTGGCTCGGCATACACCGAAGTCCTTGCCGACCTGTTCTACGATTCGCCGCCCGTTAAGGAATTCCGCAAGCGTTATCACTTGAGCCGGGTCGGCGGCAAGAAGAACCTGCTCGGCGCGCTGCTCAAAGCTTACAAACAGTTCGGGGGCCACAAGAAACCCAACATCGCGATTCTCGAGTTCCGGCCCGCTTATCAGTCCGGCCAGAGCGAGTTCCAGCTTTTTCGCGACTTCTTCCGTGAAGAAGGCTATTCCGTCGAAATTGTCTCTCCGGACCAGTTGGAATACCGCAACAAAGTGCTCCGCAAAGGGCCGTTCGAGATCGACCTGATCTATCGGCGCATCAGCGTGCAGGAGTTCCTGATGCGCTTCGACCTGACCCATCCCCTGGTGCGCGCATATCGCGAGCACAGCGTTTGCGTGGTGAATAGTTTCCGCTCCGAATTGGCCCACAAGAAGGCCATGTTCGGATTGCTCACCGACGAATCGCTGACCGCCAAGTTCCCCCCCGCCGAGCGCAAGGCCATTCACGATCACGTGCCCTGGACGCGCCTCGTGGCCGCCGGCAAAACCACCTACGGCGAGGAAACTGTCGATCTGCCCGAGTTCATCGCCCAGAACCGCGAGAAGTTGGTCCTGAAGCCCAACGACGACTACAGCGACCAGCACAGCTTCTTTGGCTGGGAGATGGACGATGCGGCTTGGGATCGCGCACTGAAGCAGGCCATGCGTTCGCCCTACGTCGTGCAGGAGAAGGTGATCGCCGTCCGCTCTGTGTTCCCCATGGTGACCTACGGGAACCTGGAGTTCAAAGAGATGCAAGTGGACGTGCATCCGCTCGCCTACCTCGGCAAAGTGCTGAGCTGCTCCAGTTGGCTCTCCACCGGCAACGGCGGATTCTCCTCCGTAGGCGGCCTGGTGCCCACGTTCATTCTGGATAGCAAGTCGTAACTCCCACGAACAGTTTGGTTTTGTGGGGCGGGCAATTCTGCCCGCAGCCGGCTTTGGCCGCCGTCCACCTGCGATACTGTGCTGTGGTCACCCAGAATCGCGATAACCGCGCGGCGTCCTCCTGGCTGGAACTTCTTTTCCTGCTCCTTTGCGGCGTCATCCTGACCTGGCAACTGCTCCTCCCCGGATTCATCGGCATGGCCAACAACGGAGACTTTCCGAAAGTGGCGGGCCCCTTGTGTCTGCTCGGCGCGGATCACGAGACCGAGAAGTTCATCTACTTCCAGCCCGACTATGAGCGCGGGCCGGCTTCCTGTTACAACCCGCATATCCCGTCGTCCGAGATCGTACCGGCATGGCTGGCATCCTCGCTGGAGCGTGCGCTCGGCGACAAGAAGCACTTCGACATCCGCTGGCTCGGCGCGCTGCACGCCCTGATCTTCCTTTCGGTCTACTATCTCGTGCTCGTAATGCTTCGGCCGCTGCCCTTAGCCGCCCGGCTCGTCTTGTCTCTGGCCGCGCTGTGGATCTTCGCCGACGTGGCGTTCGTCGCCTATCTCAATACTTTCTATTCCGATGTGCCCGCCATGCTCGGCGGGCTGGCCGCTATCTTCCTCGCCGTTCTGCTGGCGCGCAGCGAAACCACCAGCCCTATTCTGCTCGTCCTGTTCGGCCTGGCCGCTCTCTTCTTTGTCACTTCGAAGGCCCAGCATGGCATCTATGGCGCGATTCCTTTGGCTGCGGCGGCCTGGTTTGGCCGGCGTTCCCGCTCGCCGCGCATCCGCTGGGTCGCCGCACTGGTAGTGGTGGCTATCGCCGCCGGGATGATCTGGGTGGTCGGACGCACGCCGGGTTGGTATACAGCGCAATCCAGGTTCAACCTGATTTTCGCCAAGATCGCTTATACCTCGCCTACCCCCGCCCAGGATGTGCGCGAGTTGGGCCTCACCGAAAGCGATGCGCGATATGCCGGCATGCACGCTTTCATGGCTGGAAATCCGCTCGAAGACGAAACCTTCCGCCAGCGGTTTTACGCGCGCACCAGCTACTGGAAAGCCGCCGGATTCTACGTGCGGCACCCCGGCAGGGCGATTGAAATCCTGGAATCCGACTTGAAGTTCCAGGCGCCAGGACGGCGTCTCTATTCCAACTTCCCCAAGAGTTACGGCTTCCCACCGGACTCCAAAAGCGATCGCTTCAGCACCTGGAGCTCCCTGCGGACCCGGTTATTCGTCTGGTGGCCGGCACACATTGTGGTTTGGTATGCGCTGCTGCTTTTGTGCGCGCCCTGGCTGGCAATCTACGCGAAGTGGAGATTCTCCAGGTCCGTTTTATGGACCACGTTCGCCGTAGCCCTGGCGGGCGCCGGTGAGTTCGGCGTGGCGTCGCTGGCCGACGGCGCCGAAACTGCGCGCCATTTGTGGATGTTCCATGTGTTCACCGATGCCACGATTTTCCTGGCTCTGGTCTTTGCGATACTGGCGGTATGCAAGCAACCGCACTAGCCATCTCCGCTCCCGAACCTTCCGAGTATGCCCCGTATTATGGCAAGTACATTTCGCTGGTCGGCGGGCACGACGTGGTCGCCGCGCTTGAAGATCAGCCGCGCGAAACCCTGGCGCTGCTCTCTGCGCTGAGCGAGGAGCAGGGCGATTACCGCTACGCTCCCGGCAAGTGGAGCATCAAGGAGATGCTCGGCCACATCATCGACGCGGAGCGGGTCTTCTGCTACCGCGCGCTGCGTTTCGCCCGCAACGATCGCACCCCGCTGGCCTCCTTCGAGCAGGACGAATACGTCCGTTCGGGCAACTTCGGAGATTGCCGGCTGTCTGACCTGATCGAGGAATTTATAGCGGTTCGCCGCGCCACCGTGTGGCTCTTCCGCCACTTGAGCGCGGACGCCTGGATGCGTATCGGCATCGCCAGCGACAACCCCGTTTCGGTGCGCGCACTGGCCTACATCGTAGCCGGCCATGAGCTGCACCACCGCCGCATCCTGCAAGAAAAATATGCCCAGTAGCGCACGCTTTAGCGACGCTTTAGCGTGCCGGCGGGACTTTTAAGTCCCGCTGATGCGTGCGCTGTCCGCTTGTGAACACCAGGTTCCAAGCGTGGGCAGCCGCCGCACCGAACTCCAACGCCTTACGCGAGTCGCCTCCGGCCCGATTGCCTCGGGACATCCAATTTGCTTTGCGGCAACGCCGGCATTTTCAGCGTAGTCAATGCCGTATTGCGGCAGCCGCTCCCCTACGAGCCCGACGTCGTCGGACAAGGACCCTTCAACGTCGTATCGCCGGGCAGCTTTCTGGACTGGCAAAAGCAGGCCCCCAGCTCCGAAGAAATAACCGCCACGGGTGAAACGGCATGCAACCTGGCCGGCGCCACCGGCTCGTTTACTCCGAAACGCATCGACCCCACCCTCGCGTTGCGCCGGGAATAAGTGATAGCGTGAGGAAATGAAGTACCGATGGGTTGCGATGATGATCGCCTCCGCCATGAGCTTGCGCGCCGCTGAAATCGCCGAAATTCGCTCCATCATGGCCAACCGCGTAGAGAGCGGAAGGGCGGTGGGCATCGTCACAGGCGTTATCGATGCCACCGGGAGCCAGGTCATCTCCAGCGGTAAGGTGTCGCTCGACGCCGCACAACAACCCGACGGCGCCACCGTCTACGAAATCGGCTCGATCACCAAAGTCTTTACCTCTCTGATCCTCGCCGACATGATCGAAAGGGGCGAAGTCCAGGCTGACGATCCGGTTTCCAAGTTCCTCCCCGCTTCCGTCACCGTGCCCAGCCGCGGAGGACGCCAGATCACCCTGCTGGATCTCTCGATGCAAATGTCCGGCCTGCCGCCTCTACCGGATAACCTCAAGCCCGCCGATCCCTCCAACCCGTACGCCGATTACGACGCCCCCAAGCTGTACGATTTCCTTTCCCGCTATACCCTGACGCGTTATCCCGGCGAGCAATATGAATATTCGAACCTCGGCGCCGGTCTGCTGGGCCACGCGCTGGCTCTTAAGGCGGGCATGAGCTACGAAGATTTGCTGCGCACCCGGATCTTCGAGCCGCTAGGCATGCGCAGCACCTCCATCACCCTCTCCGAATCGCAGAAACGGCGTCTCGCCCCTGGCTACGATGCATCGCTGGCGCCCGCTAAGAACTGGGATTTCGGGGTGCTCGCCGGCTGCGGCGCGGTGCGCTCCACGGTGAACGACATGCTGAAGTTCCTCGCCGCCAACCTGGAGTTAACCGACACCCCGCTGAAGGCCGCCATGCGCCGCATGCGCTCCTTGAAAAAGGAAACCGGCATGCCCGACGTGGAAATCGGCATGGCATGGCATCTCGTCACTAAGTTCGATACGCGCATCTGGTGGCACAACGGCGGCACTTTCGGCTATCGCTCGTTCGTCGGCTTCAACCCCGCGAAGAAGGAAGGCGTCGTGGTGCTGTGCAACACTTTCGTCGATAACGACGACCTCGGCAACCATATTCTGGACAGCCGTTTTTCCGCCGCCACCTTCCAGAAAGAGCAGCAGGTCGATGCGGCCGTCCTGCAGCGCTATGTCGGCGAATATGAGCTGAACTCCGCGTTCAAAATCGCGGTGACGCGCCAGGGGGCGCGCCTCTTCATTCAGGCCACCGGCCAACCGCGCCTCGAGATCTTCGCGCAATCCGAAACGGAGTTCTTCCTCAAAGTCGTGGATGCCCGCGTTTCATTCCTGAAGGACGCCCTGATCCTGCACCAGGGTGGGGCCGATCAGAAAGCCAAGAAGGTGAAGTAGCTTTGGCCACCTTTGTGCCTACGCGCGCCTACGCCTGCTTCGGCTTCACCCGCCAATACACGCCATACCGCTGATCGATAATCCGGCTCAGCGGCACCATGGTGATGTCCCGGCTCTGTTCCTTGGTCCGGAACGTGAGCGGCGTTTTGCCAACCGGCTCGATCCATGACTGCGGATCGTGGGACCCGGCCGCGAATTCCGGCGCCGCCGGGGGCTCCGGCATTTCCGGAGGGTTGTCACCCCCGCGCCGCATCCCCTCGGTCAGGCCCTCGCGACCCAGGTCCCCCGCCAGCACAAATGGACCGTACATGATGGCCTGCAGCGTGTCGTCGTCGGGCATCGCATGCGCATGCAGAGCCATCGGCAGCGTGGCCCGCAGTTCGTCTCCGTTTTCCCACGTGCGGTCCACCGCGAAGTAACCGCCCGCCCGCACCGCCGCCACCGGTTGTCCATTCACCGAAACGGTCATCTTGCCGTCCGTCCAATAAGGCTCGCGAATGCGCACGATCAGCTTCGCGGGTTTCGCTGTCACCACCCGCACACGCGTTTCGCGGCGGTTCGCCAGCGCCGCTTCCTGGCGGATGCGCAGGCCCTTCTCCTCCCAATCCAGATCGGAGGAAACGAACAGGTTTACATATACTCCGTCTTTATCGTGGAAATAGATGCTGTCGGCCAGCTTCGAAAACGACTCGACACCCGTCCCGGTGCAGCACCAGAACGATCCGCGCGGACTCGCGAACACCTTCCAATATCCCGTGGCCAACGGCACATAGTACATGGTCAGCCCGTCTTTCGGATTCATGGTTCCCAGAATGCCGTTGAATAGCGCGCGTTCGTAATAGTCGAAATAGCGCGCCTCCGGCGACCACCCGAACAAGTGCCGCGTCAGCTTCAGCATGTTGTAGGTGCAGCAGCACTCCTCGGTCGAATACCCCAGTTCGGACGCCAGCTTGTCCGGATCGCTGCGCCAGTGCTCGTCGTTGCTGGTGCCGCCGGTGGCGTAGGCGCGGTGCTGGGTCACC
Source organism: Bryobacteraceae bacterium (assembly GCA_050011755.1). Taxonomy (GTDB): domain Bacteria; phylum Acidobacteriota; class Terriglobia; order Bryobacterales; family Bryobacteraceae; genus Bog-159. Next base: position 3,815 of record JBEKIM010000022.1, on the reverse strand, counting down.
TGTGTCCAGAAGAATTCCGCAATGCGCCGGTAGTGCGGGTCGCCCGTCAGCTCATAGCGCCGCGCCGCCCCGATGATTTTGGGGATCTGCGTATTCACGTGCAGCCCCTTCAATTCGTCGCGCCCATCCGCCAGCGGACCGAAGATACGCTCGTGGTCGAAGCGGTGCGCGGCGTCGGCATGCTCCTTCGCGCCCGTGATCCCGTACAGATTATAGAGCACCTCGTTCATGCCGCCGAACTCGACGTTGAGCACGCGGGCCATGGCTGCGTCGTCCAGCCCGTCGGTCCATCGTTTGGTCCATCCCGCCATGCCGGTCAGCACATCGAGCGCCTGTTCGTCGCGCGCCAGGACGTACATGTCCAGCAGGCCGGCCATGATCTTGTGCCACGTATACCAGGGCGCCCATACCTTCTCGCCGGCCTTCAGCCGATCGAAAAATGAGGGCGGAAATGCGCTCAGGTAGCCATTGCCGTTGGCTTTCTGGCACTTCGCCAGTTCCGCGACCATCAGGCTGCCCCGGCCTCGCAGCATGGTATCGCCCGAGCCCGCCGCCATCAGCGCGCACGCCGACAGAAAATGTCCGGTGAAATGTCCCCGCAATTCGACATTCGGCTTCTCCCAGCCGCCCAGCGGGTCCGCCGACGTCGGCAATCCCGCCGTCAGCCGAAACGTGTGCAGCAGCCGGTCGGTCTCCAGGCCTTGCAGAAACTCGCGGTTGCGCTCCATCAGTTCGGCCAGTGCCCGGTCGATCAGATGTACGCTGCCGGGGTCGAAGGGCCGGGCTTGTGCTTCGACGGAGTCCTTCACGGATTCGGCTTTGCCCGTCACGGCCAGCGGGGCCAGGGCGGAAGCCGCCACAAACTGTCTGCGAGTGAGCTTCATAGCGATACCGTTTTCATTATGAACCGATCCGCAAATGTGGCGCACGCTTCAGCGACCTGGCGGGACTCTTAAGTCCCGCTTGCGGCACCGTCGAAAGCGGCCGCCCTCCAAATTTCGGTTTTCATCACCTTTGCGGGTCCGAAAAACAACCGCTAATTAACTGATTGAGCGGCAATGGGGTCTCAGATGAGTGCCCCATGGGCCTGCGGCCCACCAAAGGTGATGAAAACCCGCCCTCATGTATTTTCAATAACTTCGGGCATGTTTTCAACGGAGCGTGCCGGCGGGACTTTTAAGTCCCGCTTGCGGCGAACTTCAGTTCGCCGGCGTATGCTCTAATGCAACATATGCGCGCAAAAATCCCCCTCTCGGCCTGCCTTTTGCTCATCCCAGCGTTCTCCGCCGCCAAACGCCCGATCACGGCAACCGACCTCTACGCCTTCCGTTGGATCGCCGCCCCGCAAATCTCTCCAGACGGCGCAAAAATCGTCTACACCCGGGTCATCGTGAACGCTAAACACGATGGCTACGAAACCTCGCTGTGGATCGTCGCGGCGAACGGCAGCGCGGCGAGCGGTGGCGCGCGCCCCCTAACCGCAGGCACCCACGACACCAGCCCGCGCTGGTCGCCCGACGGCCGCACCCTCGCCTTCCTGCGCGCACCCGACCAAAAGGACAAGGACGGCAAGCCCCAACCTGCGCAAATCTATCTGCTCTCCCTCGATGGCGGCGAAGCCCGTCCCCTCAATGAGATGCCCAAAGGCGCCGGCGGCTTGGCCTGGGCCCCCAACGGCCAGTCCATCGCTTTCCTCTCCACCACCCGCGCCAAGGATTTCGACAACAAAAAGGATTCCAAAGATGACGCCAAAGACGAACCCGAAAGCGATGTCCGCGTCATCGTCAAAGCCGCCTACCGCAATAATGGCGAAGGATACGAAGAGCCCGATCGCCCCGCGCACATCTGGACCGTGCCCGTGCCCGCAACCCTGGCCGCCGCACAGAAGGCCGTCCAGATCACCACCGGCGAGTTCAGCGAGTCGGAAATCGTCTGGTCGCGCGATGGCTCGAAAATCTATTTCACATCCAACCGCGTGCGCGAGCCCTATTACGAGCCGCCGCACGATGAAATCTATGCCGTCAACGCGGCCGGCGGCGGCCTCGCCAAAATCGCCGCTATCGATGGGCCCATCCACGCCATATCGCTCAGCCCCGATGGCGGGCGCATCGCCTTCGTCGGTTCGATCAACCATGCTGCCGGAGTTCCGCAGCGTTCTTACAGCCAGCCGGACCTCTTCATCGCATCCACGGAACCCGGAGCGCCGCCCCGCAATCTGACCGCGGAATATGATTTCGACATCGGCGGCGGCGTGGGTGGCGATCAAGCGCCGCCGCGCGGATCCACTCCGTCCAAACCCTACTGGAGCGCCGACGGCCACTCGATCTTCGTCGACTCCGCCGAAGAGGGCCGCGCGAACCTTAAACGCATCGACGCCGGGACCGGCAAAGTCTCGCCGCTCACCACCGGCGATCGCGATCTCTTTTCCTATAGCGCCACGCCCGATGGATCGAAAGCGGCCGTCCTCATTTCGACGCCCACGAACATCGGTGACCTTTACCTGCTCGACGTCCCATCCGGCCGGCTCGATCGCCTCACCCACATCAATGACGATTTGTTTTCCGTCCTTGATTTATCCGAACCAGAAATGATCTGGTACAAGAGCTTCGATGGACGCCGTGTGCAGGCCTGGGTGCAGCGCCCGCCCGATTTCAAACCTGGCACGAAATACCCGCTGATCCTGGATATTCACGGCGGCCCGCATGCCGCTTACGGCTACACCTTCGACCATGAATTTCAGTGGATGGCTGCCAAAGGCTACATCGTGCTCTATCCTAATCCGCGCGGCAGCACCAGTTATGGCCAGGAGTTCGGCAACATCATCCAGTACGCCTATCCCGGCGACGATTTCAAAGATCTAATGGCGGGCGTCGATGAGCTGATCGCGCGCGGCTGGGTGGACCCCGCCAAGCTCGGCGTCACCGGTGGCAGCGGCGGCGGCGTCCTCACGAACTGGACCATCGGCCATACCACCCGCTTCAAAGCCGCCGTCTCGCAGCGCTCCATCGCCGACTGGCGCGACTTCTGGTACACCGCCGATTTCACGCTGTTCACGCCCTTCTGGTTCCGCGGCGCGCCTTGGGAGCAGGAAGCCGATTTCAAAGCCCGCTCGCCCATCACTTACGTCGACAAAATCACGACGCCGCTGATGCTGATCGAGGGCGAGTCCGATTTTCGCACGCCTCCCGGCGCGGGCGGCGAGCAGATGTTCCGTGCCCTGAAGTACCTGAAGAAGCCCGTGGTGATGGTGCGCTTTCCGGGCGAGTCGCACGAATTGTCACGCTCCGGCAAACCCGTCCATCGCGTCGAGCGCTTAGAGCACATCGTCGCCTGGTTCGACAAATACCTGGAGGGCCAGGACATCCACACCTACGACATCGACTAGCCGCCTTCTGGAGTTTGGACTCGTGGCGCACGCTTCAGCGACCCGGCGGGACTTTTAAGTCCCGCTCAGCCGGCTTATTCCGATTTGAGAGAAGCCATATCAATCGAGAAGCGGTACTTCACATCGGCCTTCACCAGTCTCTCGTACGCTTCGTTGACCTTCTGAATCGGGATCACTTCGACATCGGCGGTGATGTTGTGTGTGCCGCAGAAATTGAGCATCTCCTGCGTCTCGGGAATGCCGCCAATCGGCGACCCGGAGAGGCTGCGGCGTTTCATGATCAGGCCGAATACAGGGATGCTCAGGGGTTTTTCCGGCGCCCCCACGAGTGTGATGTTGCCGTCTCGCCGCAGCAGTTGAATGTAAGCGTCGATGTCGTGCTCGGCGGAGACTGCGTCCAGGATGAAATCGAAGCTGCCGGCGTGCTTCT
>JBEKIM010000021.1:0-31476 GCA_050011755.1 Bryobacteraceae bacterium | reverse complement strand
GTCGCGCAAACGGCTCAAATCGCTTTTTGAGCCGTTCCGTGCGCGCCGTTACATGGTGCTGATTCTGATATAGCGCCGGATGTCCCGCAGATTCACGAGTAACCCGGCAACCAGCGTCGCGACAGCCAAACCACCCACAAACTTCCAGGTATTCATATTCCCTCCCATCTGGGGTAAGCACGCGGTAGGCCAGCGTATCCGAAAGTCCACCCACTTTGGCGGCTTTCCTATTGACGATTTCAAACAGATGTTTTAAAATACTGTTTCATATGCCGGATTCCAACAGACCCCCAGGCGGCATCCCTCGCGACGATACGGAAGCCCGCATCCTCGAAACGGCCGGCCACGTATTCGCCGAAACCGGTTTCCAGGCGGCCAAAGTGCGCGATATTTGCGCGCGTGCGGGAGTCAATCTCGCCGCGGTGAATTATCACTTCGGCGACAAGTTGGGTCTCTATAATGAGGTCCTCCGCTATGGCGCCTGCGCCGCCGGAACCGGCGCTTTCAGCCCGGACCTGCCGGGCCGCACGCCCGAAGAGCGGCTCCGATCCTTCGTGTACGGCCTGCTGGTGCACATGTATGGAGAAGACCGGCCCGCCTGGCCTTTCCGGCTCATGACGCATGAATTGGCGCAACCCACGCCGGCTTTCGAGGGCGTTGTCGAACAGATCATCCGCCCCCGGTACGATGCCATTCGCGCGCTGGTCGGCGCGATGATCGGCAGGCCGGTCGACGATCGCCAGACGCGGCTCTGCACGCAGAGCATCATGGGCCAGATCATCACCTATGCGCACGGCCGCGAAGTTCTCAAGAGAATATGGACGGATCTGGAGTTCACGCCCGAGACCCTGGAAGAAATCGCCGGCCACATCGCGTCCTTCTCCTGCGCCGCGCTGAAAAGTATCGCCCGGCGGAATCGGGCGCCCAAAACAAAACGAAAGCAAACCGCGAGGTCCGTATGAAAACTTCTCACTTTATCGATCGGCAGGCCGGCCGCGCCCGCACCGTAATCATTTTGATCGTCCTGCTGTTGGCTGCCGGCGCCGTCACGGTCTGGCGCGTCGTGTTGGCCAAGCCGGCCGGCTCCGCCAATACCATCGTGCTCAGCGGACGTGTTGAAGGCGACGACTCCGCGGTGTCGTCCAAGGCGACAGGCCGGCTGCTGGAAGCCAAAGTACGGGAGGGCGATGTGGTGAAGGCGGGCGATGTCATCGCCATCCTGGACGACCAGCAGTTGCGCGATCGCGAAGCCGAAGCGCAGGCCACCGTCGCGCAGTCCGAGGCGCGTCTCGACTTTGCCCGTAGGCAAATCTCGGTGCTCGAAGATCAGTTGCGGCAGAACTCGGTCGAGACCGGCCAGTCCAAGGTGGACGCCAATGGCCGCGTCAGCCAGGCGCAAGCCGAACTGGCCGCGGCCGAAGCCGACCTGGCACAGCAGGAATCCGCCTATAAATTGGCTTTGTTCGATAAAGACGCTTACACCAAGCTGGCCCAGTCGGGCGCGGTATCCGAACGCCAGGGCAAGCAGGCGGAAACCACCGCGGAGACCCAAGCCGCCGCGGTGGCCGCGTCCAAACGCCGGGTGGAAGCCTCCCGCGGCGCGCTGGCGACTGCCCAGGCCACTTTGAGCAATCCCGATATTCGCACGGTGCAAGCGGGCATGATCCAGCGGCAGATCGCGCAGCAGCAGGCGGATATCGCCAGCGCGGCCGCCGACGAACAGCACGCGCGGGCAGCCCTGTTGGAGGCCAAAGCCAACCGCGACGATCTGATCGTCCGCGCGCCCTTCGATGGCACCGTCGTGACTCGCACGGCGGAGCCCGGCGAAGTGCTCAGTGCCGGCACTCCCATCGTCACCCTTCTGGATCTGCACAAGGTGTACCTGCGCGGCTACGTCCCGGAAGGCCAGATCGGACGTGTCAGAGTCGGGCAGGCCGCGCGCGTGTTCCTCGATTCGAATCCCAACCAGCCGCTCGACGCCGTGGTGCAGCGCATCGATCCGCAGGCCACTTTCACCCCCGAAAACACGTACTTCCGCGACGACCGCGTAAAGCAGGTAGTGGGCGTGAAACTCGGCTTGAAAACCGGATTCGGCTATGCCAAGCCGGGCATGCCAGCCGATGGCGAAGTGCTGGTGTCGGGCGATGCGTGGCCACCGGAAAGCCGCCGGAAATGACGGGCGATCGTCAGGGGGGCGCCGTAGCCGCGGCTGAACCGGCGGAGATCCATGCGCCGGAGCGCGTGGTGATTCGCGCGCGCGCCTTGTGCAAGAATTACGGCCCGGTGGAGGCGGTCCGGGGAATCGATCTGGAGGTCCACGAGGGCGAGATCTTCGGCCTGATCGGACCCGATGGCGCCGGCAAGACCACCACATTCCAAATCCTCGCCGGCATCATGGAGGCCACCTCCGGATTGGTTGAGGTGTTCGGCAAACCCGCCCGCGAAACGCGTTCCGCCGTCGGCTACCTGACGCAAACCTTCAGCCTGTACCCCGATCTGAGCGTGGCCGAGAACATCCGCTACGTGGGCGACCTGCGGCATGTCCCGCCGCGGGAAATCGCCGTGCGCGGTGAACGCTACCTGAAGATGTTCGATATGCACCGCTTCACCGGCCGGCTGGCGGGACGCCTGAGCGGCGGCATGAAGCAGAAGCTGTCGCTGGCCTGCGCACTGGTCGCCCAGCCGCGCGTTCTGCTGCTCGATGAGCCCACCACGGGCGTCGATCCCGTCTCCCGCCGCGAGTTTTGGGATACCCTGGCGCACCTGGCGGCCGACGGCCTGACCATTGTGGTGGCCACGCCCTACCTGGACGAAGCCGAGCGCTGCCACAAGGTCGCCCTGATGCATCTCGGCCTGATCCACCAAACCGGCACCCCGGCCGAATTGCGCGATAGCCTCGGCATGCGCCGCCTGGAGGTACACACCGCCGACCTGGCACAGGCTGAAGACCGGCTCACCGAAGCCGAAAACGGCGTGATCGGCGATGTCCAGCGGTTCGGCGACCGCCTGGATGTCATAGTGAAAGATCCCGCGGCGGGCCGCGCGGCGGTGGAGGCCACGCTCGCCAAGGCCGGGATCGCCATACGCGATATCCGCGTGGCGGATCCCATGCTCGAAAACACTTTCGTCGCGCGCTTGCGCGCCATGGGCCAGGAACTGCACGCGCCGCCTTTTCCCGGCCGGCACCCGCATCGCAATCTCAAAGGAGAGATCGCCATCGGCGCGGAGAATCTGACCAAGCGCTTCGGCCCGTTCACGGCCGTGCACAACGTGAATCTGAACGTGCGCTACGGCGAAGTTTACGGGCTGTTGGGCGCCAACGGCGCGGGCAAAACCACGACCATCAAGATGCTCTGCGGCTTACTCGATCCGACCACCGGTACCCCGCGGCTCGCCGGCCAGCAAGGCGCCATCCGCTCCGCCTCCGTGCGCGAACTGGTGGGCTACATGTCCCAGAAATTCTCGCTCTATGACGATTTGAGCATCGACGAAAACCTCGAATTTTTCGCCGGCGTCTATGGCGTGCCGGAAAACGAAATCGTGGAGAAGAAGAAATGGGTGCTGGATTTTTCCGGCCTGGCCGGCAAGGAGCAACAGATCACGGGAAGTTTGCCGGGCGGTTGGAAGCAGCGCGTGGCCTTCGGCGCGGCCACTATGCACGAGCCCGGCGTCTTATTTCTGGATGAGCCGACTTCCGGTGTGGACCCTCTGGCCCGGCGCGCGTTCTGGCGCATGATCAATCGTCTGGCCGACATGGGCACCGCCATCCTGGTGACCACGCATTACCTCGAAGAAGCGGAGCAGTGCAATCGCCTGGGGTTCATGGCCGGCGGAGAATTAGTCGCCGAAGGCGCTCCCAGCGCCATCAAGGCCAGGCAGGGCGGGCATTTGCTGGAGGTGCGGGTGGATCAGCCGCAGCGCGCCGCCGACAGCTTGAAGGAACAGATGGAACGCTGGCGCGTGTCGTTGTTCGGCGACCGGCTGCATGTCATCGCCGACGATGATGTCGAGACCGCCGCGCGGCGGGTCACCGCCCGTCTGCGCGATGCCGGTGTGGTCGTGCGCGACATTCACGAAGAGAATTTTTCGCTCGAAGATGTCTTCATCGCGGTGGTGGAGAAGGCCCGCCAGGAGGGCAAGTTCGCCGCGGAGGATTAAGCCGCGGCGTACAACTTCGGTTCTGGAGCACTCACTATGAGACGGATTTTCTCGCAAGCCCGCAAAGAACTGACGCAGTTGGTGCGCGACCGGCTGGCCCTGGCGCTGGCATTGGTGCTGCCGCTCATCCTGCTGTTTCTGCTCTCGACGGCCATCTCGCTGACGGTACATAACCTGCCCCTGGTGATCCAGGATTTGGACGATTCCTCCGCTTCGCGGCGCTTTGCGGACGCCTTCCGCGCATCCATCTCCTTTCACGTGGTTTCCTGGCCGCCCGACCGCAAGCCGGAGGACGCCCTCACCGCCAACCGCGCCCGCGGCGTGGTGATTATTCCCAGAGACTTCGCGCGCGACCTCGCCCGGGGCCAGAATACCCAGGTCCAATTGCTGGTGGACGCGACCGATTCCAATACGGCCCGCATCGTACAGGGCTACGTCAACCAGATCGCGCGTGCCTTCAATCAGGCTTCCGGCGCCATGGCGGGCGCCATGCTGGTCGGCGCGCAAGTGCGGCTTTGGTACAATCCCGGCCGGGACTCCCCGAAGTTCTACAGTCCCGGAATCTTCGTCATGGGGATCTCCATGTTTCCGGCACTGCTGGCTGCTTTGTCGATGGCCAAGGAAGGCGAGCAAAAAACGATCCTCCAGGTCTACGTGTCGAGCATATCGGCGCATGAATTCCTGCTGGGCAAGATCCTGGCCTACATGGTCATCGCCGCCTGCGAATGGGTCCTCGCCATGATCAGCCTGCTCACGATTTTCGGCTTGCACATCGCCGGCGACCCCACACCTTTACTGATAGGCAGCTTGCTCTACGCGTTTTGCGTCGCCAGTTTCGGCACGTTCGTGGGCGCCGGGATTCCGAACCAGGCGGCGGCCATTCAAACCGTCGCCCTGGGCGGTTTTCTGCTCGTTTTCCTGCTCTCCGGATTGATTTTTCCAGTAGAGAACATCCCGGCGGGATTGCGCTGGCTATCCAATATCGTGTGGGGGCGGTACTACATCGAAATCGTGCGCGATGCCCTGCTGCAGGGCGGCGGATGGCCGGCCATGTGGTTTCCGGTTTTGATGATCGCAGTGCTGGGCGCGTTATTCTACGCGCTGGCCTGGAGAACCATGCGCCGCATGCAGGTGAACGCATGAGCCGGCTGCGCGCCCTGATGCGCAAGGAATTCAATCAAATCCGGCGCGACAAGCGCATGGCGGTTTCCTTGATCATCCCGCCCACGCTGCAGCTTCTGCTCTTCGGCTTTGCGCTGGACTCCACGGTATCCCACCTGCGCCTGGGCGTCATCGACTGGAGCCAGACGCCGGAGAGCCGCGAATTGGTCTCTACCCTGACGGAGAGCAAGAGCTTCCAGTTGGGCGGCGCTTACGCCTCCGTGCAGGCCCTCGAAGCCGCCATCAGCCGCGGAAAGCTGGATGCAGGCATCGTGGTGCCTTACCAGTTCGCCCACGATCTGCGGCGCGGCACACCGATAGACGTGCAAATTCTGCTCAATGCGGCGAACGCCAATACCGCTACGATTGCCCAGGGCTATGCGGAGGGCGTGATCCTCTCCTACAACCAGACGCTGGCCACTGAGGGTATCCGGCCGGCGATTCGCGCCGTGGGCAACGCTCCGCCGGACCGCCGCGGCATGGTCAGCACCCTCACCGCGTTTCTGTACAACCCGGGCCTGGTGAACGCCTGGTTCATTGTCACCGGGACGTTTGGCGTCTTGCTGATCCTGAACGGCTCGCTGCTGGCGGCTACCGCCATGGTGAAAGAGCGCGAGCGCGGCACCGTGGAGCAATTGCTGATGACTCCGGCCAGCACGACCGATATCGTGATCGCCAAGATCGCTCCGTTGTTCGTGCTGCTGATGGTGATGGCCACCCTGGCGATCGGCGTGATGCGGTTGATTTTCGACGTGCCCATACGCGGCAGCGTGGTGCTGCTGGCGCTGAGCGCAGGCCTGTGCATCCTGTCCGGCATCGGCATCGGCACGGTCGTGGCGACGTTTACCAAATCGGCGCAGCAGGCCATGATGACGGCATTCTTCATCAATCCGCCGCTGTCGGTGCTTTCCGGATCGCTCACGCCGGTGGAGGCCATGCCGTCTTGGATGCAACCCATCACCTGGCTGAACCCCATCCGACACTTCGGCATCATCGCGCGCGCCACGTTGATGAAAGGTAGCGGCATCGACGTCCTTTGGCCCAATTTCCTGGCGCTCATCGGATTCACGGTGCTGCTGGTGTCGCTCAGCATCTGGCGTTTCCGCAAACAACTTGGATGAAAAAGACATGATCATACGTTCTTGCGCATTTTTCTTTTTCGCGATCGGATCGATGCTCCTGGCGCAGGCGCCACCCCCGCAGGGCACGCCGGCCGCGCAGTTGCCCCTTTCGGGACGCGGCGGGCAGGGCGGCTCGGTGAATACGGTGCAGACGGCCGTGCCGGGTCTCACGTCCAGCGTCAATACGCTCAACACCTCAATCCAAGTGCAGGGACCCTATGCCGGCAGCATGGCGGGAACCGCCAAGCCTTTTTCCGGCAAGCTGTCGCTGCGCGACGCGGTGGCGCGCGGCCTCGAATACAACCTGGGCGCCGAGGGACTCACGCAAGCCATGCGGCAGGCGCGCGGGCAAGCCCGCGTGGCGCGCAGTTCCCTGTTGCCGAATTTGAACGGCTACCTGCGGGAGACTGTCGAGCAGGAAAACCTGGCGGCCCTGGGCCTCCGCATCCACGTTCCCATTCCCGGCTTTACTTTCCCCACTATCGTGGGACCTTTCAACTATTACGATCTGCGGGCCACATTGACCCAGACCGTCGCGGACCTTACCGCCCTGAATAACTACCGCTCCGCGCGGGAACTGGTTAAAGCGAATGAAGCCGCCTTGCGCGATGCGCGCGATCTGGTGGTGCTGGCGGCCGGCGGCGCTTACCTGCAGGTGCAGGCCGCCGAGGCGCGCGTACGATCCGCGCAGGCGCAGATCGATACGGCGCAAGCGCTTTTCAAACAGACGCAGGACCGCCGCGCCGTGGGGCTGAATCCGCAAATCGACGTGAATCGCAGCCAGGTCCAGTTACAAACCGAGCAGCAGCGCCTGATGACCCTGCAGAACGATGTGGCTAAGCAGAAGATCAACCTCGCGCGGCTGGTGGGCCTGCCGGTCAATGACAACTACGAGATCACGGACGAGATCCCGTACTCGCCCGCGCCCGAACTGACCGTCGAACAGGCGCTCCAGCAGGCTTACGAGAATCGCGCCGATCTAAAGTCCGCCGAAGCCCAGGTCCGGGCCGCCGAGCGGACCCGTAGCGCGACGCGCTGGGAGCACGCGCCCTCACTGGCTGTCGAAGCGGATTACGGCGCCATCGGGATCAATCCAGGGCAATCGCACGAAACCTACACCTTCGTCGGCACCTTGCGCATCCCCATCTGGCAAGGGGGCAAAACCGAGGGCGAGGCGCAGGAGGCGGATGCCGCCTTGGGCCAACGCCGCGCGGAATTGCAGGACGTTCACGGCCGCATCGAAGCCGACGTCCGCGATGCCTTCCTGGATATTAAGACCGCGGCCAACCAACTGGACGTGGCGCGCAACAATCAAAACGTGGCGCGCGAAACCCTGGCGCTAACGCGCCAGCGGTTCGAAGCCGGCATCGCGGACGCAGTCGAAGTAACCCAGGCCCAGGAGGCGGTGGTGTCGGCGGATCTCGACTACATCACCAGCGTGTTCGCACACAACCTCAGCAAGGTCGCGCTGGCCCGCGCCATCGGCAAGGCGGAGGAACGGCTGGGCCAGTTCCTCCAGATGCCTTAGGCCGAGGAAACTACCGGCTCTCCTGCCGCAGCCATTCCTTGAACGCATCGTGGTACAGGATGATGCCTTTGCGCGAATAGCGCAGGTAACCCTGGCGGCGGAACTGGTTCATGTAGTGCGTCACGATCTCGCGGGAGGTGCCCACATACTGTGAAAGCAGCTCGTGCGTGAACGGCGCCAGATGCACGGAACCATCCTGCTCCGGAGTCCCCAGGCGTTCGCTGAAACGGATCAGGGAGCGGGCCAGCCGGCGGGCAATATTGTCCACCGAGAAGCTTTCGATACGATGCCCGAACTCCATGGTCCGCTGCACCAGGATCTGCCACAGCGCCACACCCAGACGCGGCCTCTTCGTGACGATGTCTTCAATCTCGGCCGCGGTCCAGGACATCAACCGGGTGCCCTCCATAGCGGTGGCCTGTTCGGAGCGCTGGGGGAGATTCAGAAGCGCCGATTCGCCGAAAAACTCGTCGGTTTGATAGATATCCAGGATCACCTGATGACCGTCGTCGGCCATCCGGGACACTTTGACTTTGCCGTCGATCACCAGGTAGATGCTGGTCGAGGGCTGGTCCTGGCTGTAAATGCTCTGACCCTTCTTGTATTCCAGAATCGTGGAACACGGCAGATGGGCCAAGGGATCTTCCAATGCTTTTAGGGGTACAATCACTCTCGCGGTAGTTGCCATATTATTGAATCCTCCAAGGGCTTGTTGATTTGGTGTCATTCGTGTTGCGTCTCTGCGGAGGGCGTGCAGGTTTCTGAAACCACCACCACGCTCCCAACGGTCATAACGGGGAGGGGCTCCTCCTTCAACAGTGTTCCCGTCACCGTACCCTTGTGCCCGACATGCCTGGCGAAATTATCCTCCGGCGAACCGGCCGCCGGTTTCAGGCGGGCGATAGGCTGGAGGTTGGTATCGTTGGTCAGCACATATTGGCCGTCGTGTTCATCTACGCAGCCGTTCAAAGAAGCCTTAGCGGGCCGGGCTTTATCCGGCTGCTGCGGGGCGGCCGCCATGCAAAAGGTGATGATCAGAAGTCCCAGCAGGTTGCGCATCCGGTTTCTCTCTCCGCGCCTTAATGCACTTGGCGTGCCAGATCACACAGTCGTTACCAGGTGCCTTAAAGTACCAATGAAATCTTGCTTTTTGTCCAATTTCGCACGAAACCGCGGAACAGGACCTGCCGCGGATCGTGTGCAAGACTTGTAGCAATGGGGTAATTTCTGCCGAGGAGCGGCTGCGCTATATGATGTAAGAATCGCATCATGCGCTATTTTCTGCTCTTTCTGGCCATTCCCGTGTGCGCGGCCGAATATTCGGCGCCGGCGGGTATCCGGCCTGCCTTGCGCCGCCCCGGGGCGGCCAGTATCCTGCCCGGAGGGCGGATCATTTCGCCGGCAGGGCGCCAGTATGTGGCGGGTCCCGGACCTTTTGGATTGGCCATCAGCCCTTCCGGGAAGACCGTGGTATCCGCCAATAGCGGGCCAGACCGGTTCTCCTTGACGGTGCTCGAGCAGCAGAGAGGCGGCGCCTGGGAAGTGCGCCAGTTGCTTGCGCCCAAGAAAAAGAAACCAAAGCCGGGAGAGCGCGCCGGGCACATGGAGAAGGATGACGAGTGGCACAGCGTCTTCATGGGGCTGGCCTTTGCCACGGAGCACGCCGTCTACGCATCGGAGGGCAACACCGGACGCGTGCGGCTGATCGATCTGGCCTCGGGCGGAGCTAAGAAAATCTATGACTTGAACCGCGACGGCTTCGCGGACAGTTTCACCGGCGATCTGGCGCTGGACGAGGATCGCGGCGTCCTCTATGTGCTCGACCAGGCCAATTTCCGCCTGGCCGCGATCGATGTGCGCAAGCAGCGCGTCTTGTCCTCGGTGCGTCTCGGGCGCCTGCCTTTTGCGCTCGCGCTCTCGCCGGACAAGCGCAAAGCTTACGTCACGAATGTGGGCATGTTCGAGTACCAGGCCGTGCCCGGCGTGGACGTCCACAATCTTCGCGGAACCGGCCTGCCATTTCCGGCTTTCGGCTTCCCTTCGCCGGAATCGCTTGCGGGCGTCCAGGTGGAGACGGGCGCGGGGCTGGTGAAAGTGCCGGGCTTGGGCGATCCCAATGTCCGGGAAGCGAATTCGCTGGCGGTAGTCGACCTGGCCGATCCGGCGGCGCCCAAAGCCGAAGCATTCATCCCCACCGGCATACCGTTCGGCGCCGGCACTGACGGCGGCAGCGGCCCTTCCGGCGTAGTTGCCACCGCCGGCCGGGTTTTCGTCTCGAACGCGCATAACGATTCGATTACGGTGATCGACGCCGCGACGAACGCGGTGACAGGCCAGATCGAGATCCGCATTCCCGGGCTCGAAAAGCTGCGTGGAGTGCTGCCGATCGGCATGGCATTCGATGAGTCCAGCGGCTGGCTGCTAGTGGCCGAAGCCGGCATCAACGCGGTAGGCGTGATCGACACTCGCCAGGCCGGACCGGCGAAAATCCTCGGGCATCTGCCGGCCGCCTGGTTCCCCAGCCGTGTGTCGATCGATCGCGATACGGTGTACGTCACCAACGTGAACGGCCAGGGCACCGGTCCCAATGTCTGGCAATCCGCTTTTGCCGGCGGCGAAAACGGGGCGATCGTGGGGACGTTCCGGCGCGGCAGCATCGGCTCGTTTCCGCTGCCGGATGCCGCCGCGCTGGGTGCGGCGACCGAAACCGTGATGGACAACAACGGCCTGAAGCCGCGCGACGAGACGCCAGGCGCGTTGCCCGGCGCCGTAAAATACGTGGTCATGATCGTGAAAGAGAATCGCACCTTCGACGAAGTCTTCGGCGACATTCAACATCTGGCGAGCGGCGCGACCGTGATGGGCGCGCCCGGGGTAGCGCGCTTCGGACAGTCCGGACACGTGGCGGGCAATGGCAACCGGCTCAGCGTACAACGGGTGAACGTAACGCCCAATCATCACGCGCTGGCGCTGGGCTGGTCGTTCAGCGATAACTTCTACGCCGACTCGGAAGTCAGCGTAGACGGGCACCACTGGCTGGTGGGCGCGTATCCCGACGCCTGGACCGAAACTTCGTTTCGCGCCTCTTACGCCGATGGCCGCGATTTCCGCTTTCCCAGCACGGCGCCGGGCCGGTTTAGCTTCGCCGAAGGCAACTCCTCGGTGCATCCCGAAGAGCAACCCGAAGGCGGCACGATCTGGCATCACCTGGCGCGGCACGGCGTCTCGTTCCGCAATTACGGGGAAGGCTTCGAACTCGCGGGCGTGGACGAAGGGAAGGGCTACCAGCCCACGGGCGGCCGCTTCGTGACCAACGTGCCCATGCCCGACCCGCTCTATCGCAACACCTCACGCGACTATCCCGTGTTTAACATGAACATCCCGGACCAATTTCGCGCGACTCAGTTTATCCACGAGATCGAGGAGAAGTACGTGAAGGGCGGCGAGCCGTTCCCGCGCTTCATTTATATTCACCTGCCCGACGATCACATGACCGAACCGCGCCCGCGGGACGGGTACCCATACGAAGCTTCTTACGTGGCGGACAACGACTATGCGCTGGGGCGTATCGTGGAATTCCTCTCGCAAACTCCGTGGTGGCGCGAGATGGCCATCTTCGTCACCGAGGACGATGCGCAGGGCGGCCGGGATCATATCGATGCGCATCGTACCGTGTTCATGGGGATCGGACCGTATTTCAAGCGCAACTATGTGTCGCACGTGAACACCAGTTTTCCCGGAATGTTGAAGACCATCTTCCGCCTGCTGGGGTTGCCGCCGCTGAACCTGTTCGACGCGGTGGCCAGCGATTTAAGCGACTGTTTTACGAATACGCCGGACTTCGAAGGCTACCGTGTGCGCAAGGAAGACCCGCGGATCTTCGATCCGGCGGCGGCGCGGGAGCCGCTCGATCCGCGGCCATCGATCAAGATGGACGATCCGGCGGAGGTGGGGCGGTAGGCACCCGCGTGATATAGTTGACTCGCAAGAATTCGCATGGCCGGGGGGATTCGCGATGCCGAAGCTGAAGCGCTATGCCTGTGGGACCGCCATGCTGTTCCTGACGGTTGGTGGGATTGCAGCAAAGACGCCCGTCTCGTTCAGAACACCGCGCATATATCCGGTTGCCGAAGGCGCGGGACAGATCGTCGCGGCGGACTTCAATGGCGACGGCTATGCCGATCTGGCTACGACGGCCAATAATTACGATTCAACTGTCGTCTCGATCCTGCTGAACGACCGGCGGGGCGAGTTTCACGGGGCGGTCACGTTTGGAGCAGGGATTCAGCCAACGGCGCTCGCGGTGGGCGACTTTAATGGGGATGGAAAGCTGGACATTGCCGTGACCGACGACAACGACTGCGAAACCTATCATTGCGCCGGCTCCATCTCCATTTTATTGGGCAACGGCGACGGCACTTTCCAGCCGCCTATCACGTTTAGCGCGGGAATGGCGCCGGCCGCGATCGCAACCGGCGACTTCAACGGCGACGGCAGGCTGGACCTGGTATTCACCAACTATGGGTACGTTGGCGAAGGAACCACGGTCGGAATTCTGCTGGGCAATGGCGATGGAACGTTCCAGCCGGAGGTCGATTATCCGGCCGGATACGGCCCACAGTCGCTGGCTATCGCCGATTTTAACGGCGACGGCAGACTCGATTTGGCGGTTGGCGCCGGGGGCGCCGTTTCCATCTTACTCGGCAATGGAGACGGCACTTTCGGGCCGCAAACCGGCATCGCTCTGACCTTCGTCGCCAATGCGATCGTCGCGGGCGACCTGAACGGCGACGGCAAGCAAGACTTAGTGGTTTGCGGCCAGTACAACGTGAATAACCAATCCATCTACGTTTTTCTGGGTAACGGAAACGGGACCTTTCAGCCCGGTACCAGCTATCCCGGCCAAAGAAATCCGTTTGCCATGGCTCTGGGCGATTTTAACGGCGATGGCCATCCGGACATCGCCGTGGCCAATGCAGCCGGCCAACGGGGCGATCCCGCCACGCCGGGTATCTCCATCCTGCTAGGCCATGGCGACGGCACGCTGAAACCCGCGGGCACTTATCCCTCGGGCGGAAATAATCAGGGCGTTGTGGCAGCCGATTTCAATCACGATGGGAATCCGGATCTAGCTACCAGCCTTGGCCCGGCCATCGAGATTCTGCAGGGCTTCGGCAAAGGCCAGTTTCAAAAATCCGATAGTTATACAGTCGACGATCCCAGTTCGATCGCCGTGGCCGATTTCAATGGCGACGGCAAGCTGGATATGGCGGTAGCGATTTACGAGCCTTCCAGCGTCTCAATTCTCCTGGGCAACGGCGATGGCTCCTTTCAGCCCGCGGTAAGCTATGCGGCCGCCGCAAATGCCGGATCCATCGTCGCCGCCGACTTCAACCACGATGGCAAGCCCGACCTGGTCATGACCAATTTGTACCTGAATGCGGTGTCGATCATGCTGGGCAATGGCGATGGCACGTTTCAGCCCGCGGTCACTTACTCTGTGGTCAACAACGTCTCCACTTTGATTGTGGGCGACTTCAATGGCGACGGCAATCCGGATATCGCCACCTTTGAAGAGAACGAGGACAGTTCCGGAACCATTTCAATCCTACTGGGCAACGGCGATGGCACCTTTCAAGCGGCTTCGACTCTGGCCACCGGCACAACCATCCACCTTCTGGCGGCCGCGGACTTCAATGGCGACGGCAAACTCGATCTGGCGGCCTGCAACCAAATCCCTTCCACTATCTCAATCCTGCTGGGAAACGGGAACGGCACCTTTCGGCCCTCCATCGACACAGCGATCGGCGGCTACTGCGGCAACCTGGCCGTGGCGGACCTGAACGGCGATGGCAAACCCGATTTGATCGTGAACAACATTACCTTAGAGGACCATATTGCCTCTCTATCCACCATGCTCGGCAGGGGCGATGGCACGTTTGGGCCGGCGCACAACTTTACGCCCGCTCTCTCCGATGTCTGGACAATGGCGGTTGCCGATTTCAACGGCGACGGGCTCGTGGACGTGGCGGTCGCTGGCGGTGTGGGCGACTCGGTAGTGTTGCTCCTGGGCAAGGGTAACGGCGCCTTCGACTACCCATCGTACTTTTTTTCCGTCGGCCTCGATTACATGTCTGTGGGAGACTTCAACAACGACGGGAAGCCGGACCTGGCGGTAGGTTCTGGAGGTTATACGGCAAGCGTCGTGATTTTGATGAACACCACCCGCTGAATGTCGTATCCTTCAGGCGCAAGTAGATCGTGGGTGTGCAGTGCGGCATCGGCCCGTGGCCGAGGTAACAAACGGATTTTAACGAGTAACCTCGCGCGCACTAAAAGCGTCGGGTAACTGAGAGTATAATCAAGCTGATGCCACGATCACAGAAGCAAGACACAGAACTGCTCGAAGCTGCGTTAATAGGTTTCCAATATAAACGGGAACAGGTGGAACGGAAGATATCGGAACTGCGCAGCCAGATAGCCGGAAATCCGGTTTCCAGGCCGGCTTCCGCCGCGGCAGGTGAGTCCATGCCCGCAAAACGCACGATGAGCGCGTCCGCCCGGCGGCGCATCGCTTTAGCCCAGAAGAAAAGATGGGCTGCTTACAAGGCCGAACACGGAACCAAAGCCTCCGCGCCCAAGCCGCACAAGCGTATAATCAGCGCTGCCGGCAGGGCCCGGATTGTGGCAGCCACGAAGAAACGCTGGGCGGCTTACCGGAAGGCGCAAGAAGCCAAAGCCAGCTAGCCCCGATCGCATTGCTGGGACTAACCCGGGCTTAGCTTGCGGCGCGACTGCCCGTACTATTCAGCACAAATGCCGCAGTGTGCCAGTGTGAACTACACTTGCCCGTGTACCCCGTTATACTGACTCTGTGCGCCCCAACTGGAAGGATCTCCCCTATCTTCTCCGGCGTAGCGTCATGGCGGCGGCCGATGACAACTGCTTCAGTATCGCGAAGGGCGCAGCTTACTCGGCGCTCTTGTCTCTCTTCCCGGTGCTGACATCCGCCGCCACAATCCTGATTCAAATACGCGCCCAGTTTGTCTCGGACACCATTGGAGGATTCCTTGCCCAGGTAGTCCCGCCGGGTACCGAAGACGTTGTCCTGCGCCAGTTTCAGGCTCGCGGCGCCCGGCCCTGGCTGGTCCTGGTCCTGGCCGCGTTCGTATCGTTGTGGGCGGCATCGAGCGTCTTCAAGAGCCTGATGGAAGGTTTCCAGGCCGCGTACCGCGTGCCGCGCAACCGCAATTTCTGGCAGAATACCGGCGTGGCCATCTTACTGGTCCTGGTGTCCGCGGCGCCCCTGGTGGCCGCTTCGGTCTTGCTGCTGTTCGGCACCCAAATAGAGAATGTGGTTCTGGGTTGGATGAAGGTGGACCCCTTGTGGAACCCCTGGGCGTGGGCCTGGGAACTGGTCAGCCGGCTGGCGCGATATGCCGTGGCGCTGGCTACCGCCATCCTGGTGACCATGCTGCTCTATTACTTCGGACCCAATCGTAAGCAGCGTTTCACTGCCCTGTTTCCGGGTGCGGTTGTATCGACTCTGCTCTGGATGTTAGCCACCAACGGTTTTGGATGGTATGTGCGGCATGTCGCGCACTACAACGTGATGTACGGCAGTGTCGGCGCGAGTATTGCATTGCTGGTGTGGATGTACCTGGTGGCTGCCATCGCGCTGCTGGGATGCGAGTTCAATGCGGAGTATGAGCGCTTGCGCAAGGCTCCGGCGTAAACTCTTGAAAGGCGGCTCGGCCTACGCATCGCCGATGCGGTGCAGCTTCATCAGGTTAGTAGTTCCGGGGCGTCCCACCGGCTGCCCGGCGAGAAAGACCACTGTGTCGCCGGCTTTCAGATAGCCGCGCTCCGTGAGCACGCGGTCCATTTGCGCCAGCATCTCGTCGGTGGACGCCACGTCCGGCGCCTGCACAGGCATGACCGCGTAATTCACCATTAACTGGCGGCCCACGTTTTCGCGCGGCGTCATGGCGTAGATACGCACCGTCGGCCGGTAGCGCGAAACCAGCCGCGCGCTCGATCCCGTAGCCGTAAATACCACAATGGCCGCCACATGCGCCCCGCGCGCCGCCTGATACGCGGCGTCCGCCAGAATATCGGCGTAAGTGGGATTGCGCGCGGTAGCCAACGGCTGGAAACCCTGCGCGCGTATGGAGTTTTCCGTCTCGGTGGCAATGCGGGCCATGAACTGCACGGACTCGACTGGATACTTTCCTACCGACGTTTCCGCGGAGAGCATGACCGCGTCCGTACCGTCGTAAATGGCATTAGCCACGTCGCTCACTTCGGCGCGTGTCGGCGTAGAGTTCTCGATCATGGATTCGAGCATCTGGGTGGCGGTGATGACGAACTTGCCGTGATGTCTGGCGCGCAGGATCGTGGATTTCTGAATGCGCGGCACGGTTTCGAGCGCCACTTCGACTCCCAAATCGCCGCGCGCGACCATCACGCCGTCGGCTTCTTCGAGGATGGCGTCGATGTTCTCCCAGGCTTGGGGCTTCTCGATCTTGGCGACGATCGGCAATGGGCCGGTGTGCATGCTGCGCAGCCATTCGCGCAAGCCTCGCACGTCGGCGCCCGTGCGCACAAAGGATAGCGCGACCATGTCGATACCGTGCGCCACGCCAAAGTGCAGATCGGCGAGATCCTTTTCGGTGAGGGAGGGCAGACTCACCGCAATGCCCGGCAGATTGATGCCCTTATGGTCGCCGATCGGACCGCCGGAGATCACCTCCATGCGCACATCCAGGCCGCGAATGTCGACCACCCGCAGTTCGACAGCGCCATCGGCCACCAGCACGCGATCGCCGCTCTTCACGTCGGCGGCCAGGTTCGGGTAAGTGGTGGAGGCGCGCCGGCAATCGCCCATTACCGGCTCCGGAGTGATGGTGAAGATAGCGCCGGCAACCAGCGTGCATCCGCCACCCGCGAAATTGCCGAGACGGATCTTGGGTCCCTGCAGGTCGAGAAGAATGCTGGCCGTCCTGCCCAACTCGGCGCCGGCCTGGCGCACGGCGGCGATGCGCGCCGCGTGCTCCGCCTGCGTGCTGTGCGAGGCGTTCAGGCGAAACACGTCCGCGCCGGCCAGCAGCAGTTGCCGGATCGCGCGCGGGGAATCGCTGGCGGGGCCCAGAGTCGCGACTATTTTGGTATTGGGCATAAAATCAGGTACCATTCCATTTTGCCCTAACATGCCGATCTATCAAGTAATTATTCTCGCGATTGTGCAAGGACTGACGGAATTCCTCCCGGTCAGCAGCACGGCGCACCTCTATCTGACGTCGTGGCTGTTGGGCTGGCAAACCGAAAGCCTGACATTCGATATTGCCCTACACATCGGCACGCTGCTGGCGGTGCTGATCTACTTCGCGCGCGATTGGGTGCAGATTATCGCGCAGGGATTTGGAATGCGCTGGGGCCGCGACGATCAGTTGGAGCGTAACACCGGGTTGCTGTGGCTCTTGGCCATCGGATCGATTCCAGTGGGCATCGCCGGCTTGCTGTTCAACAAACAGGCGGAAGGCGCCTGGCGCAACCCGATGGTGATCGGCGCCATGATGGTGGGGATCGGGATCTTGATGGGCATCGCGGAATACATGGGACGCAAGACGCGCGACATTTCCGGCGTCAACTTCTTGGATGCGGGAACCATTGGCGTGGCACAGGCGCTGGCCGTGGTGCCGGGCGTTTCGCGCAGCGGCATCACCATCACCGCGGGCCTGTTCCGCAATATAAATCGCGAAGCGGCGGCGCGATACTCCTTTTTGCTCTCCACACCCGCGATCGGGGCGGCGGCGGCTAAGGCGGTCTACGATATGGTCAGACACAAGGCCCTGGATGCGGCCGCGCCCGGCGGCATGGCGCTGAGCCACACGGGCCTGGCGGTGGGCATTGCGGTAAGCGCCATAACCGGAATGCTGGTCATCGCCATGTTCCTGCGTTTCCTGCGCCGCCGCAGTTTGTGGTTCTTTGTGTTTTACCGCATCGTTTTTGGCATAATGGTTCTTGCTCTGGCTTTCTTCCGCCGGCCAGCGGGATGAAGGTTTTATCTCCAACTCCGCAGAAGCGCGTCAATGAACTGATAGGACTGCTGCTCCTATCGCTGGGCTTGGTGTTGCTGCTCAGCCTGGCGTCGTATCACGTCCAGGATCCTTCCCTGAATACCGCGGCGGTCGCACGTCCCCACAACCTGATCGGATATCCGGGCGCGTGGTTCGCCGACCTGCTGCTGCAAGGCTTCGGCATCGGCTCGTTTGTCTTTCCCATTTTGCTCTTCGGTCTGGCGTGGAAATGGCTTCGTTCGGACGAAGTGGAAGCAGGCGCCATCAAACTGACCGGGACGCTTCTGCTGCTGCTCAGCCTCACGGCGGCGGTTTCGTTCGCGCCGCGGTTGACGCTGTTTAGCGGCGCGATTCCGATTGGCGGCTTGCTGGGTATGCTGCTGGCCCATTACCTGATGCACGCGCTGAATCCCACCGGCGCGATTCTGCTCACCATCACCACCCTGGTCGTTTCCGTATATCTGGTGTCGACTTTTACCATGTCGAAACTGGCTGTCTGGTTTGCAGGGCCGTTGCGCATTCTGAATATGCTTGGGGACGCCTGGCGGCTCTGGCGCGAGGAACGCCGGCGGCGCCACGCGGAAAAAGCGCGGCTGCGCGCGGAGAAGGATGCCGAGAAGCGTAAGCGTGCCAAGCCGGCGCCGCGTGTGGAGACCGCGCGTGTCGCGCCGGCCGGCCCGCCCATCGAGCCAGTGGCCGCGGAGTTGCCCGCCGAACCCGCCGAAATCCCCATCTGCGCGCTGGAAGAAAAGCCCGTACCCCAGCCTGACTCCCCGCCCTGGGAAGAGGCTGTGCCGGTGGCCGCCACGCGCCCGCCGGGTCCCTTGGCCTATCGGCTGCCGTCGACCGGCCTGCTGAACGAAGGGCAGGGACGCAGCCCCTACGACGAGCAGGAATTGAAGGATATCGCGGTCAGAATCAAGTCCAAGTTCGAAGAGTTTAATGTGCTGGGTTCGGTCGTGCAGATTAACCCTGGGCCGGTAGTGACGACCTTCGAATTCAAGCCCGAGGCGGGGATCAAGTACAGCCGCATCACGACGTTAACTGAAGATCTATGCCTGGGGCTGCAGGCTGAATCCATACTGATCGAGCGCATTCCAGGCAAGCCGACCGTGGGCATCGAGGTGCCGAATACCAAGCGCGAAGTGATCGCGCTGCGGCAGATGCTGGAGTCGGAGGAATTCGTGCAGGCGCAGTCGCGGCTGACGATTTCGATGGGCAAGGATATCAACGGGCGCATCAAGGTAGCCGCGCTCGAATCCATGCCGCATCTGCTGATCGCGGGCTCCACGGGCTCGGGCAAGAGCGTGATGATCAATTCCATGGTCATGTCGATCTTGTACAAATCCACGCCGGACGAAGTGCGCATGATCATGGTGGACCCCAAGCGCGTGGAACTGGGCATGTACGAGGGCATCCCGCACCTGCTGACGCCGGTGATCACCGATCCTAAGAAAGCCACCAACGCGCTGCGCAACGCGGTGCTGGAGATGGACCGGCGGCTGCGTCTGCTGGCCGAATTCGGCGTGCGCAATATCGACCAGTTCAATAAGAAGATCCGGAAGAAGCAGGAGGAGCCGCGCAGCCTTTTCGAAGAAGAAGAGGCCACCGCCGAGGATTTGCGGCCGCTGCCTTACATTTTGATCCTGATCGACGAGTTGGCGGACCTGATGATGCTGGAGGGCCGCAACGTGGAAGAATCGGTGACGCGCCTGGCCCAGATGGCGCGCGCGGTGGGCATGCACCTGGTGCTGGCCACGCAGCGCCCCAGCGTGGATGTGATCACGGGGCTGATCAAGGCGAATTTTCCGTCGCGCATCAGTTTCCGCGTGGCTACGCGCGTGGACTCGCGGACGGTGCTGGACGTGATGGGTGCGGAGCACCTTCTGGGCAAGGGCGACATGCTATTCTTGCCGCCGGGGTCGTCGCGGCTGATTCGCGTGCACGGCGCGTTCGTCACCGAAACGGAAATCAACCGCGTGGTGGATTTCTGGAAGGAGCAGGCCACCCCGGAATACGATCAATCGTTCCTGGTGGCGCCGCCGGCGGACGACGCGGAGCCCGAGGGCGACGAGGCCGCGCCCGGCGGGCAGGACCCGATGTACGAAGATGCGGTCCGCATCGTGCTGGAGATGGGGAAGGCATCGACTTCGACGCTGCAGCGCAGGCTACGGCTGGGGTATGGGCGCGCGGCGCGCATTCTCGATACCATGCAGCGGGACGGAATTATCGGCCCGCCGGACGGGAGCAAGCCGCGCGAGGTATTGAAGCGGCCGGATTGGCTGCGGGAAGTCGAAGATTCGCTGCGATAGATCGACGATAAGCCTCTCGCCGATACTTACAAAGGACGGATCGCGGATTAGAGTTTTTTGGCGTTCTTGACGGTTATCTTTGCGTCTTTGCGCGAAATCTTACTTCTTAGCCTCGCTCGATCGTCCGGTTCCCGCCAGGGCGCTCAGACTTACCTGCAGGATTCGTAGCGTCCGTCCACGTCAACTTCGAACCGTACCCGATGATGACCGAGTGAGACGAAGGTCGGAAGGTCCTAAACCTGCTGGCGTGCACCGGTCTTACCCAGGGAGCATAGCCGTCAGCCGCGCGGGCTTCCGATTGGTGAAACCGCACACGCCTGAAGATGGCCGGCGCTGGTCTGCACCACCACACACGGCGCACGCCCACGGGCGCGCATTGTCTTCCCGCGCCTCCCCACGCTCAACGTACACGTTACGTCTTTCACTGTCCCGTCAGCGTCCTTATGTTAGATTTGACAGTGAGGAGATGGTTTGACGCCTGAAGCCCCCGCATTCCTTCTGCAGATCGACATTTGGGAGATGGTTGGACGCGGCGGACCGCTGACCATCGCCGTTCTCGCGATCCTCTTGTTCTTTTCCGTTTTTTCCTGGGCCATCATTTTTTCCAAGTGGAACGTCCTGCGCACCGCCCGTGCGGCCGACCGGCGCTTCCTGCGCGCCTTCCGTAAAGCCGGCGGCCTCGACGCCGTCATGGTGGCCAGCGAACAGTTCAAGCCGGCGCCCCTGGTTTCCGTCTTCGAATTCGGCTACGAAGAAGTTCACCGCCAGGTGCAGGCCCGCGGCTCGGTCACCAATAAAATCTCGCTCGAACGCTCCCTGCAGCTCGGCACCAGCGAGGAACTCACTAAGCTGGAGCGCAACATGAGTTGGCTGGCCACCACCGCTTCGGTCAGCCCGTTCATCGGACTGTTCGGCACCGTGCTCGGCATTATCCGCGCCTTCCAGGAACTCGGCATGCAAGGCAACGCCAGCCTGCGCGCCGTCGGTCCCGGTATCGCGGACGCCCTGATCGCCACTGCCGTGGGACTGGCCGCGGCCATTCCCGCAGCCATTTTCTACAACCACTTCGGCCACACGATTCGCGAGATCGGCACGCGCATGGACGACTTCGCGCTCGAATTCCTCAACATGGCCGAACGGAGTTTCGGAGAGTAGACGCGTGGCCATCACCATCAACGGCAACGGCGGCTACGGTTCCCGGTCCCGGCGGCGCGCATCGGCGGCCATGCTCTCGGAGATCAATGTCACCCCCTTCGTGGACGTCATGCTGGTGCTGCTCATCATCTTCATGCTGACCGCCCACGTGATGGAATTCGGCATCCAGGTGGACGTGCCTAAAACCCGCGCCGTCCAGGACAGCGCCAAAGACCTGCCCGTAGTCAACATCACCAAGGACGGCACTCTCTACCTCAACGATAAGCCCGTGGACATCAATGCCCTGCCGGGTGAGATCGCCCGCCGTTACAGCGGCGCCACCGCCGTCTA
The DNA here is from genome assembly GCA_050011755.1 of Bryobacteraceae bacterium. Taxonomy (GTDB): domain Bacteria; phylum Acidobacteriota; class Terriglobia; order Bryobacterales; family Bryobacteraceae; genus Bog-159. Next base: position 9,632 of record JBEKIM010000021.1, on the reverse strand, counting down.
CCTGCGCGCCGATAAAGAGACGGTCTGGGAACCCATCGCGCTGGTGATGAGCGAACTGGGCGCGGCCAAACTCCAGGTCAACGCGGTCACCCAGCCCGAGGATTCCGCGGACAAGAGGCACCGTTAATGCCGCACGCGGACATCCTGGACCAGTCGGATTCGCTCCACAAGCCGCTGCTCGGATCCGTGGCTCTTCACGCCGGCATCTTTGCGACCCTGCTGCTTTGGGGGGTGGTGCTCTCCACCCGTCACGAAGCCTGGGGCGGCCCCGATTCGGGAGGCGCGGGCAGCATCGCGATTAATGTGGTGAATAAGATTCCGCTGCCGTCGCGCAGCGGTCTCGTCAACCCCTTGGCCAACGATACGGAATCGGCTGTACCTACGCCTCCTCCCGCTGCCAAGCCGAAGAAACAGGTGCGCGCCGAGGAGCCGGACGCCATCCCCCTCAAGAGCCGCAACCACTCCAAGCCGTCGGAAGTGGCCACTTCGGCGGCCAACAACTGGCGCGCCAAACAGGAATACCGCCCCAACCAGCTTTACAGCCAGTCCGGCCAGGCGATGGTTTCGCCCATGTATGGGCAGATCGGTTCCGGCGGCGTGGGTGTCGGGCTGGGCACCCCCTTCGGCAATCGATTTGGAAACTACGTAATGATTTTGCGGCAAAAGGTGGCCGAGAAATGGCATACCGACGATCTCGATCCGCGCATCCATACTCTTCCTACCGCGATCGTCACTTTCGATCTGGTCCGGGACGGTTCGGTACGCAATGTGCGTCTCGCCCAGACCAGCGGAAATAAATCCTTGGACTATTCCGCGCAGCGCGCCATCTACGATGCCAGTCCGTTCCCCCCGCTGCCGTCGGCCTACGATCGCAGCGACGCCACGATTGAATTCTGGTTTGAGCTGAGGCGATAAATGAAACGAGTCTTTTGGTTTGGCGCCCTGTTCGCCGCGATCCTGCTGGTGCTGGCGGCGCAGCAAAGCGATGTCATTATCAAGTTGCCAAGCAACGCGCGCCCCGCGATTGCCGTCCCGGATCTGCGCGGCAGCGGCGCCGCCCAGCAGTTCATGAACGCCTTTAACGAGACGCTCTATAACGACCTCGACGCGTCCGGCATCTTCAAGATGGTGCCCAAGACCATGTATCCGCTGCAGGTGCCGCAGCAGCCGTCCGATTTCCGCGAACAGCCGGCGCCCCAGCCCACCCGTCCCGGCCAGCAGGCGCCCAGCGGCGGTGGCGCGTGGCTTTCGGACTGGTCATCCCCGCCCGTCTCCGCCAACTACCTGGCATTCGGCTATACCGCCATTCAGAATAACGTCCTGGTGCTCTACGGCTGGATGTTCAACGTCGGCCAAGCTTCTGTTTCCCAGGCGCAAGTTCTCGGCAAACGTTACTTCGGCTCGCCCGACGAAACCGGCGCTAAGAAAACCGCCCATGAATTCGCCGCCGATATCATAGCCCAGATGGGCGGCACCTCCCTTCTCGGCACCAAGATTTATTTCGTATCCAATCGTAGCGGCCGCAAACAGAAAGAAATCTGGGTAATGGACCCGGATGGCTCCAATCAGCGCCAGCTCACACACCTGAATTCGTTATCGATCATGCCCGCCGTCTCGCCGGACGGCACAAAACTTGCCTTTACTAGCTTCGCGCGCGGCAATCCTGCTATATTTATCCTTTCGACGGATACGGGACGGCGCTTGCCGTTTTATAATCAAGTCGCGTCTATGAATGCGACCCCGGATTTCACGCCGGATGGCAAGCAGTTGCTTTACTCGTCCACGGCGAGTGGCTGGGCTCAAATCTATGCCGCCAACATCGACGGGAGCAATCTGCGCCGTATTTCAAGCACTCGTTCTCTGGAGGTCGAGCCGAAGGTGAATCCGAAAACCGGCGCCGACCTGGCTTTTGTATCCGGCCGGTCGGGACCGCAGCAAATCTATCGCATGAATATCGACGGCACCGACGTGCAGCGATTGACTAACGGCGAGGGCGAGGCATCCAATCCGTCCTGGAATCCTAATGGCCAGATTCTGGCGTTCGCCTGGACCCGGGGCTTCGCCACCGGGAATTTTAATGTTTTCGTTATGGATGTGGCGTCGCGCAATTTTAACCAGTTGACCTACGGTGCGGGCCGCAATGAGAATCCCAGTTGGGCGCCCGATGGCCGGCACCTGGCGTTCATGTCCACGCGCAGCGGTTCCGAACAGATCTGGACCATGCTGGCGGACGGCACGCAGCTTAAACGGCTGACTACGGCCGGAAGTAATTGGACCCCGGTGTGGGCCAAATAGGTGGCGGGCGGGCTGCGGCCCGCGCGACTTCTGTCCCGTCACCCCACGATTTCAGGAGGATTTTGAGTTCATGTTGAATAAACGGAGAATCAGTACCATTGGCATTTGCCTGATGTTGTCGATGTTTGCGGCCGGCTGTAAGAAGAAGGCGCCGCCACCGCCACCACCGCCCGCCCCCGCGCCGGCTCCCGCCCCCGCTCCACCGCCCGCGGCGCCCACCGTCAGCTCGTTTACGGCTGAGCCTACGTCGATTGAGCGCGGCCAGTCCTCTACTCTGAACTGGGGCGTCGGCGATGCCACCAATATCGCCATCGATAATGGCATCGGAACGGTGCAGGCTTCCGGAAGCCGCCGCGTCTTCCCGGGCAATTCCACTACCTACACGCTGACCGCCACGGGACCCGGCGGCACCAAGACCGCCACCGCAACCGTGAATGTCACGGAGCCCCCGGCGCCGCCGCCCCCGCCCGCGGTCGCCAAGCAGACCTTTGAGCAGATGCTCTCCGGCAGCGTCGTAGACGCCTACTTCGACTACGATAAGAACGATATCCGCGGGGATGCACAGGCCGCCCTCACCAAGGACGCCGACGCCCTGAAGGCCATCTTCTCCAGCTTCCCGGATGCGTCCGTGACCATCGAAGGCCATTGCGACGAACGCGGTTCGGCCGAATACAACCTGGCTCTCGGCGACCGCCGCGCCGCCGCCGCTAAGGAGTTCCTGGTTCAACTGGGCGTTCCCGGCGACAAACTGAAGACGATCAGCTACGGCAAAGAACGTCCGCAGTGCACCGACCATGACGAAGAGTGCTGGCAGAAAAACCGCCGCGCGCACTTCTCTACAGGGCAGTAAAATCAGGTAAGGGCCGGGCGCTCCCGGCCCATCCGCAACCGGCGGAACGGCCCACTCGTTCCGCCCATGAGGAGAACCTTATGAGCTTTTGGCGCACGCTTTTGCCGGCCCTATTGATTTGTCCCTCCCTGACCTTCGCCGCCAGTAAGGATATGGTCGAATTGTCGCGCGATGTGGCCCTGCTGCAGGAACAGGTACGCTCTCTACAGCGCTCTCAGGACGAGAAACTCTCCGCCATTCAGGTGCTATTGCAACAGGCCCTGGACGCGGCCAATAAGGCCAACACGTCGGTCGCCGTGCTGCAAAACAATTTGCAGCAGACCAGCAAGGAACAGCAGAGCAAAGTGGTCACCACGGTCATCGACCTGAGCACCAAAATGGACTCCATGACCACCAATTTCAGCGCCCTCCAGGAATCCGTATCGGACATTTCCAGCCAGGTGGGTAAGCTCCAGCAGCAGATGATCGATATCGGCAATGCCGTCAAAACCATCCAGACGCCTGCCGCCGCGCCGCCATCGGGAGCACCGGGTACGACGCCGATGCAGGGCAACGGGCCGGGCGCTGGGGCATCCAACGGCCTTCCGCCGGTCCCGGCCGAACAGCTTTATCAGAACGCCAACCGCGATCGCAATGGCGGCAACACCGACCTGGCGCTCCAGGAATTCGGCGATTACCTGAAATACTATGGCAATACCGAATTGGCGCCCAATGCCCAGTTCTACATCGCGGAAATCCACTTGCGGCAGAATAACCTGGACGACGCTCTGCGCGAGTTCGACCTGGTCCTCGAGAAATACCCCGACAACAACAAAACCCCCGACGCTCTCTATATGAAGGGCGCCACGTTAGTAAAAATGGGCAAGCGAACCCAAGGCAAGCAGGAATTCTGCGAGCTGGTGAAACGTTTCCCCTCCAACGATCTCGCCGGCAAGGCTAAGACCCAGGTAAAGTCCCTCGGCCTGACCTGCGGCGCCGCCGCTCCCGCCCGCCACAAGAAATCCTAAACTTGGAGGGCGGTCAATCTTGCCGCAGCCGCATGTCTACCCATCTCATGTACATTAACGGTGAGCGCGCCGAAAGCCATCGCGGCGCATGCTTCCCCGTCTACGACCCCTCCACCGAAGAAGTCATCGCCGAAGTCCCCGATGCCGACGCCACCGACGTCGATCGCGCCGTCCAGGCCGCCGTAGCCGCCTTCGAATCGGGCCCGTGGCCGCAGTCGACCGCCCAGGATCGCGGCCGCCTCCTCTTCAAAATTGCCGCCCTCCTCCGCACCCACGCCACGGAACTGGCCGAACTGGAATCGCGCAATTGCGGCAAGCCCATCGTGGAAGCCGAATACGATGTCGCCGACGCCGCCACCTGCTTCGAATACTACGGCGGCATGGCCACCAAAGTCTTGGGCCACGTCAACCCCGTCCCCGACAATGCCATCAGTTTTACCCTGCGCGAGCCCGTGGGCGTGGCGGGCCAGATTATCCCCTGGAACTATCCGCTGCTGATGGCCGCCTGGAAACTGGCGCCCGCGCTGGCCGCCGGCTGCACCTGCGTCCTGAAACCGGCGGAACAAACGCCTCTCACCGCCCTCCTCATCGCGGACTGGTTCGCGGAAGCCGGATTTCCCCCGGGCGTGGTGAACGTGATCACCGGCTTCGGCGAAACGGCCGGGGCGCCGCTGGTGGCCCATCCTTCCGTCAACAAGATCGCTTTCACCGGCAGCGGCGCGGTGGGCAAGCTCATCGTGAAGAGCGCGGCCGACACCGTCAAGCGCGTCACGCTCGAGCTGGGCGGCAAGTCCCCCAACATCTTCTTCGCCGACGCCGATTTCGAATCCGCCATCGATGGCGCGCTGTTCGGCGTCTTCATCAATCAAGGAGAAGTATGTTCCGCCGGCAGCCGCATTCTGGTGGAGAAATCCATTTACGGCAAGTTCGTGGAAGCTATGGTCGAGAAAGCCAAGCGCATCCGGCTGGGCGCGCCGCTCGACCGCGACACCAAGATGGGCCCGCTGGTGAGCAAAGAGCAGTACGACCGCGTGCGCCGGTATCAGGAGATCGGCAAGGGCGAAGCCACCCTCGCCGCGGGCGGCGGACGGCCGGCGGCATTCTCCCGCGGCTACTATATCGAGCCCACCATCTTCGCCAACGTGGATAACTCCGCGCGTATCGCCCGCGAAGAGATCTTCGGACCGGTGGCCGCCGTAATCCCGTTCGAAGGCGAAGCCGCCGCCATCCGCATCGCCAACGATTCGCCGTACGGCCTGGCCGCCGCGGTCTGGTCCCGCGATATCTTCCGCGCCTTCCGCATCGTGAAAGCCCTGCGCGCCGGCATCGTGTGGGTGAATCACATGCAGCCGACTTATGTGGAGGCGCCCTGGGGCGGCTACAAGCAATCCGGCTTCGGCCGCGAGCTGGGACCCTGGGGCATCGAGGAGTACCTGGAAACCAAGCAGGTCCATATCAACCTCAACGAGCAGCCCATCGCCTGGTACTAAGTGCCCCCCCGTGGCGCACGCTTTAGCGTGCCGGCGGGACTTTTAAGTCCCGCGCAGCTTCATTCACATATGCGAACCCTACTGATCTGCCTCTTCACCTCTGTCCTGGCTGCAAGCGAAAAGCCGGTGGCCCTCTACCCCGGACTGGGAACCTGGCATCACCCCATCCACACCCGCAGCGCCGAAGCCCAGAAATTCTTCGACCAAGGCCTCGCCCTGCTGTACGGCTTCAACCGCTACGAAGCGCTGCGCTCCTTCCGCAAGGCCGCGGAACTCGATCCGGACGCTGCGATGGCCTACTGGGGCATGGCCATGGCGCAGGGCCCCTACGTCAATATGGAAGGCGACGCCGAGTACAACATGAAAGCCTCTTGCACGGCCGTCGCAGCCGGCCTGAAACTCGTCGGCGCGCCGGAGCGTGAGCAGTCCTATGTCAGAGCCGCAGCCACTCGCTGCCCGGAGTATCGGCCGCAGCCCTATATCGACGCCATGCGCCTGTTGGTCGCCCGCTGGCCCGACGATCTCGATGCCCTTACGCTCTACGCCGAAAGCCTGATGATTCCCGTCCGCTGGCGCTGGTATGCCAATGACGGAACCCCCGCCGGCGGCGTGCCCGAAGCTGAACGCGCGCTCGAGCAGGTCATCCGCCGCTGGCCCGATCATCCCGGCGCGAACCACCTCTACATCCACGCCGTCGAATCCTCGCGCACCCCGGAGCGCGCCATCCCCAGCGCCCAGCGGCTCATGGGCATCATGCCCTGGGCTGGCCACATGGTACACATGCCGGGGCACATCTGGCTGGTGCTGGGCGATTACGAAATGGCCGCTTCCGTCAACGAGCGGGCCGTCGCCGTGGATCGCGAATACCTCGACCGCACCCAGGTCACCCACAGCGGATACTTTCCCTACTACGTCCACAACCTCACCTTCATCGCCTACGCGCGATGGATGCAAGGCCGCAAGGCCGATGGCCTCCGCGCGGGCGATGAGATTGTCGCGGCCCTCGCGCCCATGCGTGAAAACATGCCGGAAATGGTGGACGCCTTCAACGCCTTCGCCCTCTTCGGACGCGTTCGCTTCGAGGACTGGGAAGGCATTCTGAAACTTCCGCAGCCAAAGGAAAGCATGCCCGGCAGCCTGGCCATCTGGCGTTACGCGCGCGCCCTAGCGTTTGCCGCGCGCGGCGATAAGCCCGCGGCACAGCAGGAGCAGGCGGCCCTGGCGGCCATCCGCGCCGGACTTCCGGCCGCCGCGACGATCGGCTATAACAAGGCCGCGGATGTCCTGGAACTGGCGCTCGCAATCGTGTCGGCCCGCCTGTCCCCCGCGCCGGCCGAAGCGATTCCGCACTGGCGCCGCGCAGTCGCGCTCCAGGACGCCTTCAACTATGATGAACCGCCGGACTGGTATTATCCCGTGCGCGAATCGCTGGGAGCCGCCCTACTGCGGGCAGGCAAGCCGGCCGAAGCCGAGAGCGAGTTCCGCGCAGGCATCCAGCGTTCCCCGCGCAACGGCCGTATGCTCTTCGGATTGATGGAGTCGCTGCGCGCGCAGGGAAAAGACGACGATGCCGCCTGGGTGAAGCGCGAATTCGACGCCGCCTGGGCCAAGGCGGACGTGAAGCTGAGCCTGCCAGAGCTATAAACAGCGCCCGGCCTGGCTTATACTTGAATTCCACCGATGCCCAGCCCCGGCCCCCAATTCGACGAAATCCTGAACCGCGAGAAAGGGCTGCACCGCGGCTTGTCCACCGGCCAACTCTCCATGATCGCGATCGGCGGCGCCATCGGCACCGGACTCTTCCTCGGCAGCGGCTTCGCCATTAGTCTCGCCGGTCCGGCAGTCCTCCTGAGCTTCGCCATCGGCGCGCTGATCGCCCTCCTGCTGATGGGCTGCCTCGCCGAGATGACCGTCGCCCATCCCACCTCCGGCTCTTTCGGCGCGTGGGCCGAGTTCTACGTCAGTCCGCTGGCCGGCTTCCTGGTGCGCTACCTATACTGGTCGTCTATCGTGATGGCCGTGGGTACGGAGGTCACCGCCGTCGGCGTTTATATGCGGTATTGGTATCCGCACGTGCCCGGCTGGCTCTGGATCGTCGCCTTTTCGGCCTTGCTGATCGCCATCAACGCCGCCAACGTCAAGCTGTTCGGCGCGGTCGAATACGGCTTCTCCAGTCTGAAAATCGCCGCCATCCTCGCGTTTATCGCGCTCGGCGGCTGGTTCGTGTTCACCGGCGCCGGATTCGGGAACTACACGTCGCACGGCGGCTTCCTTCCCAAAGGCGCATGGGGGATGTGGGTCGCCGTGCTGGTCGCCATCTTCAGCTACTTCAGCATCGAGATGATCGCCGTCGCCGCGGGCGAAGCGCGCGACCCGCATCGCGCCATTACCCGGGCCTTCCGCGCCACCATGTTCCGGCTGGCGTTGTTCTACCTTCTCACCCTGGCGCTGATCGTGGCCATGGTCCCCTGGACCGCGGCCGGCGCCAGCCAAAGTCCCTTCGTCAAGGTTATGGCGGCTACCCATCTCCCCGGCGCCGCGGGAGCCATCAATTTCGTCATCCTGATCGCCGCGCTGTCGGCCATGAACAGCCAGCTCTACATCACCACCCGCATGATGTTCAGCTTGTCGCGCGCCGGCTACGCGCCCCGCCGCTTCGGCGAGTTGAACGCCCGCGGAGCGCCGGTTGCCGCGCTGCTGCTCTCAACCCTGGGCATCGCCGTCGCCGCCGTCTTGAACGCCCTCTATCCGGACACTTCGTTCACCCTGATGATGGCCCTTGGCATGTTCGGCGCCATGTTCACGTGGCTGATGATCTTCGTCACCCATCTCTTCTTTCGCCGCCGCCACGGCAGCCGCGCGCTGGCTTTCCGCATGTGGGGCTATCCCTATTCGACCCTCCTGGGCGCCGCCCTCATGCTCGCCGCGCTGGTCACCACGCTGTTCACGCGCGAGTTCAGGATGACGCTGCTCTGCGGTGTACCGCTCCTGTTGGCGATCACAGCCGTCTTCTTCGCCCGTTTTCGCCGTCCCCTGGCTGCCCAGTCAACTGCCGCCGGCGACTAAAGCGCTTCCTCCAGAATCCCCAAGTACTCGGCCAGGGTGGCGTCGAGCCGCTGGTACATGAGGGTCCGGAACGGTTCCAGGTCCTCCCGCAAGGAGGCGTGCTCCAGTGTGTCGAGATAGGTCTTTCGATCTTCCGGACGGACCGCGACCGGCGGGTATCCACCGCGCAGCAACAGCAGGTTCATCAACAGTCTGGCCGTACGGCCGTTGCCATCGCTGAACGGGTGAATGGCGACTAACCGGAAATGCGCCTCAAAGCTGGCCGCCGGCACGGCCTCCGCAGCCCGGAGCCATGCTCCGTAGTCTCTCATCAACCGCGGAATCTTCGCCGCGTTGGGGAAAATGACGGGCGAGCCTGCGATGCGGCGCGGAAGCGTGCTGTAGATGCCGCCGATTTCCGGCCGGCTGCGGGCCACGATCCGCCGGTGCAATTCGCGCACGGTCGCTTCGTCGATCGGCGCGGCCTGGGTCGCCAAATCGCGCACCCACAACACGGCGTCGTAGTGGTCGACCGCTTCCAGGTGATCGCGCAGAGGCTTGCCGCCCACGGTAATGCCGTGTTCAATCAACTCCGCCGTCTCGCGCAGCGTCAGCGTATTGCCTTCGATGGCGTTAGACGTATAGGTTAGATCGACGTCATAAGATTTCTGCAAGGCCATCAACGCCGCGCGCGAAACCGGGCGCAGTTCGTCCAGCCGTTTCTTCTTGGCGGCCACCGCGGCCAGTCGATCCTCCATGCTCTCCCACAGATAGCACGCGTCCACACTTCGCACAACGCCAGGTACGCACCGTGGCGCACGCTTTAGCCTGACTTTCGCAATTGGGCCAAGAGGAAAGGGATAAGCGCCATTGAATCAGCGGAGGCACCTCAAAGGTCTTCACCACAGGACGGGTTGAGCGGCGTGATCGGCGGATATCGGCGCG
>JBEKIM010000020.1:0-33508 GCA_050011755.1 Bryobacteraceae bacterium | reverse complement strand
AGCCGAGCGGCATATACTTCTTCGCGAGCTCATGATAGGCGCTATTTTCCAGGCCTGGATATTTCACCCACGAGACATACGGGCTCTTCTCCAGATGCCGCGCCACGGCCAACGCGTTGCGGCTGTGCGCTTCCATGCGCAGTTTCAGCGTCTCGATGCCGGTGAGAAACAGGAACGCGTTAAAGGGGCTCATACATGGGCCGAAATCGCGCAGCCCTTCCACCCGCGCCTTGATGATGAATGCCAGTTCGCCGAAAGTCTCCGAAAAGCGCAGGCCGTGATAGCCGGGGCTGGGCTCGGTCAGTTGCGGAAAATGGCCCGAGGTCCAGGGGAAGCGGCCGCTATCCACGATCACGCCGCCGATGGAGTTGCCGTGGCCGCCCAGGAATTTGGTGGCGGAATGCACCAAAATATCCGCGCCGTGCTCGATCGGGCGGCAGAGATAGGGCGAGGCCATGGTGTTGTCGATGATCAGGGGAATGTGATGTTCGTGGGCGATGGCCGCGACTTTGGCGATATCCAGGATGTTCATGCGCGGATTGGCGATGGTTTCGCCGTAGATCGCGCGCGTGCGCGGAGTGATCGCGCGGCGAAAGTTTTCGGGGTCGTCCGGCTCCACGAAGATGGCGTTAAAGCCCAACCGGCGGAAGCTGACGTCGAACTGCGTATAAGTGCCGCCGTAGAGCGTGCTGGCGGCCACGATATCGTCGCCCGCCTGCATCAGGCCGCTGATGGCCAGGAACTGGGCGGACTGTCCGCTGGCGGTGGCCAGGGCGCCGATGCCGCCTTCAAGCGCCGCCACACGCTCTTCAAACACGGCGGTGGTCGGGTTCATGATGCGCGTATAGATATTGCCGAAGCGCTGCAGCGCGAAAAGCTCGGCCGCGTGGTTGCTGTCTTCAAAGACGAACGACGTCGTCTGGTAAATGGGCACGGCGCGCGCACCGGTGGCGGGATCGGGTTTCTGGCCGGCATGCAGGGAACGGGTACTGAAACCCATCTGGCGTTCGGGCGTGGAATCGAGCATATTTTATGAGTTTAGCCGTTTCACCGTTCAAACGGATGTCGCACCGCCATGTCTCAAAAAAACCTTGACACGGCCTGAATGATTCGTGCGATGATAGGTCTCCGCGGAGGCAACAAATGTCGTTAATGAAGCGTATGAGCGCCGAGTTTCTCGGCACGTTCTGGCTGGTTTTTGGCGGTTGCGGCGCCGCAGTACTGGCGGCCGCGTTCCCGCAATTGGGCATCGGGTTTGTTGGTGTGGCGCTTGCCTTTGGCCTTACAGTAATGACCATGGCGTTCGCTATCGGGCATATTTCCGGGTGCCATCTTAATCCCGCCGTGACCGTCGGCTTGGCGGTGGCCAAACGCTTCCCGTGGAGCAATGTCCTGGCCTATGTCGTCGTCCAGGTGCTCGGAGCGATGGTGGCTGGCGGCGTATTGTACACGATCGCGAGCGGCAAGCCCGGGTTCAGCCCTGGCGGTTTCGCCGCGAATGGCTTCGGCGAACATTCCCCGGGCGGATACTCCATGGAATCCGCAATCCTGGGCGAATGCTTGCTCACCTTCATGTTCCTGATGATCATCCTCGGTGCGACCGATAAGCGGGCGCCCGCGGGATTTGCGCCGATCGCGATCGGCCTGGGTCTGACCCTCATCCACCTGATCGGCATTCCGATCGACAACCTTTCCGTGAACCCGGCCCGCAGCACCGGTCCGGCAGTGATTGTGGGCGGATGGGCCTTGCAACAATTGTGGTTGTTCTGGGTCGCGCCGATCGTCGGGGCGGCCGTCGCCGGCCTGGCCTATCCGTGGCTGGCTACCGAAGAAACGCCGCAGAGCAGAGCCGCCCACGCCTGATCGGCTGCCCATGGCTCACGGTTGAGCGTGCCGGCGGGACTTTTAAGTCCCGCTTCACCAGTCTGCGTAGGGCGTGCCGTCCAGGCCTGTTTTGTCGGATTCGCTCTTCACGTCGAAGATGCCCGGCTCGGTCTGGTCCACGCTCTGCAGCACGTCTTCCATTACGGTGTGCCACGAATTGGCGCCCGTAATGGGATCCATGGGGATCTCCCGCAGATATCCGGCGGAGACCAGATCCTGCAGCGACTGGGGCGCCTTTTTCTTGTCGAAGGTGTACTCGTCGATCACCTGCCGCAGGGTGAACAAATTGTTCTTGAGCACGCTTTCCTTCGACCGGATAATCGCCTTTTGATATTGCGGGATGGCCAAAGACACCAGGATCACGATGATCGCCATTACGATCATCAACTCGACCATGGTGAAGCCGAACTCGCGGCGGCGCAACCGGCGCTCCCTACCAGTCTGAATAGTTGGTTCCATCCGGCGCCTTTTCCGTAGTCTTGGTATAGATATCGAACACATTCTGCCCGCCCCAACTGTTGGACGTGGGATCGTCCTTGGTGCTGCGCATGCCCCAGTCGGTGGAATTCGTGAAGGGATCCTTGGGAATGCGTCTCAGGAAGCGGATTTTCTTGTCGACCTGGCCTTGTAGCTTGACGCCTTCCACCAGAGTCTCCAGCTTATCCGGATAGTTGTCGGAATCCAGCTTTTGCTGACCCAGATAGCCGGCATCCGCGTAATCCTTGTATTTGTCGATCGCCGCGCGGACTTCGCGCTCCGCCCAGCGCAGTTCCTTCTCGCGCTCGATGCGCACCCGGGAACGTGCCAGGGGCACGGCCATGGTGGTCAGGATCAGCATGATCGAAAAAGCCACCACCAGTTCGACGAGGGTCAATCCCCGCTGATTCTTGCGTCGCATACCTTATCTCACATTCACATTCAGAAGTGGCGATGAGTTGGATATAGGCTGCCCTTGCGAATTGCTCGGGCTGAAGGCCGGGGCGGACACGGTGGTAGCGCCGCGGCCTATGGTTGTGAACGAAAGGGTGACCAGCATCCCCGATCCCGTGATTCCGCCGGTGCCCGGAAGCCGGTTCAACGTAATATCGGCTTCGCCGGCGTCGTTCTGTATGTTCTTGGTGAAGGTCACCTGCTGCCCGTCGCTGGACATCAGGTTTCCCTGCACGACGTCGTTCAGCTTGAGCGCCTTGGGGTCGAACTTGATTTGCAGCGGCGCGGAAAAAAGATCCGTGGCGTTCGTCATCACCAGGTTCACGCTGAACGGCTGCCCCATGACCTGATCTACCTGCGCGGGCACAAAACTAACCGAGGCGCTCGGGGCTGGAGTGGCCGGAGCAGCCGGCGGCAGGGACGAAGTTGGGGTGGACGTGGTGGCGGACGGCGGCGTGTTCGCCTGCGGAGTCGTCGCCGGCGGCGCGGCGGGCGGAGCGGACGATGCCGGAGTGGTTACCAACGGAGCACCGGGAGCGGAAGGCGTGGCGGCCTTAGGTATTTGGTCGCCGTCGGTTTGCGTATCCGGAGCATAGTTCAGCTTCACGACCGTGGAATTACCCACGGCGATGGCGCGCAACTCTTCTTCGGTGTAATTGGGCCGCCGCACGATGTGCGGAATGAGTGCGATCAGTAGTTCCTGCGAGCTCTTGGTGACCGTTTTGCTGCTGAACAGCCACTTGATCACCGGAATGCTGGAAAGCCCCGGAATGCCGCTCAGCGTGGTGCTGTCCTGCACTTGCTTCAGCCCGCCCAGCAGGTTGACCTCGCCATCTTTCATGCGGATATCGTGAATCACTTTCTCCTGGGAGATGATAGGCTGCTGGATGCCGCCCAGATTCACGTTGCCGACCACACTCGAAATCTCGACTTCGACGTGCATCGAGACTTCGCCATTTTCGTGCACCTTGGGCGTCAGATCCACATTCACGCCGACATCGATGAAGGTGAACTGCGTATTAACCAGCGGGTTGATGCCCACGCCGCCGATTCCAGGCTGGAAGCTGCCGGAGGCGATGGGCTCCTTCTGGCCGACCTTTAGAGTCGCCTTCTGGTTGTCGACCGACCGGATTTGCGGAGACTGCAAAACGCGCGTGCCGCTATCGCTCAGCACCGCCTGCAGCATCCCCGACGGCAACACCGTGGAGAAATCCTCCGTGTTCACTTTGCCAATGTAGGCCAGCGGTATGGATGCCGTTGTCGTGCCGGTTGTGCCGGTCGTGGTGGTAGTGCCCGTGGTGCTGGTAGTCGGCGTGGATGTCGAAGCCGTCGTGCTGGTGGAAGTGCTGGGGGTGCTGATACTGGTGCGGGGCGAGAAATTCACGGGAATGCTCAAACTGCTCAGGGCCGCTCCCAACGTGCGCGTCATATCGCTTGAAACCTGCAACACGACCACGTCCACCACGACCTCCGATTTGGGCTTGTCCAGGTCGTGAATGATCTTCTCGGCCAATGCAATCCGGTCCGCCTCGCCGCGCGCGATGATGGCATTTTGCGCGTTATAGACGAACAGGCGCTGGATGTCGGCCACCGAGCGCACCGCGGTTACGATTTCCTGCAGTTCCTGCGGCGTGGTGACGTTGCTCAGGTAGAACACCTTCATCACCTGCTCCTCATAGTCGCGGCGCTTGGTGGTGGTGTCCTGTGTGACGAAAATCGTGTTGCCGGAGAGCGGCTTCCAGAAGGCTTTGGTGACGATCGCCAGATAATCCAGTGCGTCGTGCAGCGTAGCTCCGGTAAGTTCGATCGACTGCTTGTTGGTTTCCTTGAACTCCGGATCGAACAGGACGTTGATGCCGGCTAACTTGCCCACCGTCTCAAAGAGAACCTTCACGGGCTGGTTGTTCATCTTCAGGTTGATGGGCTGCGGGTTCAACGCGCGCAATCGCGGCACCGGCAACATCGAATCGATCTTTTCGCCGATGTTCCGTTCCGCCAGTTGGGAGGGCGTCAGGCCCCGGGTGTCCGAATCAGGGCCTTTTTTTTTCTCCCGCTCGATCATCTGCGTGGTGGTCTGGATCTCCTGCTCCGCCACGCTCGAGGAGGGATCGATGCCATAAGCCTTCTCAAACTGCAGCAGCGCTTCCGCGAGTTTGCCGTCCTTCCGGACTTTCAGTCCGATTGCGACATGCACCTGCGAGGCCTGGAAGCGGGCCTGGTGCACTTCGAGCTGGTAACCGGGATCGCTGGGGTCTTCCGCGAGGGCTTTTTCGTAGAAGTCGAGCGCCCCGTCCCAATCCTTGTGAGCCTCCCGTTCCTTGCCCTGGGCCAGGAACTTGTCGCCTTTGCGGCTGCGCGCGGCCGCCGGAACCGCCAGGCATCCAACCAGCGCCGTGAGCGCGAGAACAATCGCTAAGCTTCTGAAAACAAGACCGTTTCTATGAGTTCCAGGCATGCTGAAGGGCATATGGTAAGATTAGAAGGCAACCGGGTGCTCCAGGCTACTTCAACTGGATGACGCTGCGGGGCTTCCCAGCGTTGAGAGCAAAAATGTGGCCGGAAAAGAAGCCGATTTCAAGATCCTGAGCGACAACCGCTCCGCCAGCCACAACTATTTTCTCATGGAGCGGTTCGAGGCCGGCCTGGTGCTCTCGGGCACCGAAGTGAAGGCCGCGCGCGCCGGCAAAGTCCAGCTCAAAGAAGCGTATGCCGCGATCGAGAAAAATGAGGCCTGGCTGGTGAATGCACATATCAGCCAATATGCCTACGGCAATCGCGAGAACCATCCGCCGGTGCGCAACCGGAAGCTGCTTCTGCACCGGCAGGAGATTGACAAACTGCTCGGCAAAACGCGCGAAAAGGGCCTGTCGCTGATTCCGACTAAGGTCTACTTGAAGAAAGGCCGCATCAAGTGCGAAATCGCCTTGGCGCGGGGCAAGAAACTGCACGACAAACGCGAGACCGAGCGCGCCAAGACCGCGGAGGCCGAAGCCAGAGCGGCGGTGCGCGCCAGTAAAGCCAGGCAATGAAAAAAGGAGACCGAAGACAGAAGCCGGGATGGCCGGGCTTCAGGAGATCTTATGCAGGTAACGCTTAAACGCCACCCCATTGAAGAAGTGTCAACCGATGCCCTGGCGCTGCCGGTGTTCCAGGACAGCCGCGAAGACCGCCTGGGATTAGGCGAGTTGTTCGACGCGGGCGAAATCACCGGCAAGCCGTTCGAACTCACCCTGCTGCACAACGTGCCGGGTATGCGCGCCAAGCGCCTGCTGGCCGTGGGCGCCGGAAAGCCCGGGAAGTTTACCGCCGCGGAGTTGCGCCGGGCTGTGGGCGCCGCCATCCGGCACCTAAAATCGAAGTCGATCGCCGATGTGGCAGTTTGGCTCGACCCGGCGCATGCCGGCGCGGATTACGTCTCCGCCGCGGTGGAGGGCGCCATCCTCGGCAATTTCGAAACAGATCGATACAAAACGGATAAGAAAGATCGGAAGCGCGTGGCGCACTTCGCCGTAGTGGTGGCCGAAGGCGGTCCGCATCTGGATGCCGCCGTCGAGCGCGGGCGCATCATAGCCGAGGCCCAGAACTTCACCCGCGAACTCGCCAACGAGCCGGCCAACCGGTTGACCCCGTTGGGACTCGCTGAATATGCCCGCCAGATGGCCCAGGAGTTCGGCCTGGAGTATGAGGTGCTCGACCGCGACCGCATGAGCCAGCTTGGCATGGGCAGCCTGTTGGGAGTGGCCATCGGCAGCGCCGAACCGCCTGCCCTGATCGTGCTGCGCTACCGGCCCGCCATCGCGTCCGCAGGCGCCGCGCACCTGGGACTCGTGGGCAA
Source organism: Bryobacteraceae bacterium (assembly GCA_050011755.1). GTDB lineage: Bacteria > Acidobacteriota > Terriglobia > Bryobacterales > Bryobacteraceae > Bog-159. Next base: position 26,859 of record JBEKIM010000020.1, on the reverse strand, counting down.
AGGCGTCACCTTCGACACCGGCGGTATCTCCATCAAGCCGGCCGACGGCATGGAGAAGATGAAGTACGATATGGCCGGAGGCGCGGCCATGATCGGAGCCATGCGCGCCCTGGCGCAACTCAAGCCAGCCATCCCCGTCACCGCCCTGATCCCCGCGGTCGAGAACATGCCGGGCAGCCGCGCGCAACGTCCCGGCGACATCGTCACGTCGATGTCCGGAAAGACCATTGAGGTGATTAATACGGATGCCGAAGGGCGACTGATCCTGGCGGACGCGCTAACCTACGCGCAGAGGCTGGGATGCACGCACTTGGTGGACGCCGCGACGCTCACCGGCGCGATCGTGGTGGCGCTGGGGCACTACAACGTGGGCCTCTTCGCCAACGACGATGCGCTGCGCGAGCGCGTCATGCTGGCGGCGCGCGCCGAGGGTGAGAAGATGTGGCACATGCCCCTCGAAGACGAGTACAAGGATTACCTGAAAAACGCTTACGCCGATATCTCCAATGTGGGCGGCCGTCACGGGGGCGCGGTGACCGCTGCCATGTTCCTGAAGGAATTTGCCGACCCGGCGCCGTGGGTGCATCTGGACATCGCCGGCACCGCCTGGTTGGACGATGGCAAGCCATTCCTGGCCAAGGGCCCGACCGGCGTCCCCTTGCGTACCATGGTGCGGCTGGCCATGGATTGGCAGCCGTAAGTAGATTTGGATCGGAAGACGCATGGCACAATTTCGCGAAGAGCAGCGCTTTGAGTGGTTTTTGACCGCGATCTTCTGCATTCCAGCCCTCATCGTGGGCTATGGCCTGTATCGGGAAGCCTGGCTGAAGCAGCCCTTCATCTCGGGCGCCCTGCTCTGGCCGGCATTCGTCGTCACCCTGGTGGTGGCGGTCTGGTTCCTGCGTTTGAAGCTCGAAACCGAAGTGCGCGACGATGGCCTGTTCATTTGCTTCGTCTGGCTGTGGCCCGAGCGCACCATTCCCTGGGATCAGATCCGCAACGTGGAAACGCGCTCCTATCGCCCCATCCGCGATTACGGCGGGTGGGGCGTGCGCTGGGCCGCGCGCGGCATCGTCTATCTGGCGCGCGGCAGGCAGGGCGTGCGCCTGGTGCTGGCCAGCGGCGAGCGCGTGCTGATCGGCTCCCAGCGGCCTGACGACCTGGCGCGGGCCATCGCCGAACGCACCGGGCTGCCCGTCAAGACCTCATGATCCCTCATGATCCCTCATGATGAAGGCGTGGCGCTCATCGCCCGCCTGATAAACTCCACAAAGAACGACTGCTGATAGCGCAGAAACTCCGCGTCCACGTGGTCAAAAGTGTCGGTATGCCAGTGGTAATTCCCCATCCGCCCAGCGGCGTCTTTGCCAAGAAAGGAAATGGCTTCGAACCCTTGCGCGGCGGGAGGCAGCGCGTCGGTCGGCAGCAGCAGATTGGCGTGCTCTTGTAAGGGGCGTCCGGCATCCCCGCGCATGCCGCGGGCAATGCGTAGCAGAGCGCCGCCCGCCCGGCGGTAGACGAGCATGCCTTCCCCTTTCAAGTAGGTGACCATCCCGGTGCCGAGATTATCCAGGTTCACGAAGCGCGTCGATCGCGGCTCCAGCCGCCCGGCTTGCGATTTCAGGAACGCCTTCATCCCGCGGCACCCGGCTTCTTCACTGCCCGTGAAAAGAAAACGTAATTCGCATTCCGGCGGGAAAGCGCTGCGCCGCCGCGCGTACTCGGACGCCAGCCACAATGCCAACGCCACGCCGCTACCGTTGTCGTTTGCGCCAGGAGTATACCGTCCGCCGATTTCAGCAGCCAGATAGACCCCGCAGGCGGCCGCGCAAAGAGCCAAAGCCGTCCACAGAACGTAGCGCGCGGCGGCAAAGCCTGCCGCTTTCATCGCCACACCCACGATCGCCACAAAGACGCTCGCGTAACAGGCATTGAAGAACACCGGCAAACGGTCTACGAAGCTGGGATGAAACAGGAAGCTGCCGCGCTGCGTGTCATAGTGCGCGGTGACGAATACCGTGCGGGCGCAGCCGCCCGCCGTCGCGGTCAAGACGTTCTGCGAAGAGAATCGCGGCATCACGGTCAGATCCACGGCGTGGCCCGATGTTTCAGCCGCCACCATGGCGATCCCGTATGCCAGAAGCGCCGCCGCCGGCCACCAGAGCGAAGTCCCCAGCGCGATCGAGACGGCCGCAATGGCGCATACGAACAATTGGATCGGCAGCAGGTAGAGATTGTCGCGCGTAGTGCGAAAAGGTTGCTCCGCGACCGCGTATCCCATGCCGCGCAGGCGCCCTGCCAGCCATTCGGCGGCGAGACGCTCGTGGCGCGTGCCCATGCCCCGGTGTGCCGCTACCTGCGACAGTTCGCGCAGCAGATCGACGCTATCCGGAGGGTTGCCTGCGGGCATGGGTCTCGTCGTATCCAGCGCCGTCAGGCAGGCCGGCGAAGCGGGGGTGTAACCGCGTACTCAACCGACATCGGATTCGCCATGCGCTTCGAGGCGTCCAGAATCTCGAAACCGGCCATGTTGCCGGCCTCGTCGTAGTCCAGGATCACGCCGGGCTTATCCCGATCGCTTTCGGCGACCGGCCCGTCGCTCAGTACGACGCTGAGGACATCCACTTCAGGATCGTAGACCACTTTCATTTAGCGCTCCAGTACTTCTCATTCTTGCGCCACGACTTGCTTCAGGGCAACTGCCGAAAGGCTCGTTAAAACTTAAGTCGGCTCGCGTTGCGGGGAATCTTCATTCTTGTGTCGCGCTTAACCCGTCGTGGGCCCGCGCCCGGTGCTAGACTCTGGGAATTCGCATATGATCGACTTACCAAGATTCCTGGCACTGGCTGCTTTTTCCGTCGCGCTGATCCCCAACGCCGCGGGCCAACAACGCGCGGAACCAACCTCTGCCGAGACCGTGGTGGTGAACGCCAGAATCTATACGGTCAATGCGCAGCTGCCCTGGGCCGAAGCCCTGGCGATCCGCGGCGGAACGATCCTGGCGGTTGGCAGCACGCGCGAAATCAACCGGTACCGCGGGCCTCAGACGCACGTGATCGATGCCCACGGCCGCCTGGTTCTGCCCGGCTTCACCGATTGCCATATTCATTTCATGGAAGGTTCGCTGGGCCTCCTGCACGTGGATCTGAACGGCGCGGCGACGGTCCATGAGATCCAGAAGCGGGTCTCCGCTTACGCCATCGCGCATCCGCGGGAGCCGTGGATTCTGGGCATGGGCTGGACCTATCCCGCCTTCGCGCCCTCCGGGTTGCCGGACCGCAAATTCCTCGACGAAGTGGTGCTCGACCGGCCGGTCTTCCTGGAGGCTTACGATGGCCATACCTCGTGGGCCAACAGCAAGGCCCTGGCCATGGCCGGCATCACCCGCGCGACGGCCGACCCGCCCAACGGAAAGATCGTGCGCGATGAAAAGGGCGAGGCCACCGGAGCGCTGCTCGAAGAAGCCGGCGAGGTGGTCTCGAAATTCGCCCCCAAACCAACCCGTGACGAACGCCTGGCGGCCCTGCGCCAGGGACTGCGCGAAGCCAACCGCGTAGGCTTGACGCGCGTACACAGCGCCGGCGGCGATTTCGAATATCTGGATCTCTACGACGAACTACGCCGCAAAGGCGATCTCACCGTGCGCCAGTACATCGCGTACTTCCTCAATCCGCCGGAATTGACCGCGGCCGATATCGAGAAGGTGGAACAGGCGCGCCACACTTATGCGGACGATTGGATTGCCGTCGGGGCGGTAAAGACGATGCTGGACGGCGTCGTGGAAGCCCATACCGCCGCCATGCTCACGCCTTACAGCGACGACCCCACGAAGAGTGGCGCGCTCTTCTGGGAGCCCGCGAAGTACAAACAGGCGATCGCGGAGCTGGACCGGCGGAGCTTTCAGATCTTCACGCATGCCATCGGCGACCGCGCCGTCCGGCTGGCGCTGGATGCCTATGAAGAAGCGCAGGCCACGAACCATACCGAAGACGCGCGGCCGCGCGTCGAGCACATCGAAACCATCACCGCGGCCGATATCCCGCGCTTCGGCAAACTGGGCGTCATTGCCAGTTTTCAACCGCTGCACGCGTATCCGGACGACGACACGTTGAAGATTTGGGCGCGCAACGCCGGCCCCGATCGCGCCGGCCGCGCCTGGGTGTGGCACAGCATCGAAAGCACGGATGGAAGGCTGGCGTTTGGCAGTGACTGGCCTGTGGTCACGCTCAGCCCCTGGCCCGGCGTGCAAAATGCGCTCACCCGCCAGACCACGGAGGGCGATCCTCCCGGCGGCTGGCTGCCCCAGGAGCGCATCAGCCTGGAACATACCATCAAGGCGTACACTCTGGGCGCGGCCATCGCGGGAAGGCGGGAAAAGAGCGAGGGTTCGCTCGCGGCCGGTAAACTGGCGGACCTGATTGTGCTTTCGCAGAACCTGTTTGAGTGCCCGCCCAACCAGGCAGCCAAGACGACGGTGCTGTTGACCATGGTCGGCGGCCGCGTGGTTTACGAATCGCCCGGGCGCTAAGCGCGTTTCACCAGCAGCGTGTTGAAGGAATCCGGCTGCATCACCGCGGGAACTGTCAGTTCCGCCACTATAACGCTGACCGGCCGCGGCCGATCGCTCTCGTTTCTTAGAATCACGGCCACGCTCTTGTCGGGATTGAGGAAGGCGAGCAAATCGTCGAATGTGCCGTCGGTCTCCAGCCGTCTCGCTCCCGGCTGCACGAAATGGCTGACATGCTTCAAAAGGTAATATTCGGGATTGAACCGGTAAGTCTTCGTCTCGGAATCCACGGTGACCAGCGAGTTTTGCTTCCAGCCCCAATGACTCTCGCCGCCGGTTTGAAGCGAGAGATTCCAATACATGTATCCGGCCGCGCCGCTTCGCAGGTAGTGCTTCATCAGGTCCCAGCAATATCCCGCATAGCTCCAGTCGTTCCGGCCGTCTCCGCACTCCTGTTCCGACTGGTAAATCGTAAACCCCGGATATTGTTTCCGGATCGCGGCCACAGCGCCCTTGCCGGCCCATTGCACGCCCAGCCCTTTGATCCAGCGCCGCGCCTCGGCGTCCGCCATCGCGCGATCGACCTGCTGCCGGTTTCCACGCTCGTAGGTTCCCAGAAAGATTTGTACGCGGCGCGCGTCCATGGCAGGTCCCAGGTAACGGATGAAGCGCGCCAGGCCTTCGGGCGACCACGTGCAACTGGGGAAAGGTTGCGCGGAGTTGAATTCATTTTGGGGCATCACCATGCCCACTTCGATGCCCTGCTGCTTATAAGCGTCGATAAACTTTCCAAAGTACGCCGCATACGCCGTGAAGAAGCGATCCTCCTGGATAAACATATCCTCGGAGGCTTCGTCGGGATGCACGGCGGTGAGCGGGCCGCCGGGAACCGGGAGGGGCATCGCGTAGTTCTTGTTCCGCTTCATCCAGGACGGCGGACTCCAGGGCGACGCCCACAGACGAAGATGGGGGTTGTACTTTTGTGCGCTGCGGATGAAAGGCGCCAGCGTTTCAAGGTCGTTGGCGATGCTGAAGTGCTCCAAGGGGAAGTCATCGGGCGTTTCGTCGTAGCTGTACCACTTGCGGGCGAAATCGTTGGCTCCCACCGGCATGCGGCAGAGGGTGAAGTTGGCGCCTTTGCCCGGCGTGAAGAGTTCCGCAAGAATGCTCTCCCGATCGCCGGGGCTGAGAGCCTGCAGCGACGTCCAGCCCAGTTCGTTAAAGCAGGCGCCGAACCCATCGATGGCGGGCTGATCGCTCTCCAAGCTAACCTGCACGTCCAACATGTCCCAGAGCCAGCCCAGCGGGCGAAGCGGTTGCGTCTGCCACGGCGCAGTCTGGGTGGTGCCGATCCATGTAGGCGTCAGGCCCGGAATTGCAGAGCGGAAAGAATCCTGGGCGGCCAGCGGCGGCGCCGGGGAAAGCGCCAGGCAGGCGGCAGACCCCGCGATCGCCTTGGCCGCGCGGCGGAGCAGCGTCCGCCGATCCATCGCATTCGTTTCCCTGGGCTGCATGGCTAACCGGGCGGCAAGTTGACGGTCACCCTTTCGTCCAGGGTGAACTCTACCGGGGTTCCAGGCGGCACCTTGTTCTTGCCTATAATCGGGAGGCGCTCAAAGAGGTTGCCCCTCTTTGGAAGCTGCGCCGAACCCGTCACCTCATAACTGTGTCTGCCCGTGGTGATGGAGACCAGTTGGAGAATCTTCTCCTTCTTGTTTTGCCCCTCCCCGGGGTCTCCAAACCGAAGCCGCACCTCGGCGCCTTCGTGGAATACGACGCGATCGCCGGATGTCACAGGAGCCGCCAATTTAGCCACGAACATCTGTTCGCTGTCCTTGGAATCGATGGGATCGACCGTCACAACAGATATGCGCGTCCCTTTTTCTACGACGAGCTTCTCGGTTTGATGTACCGGCTTCGGGGGCGTCGCGGCGGGCGCGCTGGTCTTCGCCGCATCGATGGAATTGGGCCTCTGCGCGGCGGCAGGCGCCGGTGCGACAGCTTGCCCGGACCCGGGCCTGAACCGGAAAATCAGCCATCCCGCCAGCAGGCAAGCCAGCAACGCGCCACCGGCCGCCATTGTTTTCCGCCTCCCAGTCCAAAACGCCGGCGGTGGTTTTTCTCCAATCGAAGCCGCCGGCGCCTCCGCCACCGTAATCCTCCGCTCCGCCGGCACAGTCGTGGTATCCGCCCCCGTCACAGCCGCATAGAACTCCGCGGGACGCTCCAGCGCCGCGCTGAACTGTTCCGCCGTCTGAAAGCGATCTTCCGGATTCTTGGCCAGTGCCTTCAGCACGGCATTCTCAATACCGGGCGGGATCTGGGAACGCAGCCGCGTGGGCGGCGGAGGCGGCGTATTCACGTGATCGTTGAGGATCTCGAACTCGCTCTCCGCGTCGAATGGCGCCTGGCCCGTCAGCATCTCGTACAGGGTCGCTCCCAGCGAGTAGATATCCGAGCGCCCGTCCACCGGCTTCACCAGCACTTGTTCCGGCGACATGTAGTAAGCCGTTCCCAAGCGCACCCCGGTGCGTGTCACGGCATGATTGCCGGCGACTTTGGCGAGCCCGAAGTCCATCACCTTCACCACACCCTCTTGGTTCAGCATGATATTGCTGGGCTTGATATCGCGGTGGATGATCCCCAGGCGATGCGCGTAGCCGATGCCCGCCAGCGCCTGGCGGAACAGCGGGCAGATTTCTTCGGCGGGAATGACGCCCCGGCGCAGCAGCATATCGTAAAGCGTCTCGCCGTCTACGAATTCCATCACCATGTAGGCGGCGCCATCCTGCACCAGAAGAGCGTACAGCGTCGCCAGGTTCGGGTGATTCAGTTGCGCCTGCGCGCGGGCTTCCCTGCGAAACCGCTCTAGCAGCGTGGCATTGGCGGAGAACTCGGGACTGAGGGCCTTCACCGCCACTACCCGGTCGAGCTGGGTGTCGATGGCTTTGTAAACCACCCCCATGCCGCCTTCGCCGAGTTTGTCGACGATCCGGTAATTCCCGATCTCGGTCCCGATCATTGCTTTTAGAATAACGCCGATATCAACCCGATTCCGGAACAAAATCAGAGTGGACGCGTCCAATCGAAACATGCGGTATCGCTCGATCGCTCTATCTGCGTCTTTCGCAGGCTTCGCGCTCCTGGCCCAGACCGCCCATCCGGGGGCGGCCGCCCGAAAGACCGCCATGGCCAAGAAAACGTCCAGTCCGCGGGCCGTCGTGGAAGATTGGCCGGTATGGGGCGGTAAGAACCGCGATTTCATCGTGAATACTTCCGGACTGGCGGACTCCTGGCCTGCCGCCGGACCGAAAAAAATCTGGCGCCGGCCGCTGGGCGACGGCTATTCCTCGATCGCCGAGGAAGGCGGCGTGCTGTACACCACATTCCACCGGATTTCGAAAGATGTCATCACCGCCCTCGATGCGGCCAGCGGCAAGACGCTCTGGGAATACGAGTACGAGAACCCGTTCACCAATTCCTATTCCGAAGCCGTGGGGCCGGGCCCGTACGCCATGCCGCAGGTGGTCGGCGATCGGCTGATCACGGCAAGCGGAACCGGTAAAATCCATTCGCTGGACAAGAAGACCGGCAAGCCCAAATGGTCGCACGACCTGTACGAAGAGTTCCACGCCAGCCACCTGGAGTTTGGCTACGCTTGCCATGCCCTGCCTTATAAGGACATGCTCATCTTCCAGGCCGGCGGCAGCGGCGACGGCGTGATCGCATTCCGGCAGAGCGATGGCGCGGTGGTTTGGAAGGCGCTCCAATTCTCGAATTCGTATTCCTCGCCGCTGCTGATTAACGTGGATGGGCAAACCCAGGCCGTGGTCCTGGCGGCTAAGACCGTCTTCGGCTTCAACCCCGACAATGGCGCGCTTCTCTGGACCCACGAGCACGTCACCAACTACGGATTAGCGGTCAGCACGCCGGTTTGGGCGCCCGGAAACCTACTGTTCGTGGCCTCGGCGTACGGCACCGGAGCGCGTACGCTGCACCTGAGCCAATCCGGAGGCAAGAACAAGGTGGACCAGCTCTGGTACGACCCGCACCTGGAGTTGCACATTGGGACCGCCATCGAGCGCGATGGCTACGTGTACATATCGCGCGGCTACAACGGACCCGTCCTGATGACGGCCGTGGAACTGCGCACCGGAAAAATCATGTGGCAGGAACGCGGGTTTGCCAAAGCGCAGCTCCTCTGGGCGGACGGCAAGCTGATCCTGTCCGATCAGGATGGCACCCTGGCGCTTTGCCGGGCCACTCCCCAGAAGTTCGAAGTGCTGTCGAAAGCGTCCGTCCTCGAAAGCATTTCCTGGACGCCGCCCACGCTGGTGGGCACTACCCTTTTCTTGCGCGACCGCAAGACCATCGCGGCATACGATCTGGGAAAGTAACGAAAAACCCGTGGCGCACGCTTCAGCGTGCCGGCGGGACTTTTGAGTCCCGCGTGTTTGGTAGCCGCGCTAGAATCGAGCAATGAAGCTCTGCGCACCATGCCTGCTGATGATTCTGCCGGCACTGACAGCCCTGCCCGGTTCCGCCGCCGATGCCGGCGCGAACTGGCCCCAATTCCGCGGCATCTCCGCCAGCGGCTTGGGCACCGGTGCGCCGCCGGTTGAGTGGAACGTCGACTCCGGCAAGAACATCCTCTGGCAAACCGCCATACCCGGCCTGGGACACTCCAGTCCGGTGGTGTGGGGCGACCGCATCTTCGTCACCAGCGCCGTCCCGGCCAGCGGCGAATCCAAACTGAAAGTCGGCCTCTACGGCGACATCGCGCCGGTCAGGGATGAGCCCGCCCAGAGTTTCAATGTGTATTGCCTGGATCGCAAATCGGGCAAGATCTTGTGGCAGCGCGTGGCGGCCAGCGGTATTCCCAAGATCATGCGCCACCCCAAATCCACGCATGCCAACCCCACGCCCGCTACCGACGGCAAGCATCTGGTGGTCTTCTTCGGCTCGGAAGGCCTGTTCACTTACAACCTGAACGGCAAGCTCCTCTGGAAGAAAGATTTCGGAATCCTGGACTCGGGCTTCTACATGGTGCCCACCGCCCAGTGGGGATTCGCCAGTTCCCCTGTGATCCACGAGAACATGGTCATCGTGCAGGCCGATGTGCAGAAGGATTCGTTCGTGGGTGCCTTCAATATCAAAACCGGCAAGGAACTGTGGCGCACGCCGCGCCACGACGTGCCGACATTTGGTACACCCGCCGTGGTGCCCTACACCGGTGGCGGAGCCGGCGAATGGCAGGTGGTGGTGAACGGCTTCAGGCACATCGCCGGATACGATCTGAAAACCGGCAAGGAACTCTGGAGCCTGAAGGGCGCCGGCGACATTCCGGTGCCCACGCCGGTGTTCGCGGACGGCCTGGTGGTGGTCACCAGCGGCCACGGCGGACGGCCCATCTTCGCCATACGCGCCGACGCCGCCGGCAACATCACGGATAGCAAGTCCGCCATCGCCTGGACTGAGCCGCGGGGCGGCAATTACATGCAGACCCCGCTGCTCGACAACGGCCTGGGCTATTTCTGCTACGATTCAGGTGTACTGACCGTTTATAAGATGACCACCGGCGAGCGCCAATATCAGCAGCGTCTGGGCGGCGGGAGGTCCGTCTTCACGAGTTCGCCCGTGGCCGCCGGCGACCACCTCTATATCACCGATGAGGAGGGCCACGGCTACGTCCTGGCACTCGGCGCGAAGTACAAATTACTGGCGGAAAACGAAATCGGCGAACCCGTCATGGCTACTCCGGCGATTTCGGATGGCGTGCTCTACCTGCGCGGTGCCAAGCACTTGTTCGCGATCGGCGATAAGCCGTAAGGAGTGATTTTATGATTACGGGAGCTCACATTCTTCTGTATAGCAGCGATCCGGAGGCCGACCGCGCGTTCTTCCGCGACGTCCTGGAGTTTCCGTCGGTGGATGCCGGCCATGGTTGGCTGATCTTCAAGCTGCCCCCGGCCGAGGCCGCTCTGCACCCGGTGGACGGGGCATCCGGAGCCGGGTTACTGGGCGCGGAACTCTACCTGATGTGCGACGATCTGCAGGCCCTGATTCAGTCTCTGGCCGCGCGAAACGTCATCTGCAAGGCGATTGACAGGGCGCCCTGGGGAATCAAGACCACGATCACCCTGCCCAGCGGCGGTGAACTCGGGCTATATCAACCCACGCACCCCACCGCGATTGGAATTTGAGCCGTGGCGCACGCTTTAGTTAGCGTGCCGGCGGGACTTTTAAGTTCCGCTCCAGCGCGCCGGCTAAGGCCGTGACCCCGCGCCGGATCTGGTTCTCGTCGAACGCGCCGAATCCCAGCACCAGGCCATCGACGCTGGTGGGGCGGAGCGCAAAGCGGTCGATCCCCATGGTCTCGATCTTGTGGAGCGTGGCGGCCTCCTCCGCTTCCCGCGAGGTCATGCCGTTGCGCAGAAACCCGGCGGTGTAAAGGCCCGCCTGGACGGGCGAGATATCGAGCAAACCGTTCAGGTATTTCCGTCCGGCTTCCTGCAGGGCAACCAACCTGGCGGCATACATCTCGCGCATTCGCCGGAGGTGGCGTCCCAGGTGCCCTTCCACGATGAAGTCGCATAGGATCGCCTGGTCGAGTCCGGCCGCATGCTGATCGGTTCCGAAGCGGAAGGCCAGTAGCGGATCGATCAGGGCCGGCGGCGCCACGATGTAGCCCGACCGCACCGCGGGAAATAACAACTTATTAAAGCTGCCTACCAGGATCACGCTGCCGGTCTCGTCGAGGCCCTGCAACGCCGGCGCGGGGCGTCCCGCGAAGCGATACTCGCTGTCATAGTCGTCTTCGATCAGGAAGGCCCCGGTTTCCCGCGCCCAGGCGAGCAGGGCCAGCCGCCGTTCCAATGGCATGGTCATGCCTAGCGGGAATTGGTGGGCCGGGGTCAGATAAGCGCCCTTTGCGGCACGGCATGCGCGCCGGCCCTCTGTGACGCTAAGACCCTGCTCGTCCAGCGGAACCGGAACGATGCGCGCGCCGGCATTGCGGAAGGCCGTGGTCGCGCCGAAGTATCCGGGATCCTCCACCCACACCGCGTCGCCGGGTTTGATCAGCAGGCGCGCCAGCAGGTCCAAGGCCTGCTGCACGCCGGAGACGATCACGATTCGATCCGCCGAGCAGTTGACACCCCGTGCCGATCCCAGGTAAGCGGCCAGCGCCTCCCGCAAGGGCCCATACCCCCGCGTGTCGCGCCCCGCGAGCACCGCGGCCGAGACGCGCCGGAGGCGGCGGCTGGCGATGCGCGCCCAAATATCCATGGGGAACTCTGCGATAGCGGGTTCATGGCAGCGGAAGGGTCGCGCCGTATGGAAGAGGGTCAACCCGGTCAGGGGCGCGGGGAGCCGCCGCGCCACGGCCGGAGGTTTCCGGGCGCGTGCGCCGGCCTGATGCTCGGGCAAGCGCTCGTCGACAAATGTTCCGGCGCCGACCAAGCCCCGCAAGTAGCCTTCCGCCTGCAATTGCTCGAAAGCGGTGACCGCGGTGCCGCGCGAGACGGCATACTGGCGCGCGAAATCGCGCGTGGCGGGCAGCCGCGTGCCGGGACGCAGCCGGCCGTCCAGGATGGCGGCGCGCAGTTCTTCGTGCAGCCAGCGCGTCAGCGGCACGTGCGCCGGGCGCTCGTTCAAGGTAAGATCCAGTGAACTGACGGCTTTAGACATTCGGCCGGGGAACCATGCTCCATTGGTCCAGGATTTTTGCGGAATATGGCTCTACCCAATGTACCAAGTCAGATTGTATATTACGAATATACTTCAGGGAGAACAGACCGATTGGGGGGAACGGTGAGGGACCTTCTACCGCTTGGGTGGGACTCCATGGGCGCAGCCTGACGCCCTCCGCCATCAGCGGCAACCTAAGAACCGTTCCCCAAGGGGTGCCATTTTGGGCAAGTTAATGTGTCCGTAAATACTCGACCAGTTCGGCGGGCTGGTCTGTCTGAATGCCCGCGGCGCCGCGGTCAATGGCATCCTGCCAGGCGGCAGGGTTGTCCGCGGCTCCGAGTCGATCCACATAAATAGCCGCACCGGCATGTTTGGCCAGCATAATGGCATCGTCCTTGAAATCGCCGGCGTCGAAGGCCACCACGCGCGGCGACAGGTCCGCGAGCAGTTTTTCGAGCGTCGCGGCGCCACCGGCTTCGGGCATGATCTTTAAAGCCGGGTTCAGCGCTTGAACCTTCTTCAGGAAACCGGCGCCCCCGTAAATCACCACCCGATCCAGCATATCCGCCCTGGCGAGCGCGCTTACCAGGTCCGCCGGCGCAATATCCTTCGAATCTACGTAGACGCCGATTTTGCCGTGTGCCAGCGCGAGCGCCTCATCGAAGGAAGGGACCTTTGTCCCGGCAAATTGCGGGCTGAACTTCGAGCCGGCGTCGAGCGCGCGAACCTGATCGAAGGTCATTTCGCGCACCAGCCCGGCGCCGTTCGTAGTGCGGTCCACTTTGCCATCGTGCATCAGCACGAGGCGCCCGTCGGAAGTGGTGCGCACGTCCAGTTCGACGAAATCCGCACCCGCATCGATGGCGGCCTGGATAGCCGGCAGCGTATTCTCGGGGTGCGCGCGATGTTCGCCCCGATGCGCAATGACCGCGATGTGCGCGGTGGCGCACGGCAACCCGGCCAACATCAACAGCATCGCGAACTTCATGCTTGAGATAGTATCAGATGATGCGCTTCCCGAAAGTGGCTGCGGCGCTCTGGCTGGCGCCGGCATTGTTCGCCCAGCACCCCATCATGCAGATCAAGGCCGCGGGCGCCCAGCGGCTCCCCGCGGCTGCCGTGATCGCGGCTTCCGGCTTGCGCGTGGGCCAGACCGTGAATCACGCGCAACTCGACGCCGCCGCGCAGAAACTAGCCGATACGGGACTCTTCTCGAGCGTCAGCTACGCGTACGATCCCAAAACCGTAAACGGCGTCACCGGCTACGCGCTCACCCTTCAGGTTTCCGAAATTGCGTCGCCCTCGACACTTGAGCTGGATATCCCCGGCGTCGACGCGGAACGGCTGTGGCAACAACTCAAATCCGCCGACGGGCTACTGGACCCGCAGATGCCGAATAACGAACGCGCATCGGCGTATTATAAACGCGCCATTGAAGCCGCGCTCCGGAAATTGAATCATCCCGAAGAGATCGTGTTGAAGACCGAAGCCGATCTGCATAGTGGCAGGATGGTGGTCGTCTGCCGTCCCGCCGCCGGCATGGCCCGCATCGCCGCGATTCGCTTCGAGGGAAATGCGGCCGTCGACGACGCGACGCTACAGGCCGCCATGGCGAAAGTCGCGATCGGCCAGGAATATTCCGAGCGCGATTTCCGCCGCCTGCTGGATTACAACGTCCGTCCCATTTACGACGAATTGGGCCGCCTGACGCTCGCTTTTCCGCGTGTCTATACCGCCGGCGCGGGCGAAGCCAGGGTAACCGTAATGGCAGGGATCGATGAAGGCCCCGTCTGGCTGCTTGGCAAAGTCGTGCTCACCGGCGATAATCTTCCGCTTGCCGATATGCACGAAGCCGCGCGATTCGCCCACGGAGCGCCCGCCAACTGGAGACAGTTCATGAATACCATGCACGACATGGAGCAAGTCTTACGCCGGGATGGTTATATCACGGTGGGCTCAAAACCGGTGCGCAAGTTTCAGGCTGCCACCCAGACCGTAGACGTGCAAGTGGAAGTCGCGAAAGGGCCGCAGTTTCAATTCGGTGAGTTGCACATCGAAGGACTGGATCCCGGCACGATGCAGCGTCTGGCAGGCGAATGGAAGCTAGCCGGCGGCGCGCCCATGAACCAGCCTTATATCGATGAATTCGTGCACGCCGCGTTGCCGATCTTGAGAGGTAAGTTCAGAAGCTCGGCCTCCGAGATGCACATTCGCCCGGGCACGCACGTAGTCGACGTAACGCTCAAATTCCGCTAAGCCCGTGGTGCTAACCTAAGCGGTCTTGTGGCCGTTCGCGATCTCGATGGCCTTCTTCAACAGCGGATCTTCCTGCTGCTTATGCTCGGGCTGATCCGGAGTCTCGGGCAGAGGCTCGCCGTTCTCGTCGAGTTCCACCTGGGCCTCGGGTTCCGACATCACCGTCTCCGGCGTGACGCCCACATCCTGGATGGCTTTGCCGCTGGGCGAATAGTACTTCGCTACCGAGAGGATGATGGCGCCGCCGTCATCCATGGTGACCGCCTTACGAAGGGAGGCGTCGCCGTAGGTTCGCTCGCCGACCACTTCTCCGCGTTTGTCGTCCATAATGGCGCCCGCCGCGATTTCGGCGGCATCCGCCGTCCCCCGATTGGTGATGACCACCACAGGCAGTTTGGTGATGTCCTTCGCGGCATCCGCCTCAAAGTCCTGGCGCGGCACTTTCTGGCCTTGCAAATAGGCGATCTCGCCTTTTTCCAGGAAAAGCCTCGCCAGCGCGATACCCTCCTCCGGTTCGCCGACGGCGCAATTGCGCAAATCCAGGATCAGCTTCTGGGCGCCCTGTTTCTGCAAGGACTCTACCTCGGCCGCTACTTCCTTCACCTTGCCCGGCGCCAGCGTGTTCGGTTGGATATAGCCGATGTTGTCCGCCAGCATTTTCCCCGTGACTGCGGGAAGGACGATATTGGCCCGCGTCAGCTTGATTTTTTGCGGTTCCGGCCGGCGCACCCTGACCACGGTCAGCTCGATGCTGGATCCGGGGTCGCCTTCGAGCAACAGGCTGGCATAGGCCAACGGCATATCGCGCGTGGCCACGCCGTTGATGGTCTCCAGCATGTCGTTGGTGGCCAGGCCCGCCTTAGCGGCGGGCGATCCGGGAATCACGCCCACGATCCCGACAAAGCCGAACTTCTTGGCGAGCACCAGGCCGACCCCGGCCTTATGCGCATCCTTGTTCTTCAGGTAGTCCTTGTATTGATCGGCGTTCAGATAGCTGGCGAACGGATCGACGGATTCCAGCAGCCCATTCAAAGCGCCCAGCGTGACGCTCTTCATGTCCGGCTCTTCCACATATTCGCTCTTGATACGGTGCAGCACTTCCGTATACACGCCAAGTTGCGGATAGGGCCGGTCGGTGGATGCGCCTCTCCCCAGCACGGTGCCCAGCACCAGCACGAGCATGACGCATGTAGAGGTGGTTACCACCAGGTACTTGATACGGCTGTTCATATAAGTTTCTAATCTACTTCAAAAATGAAGGGAACCCGAACCCATTATAGCAGGCGCGATCCAGCGCGCCGCTCGTCCGAAAACAACCCGAAAATAGGGCTACCCTGAGCGATTAGACGCCCTTCAGGCCGTTTTGGTTGCCCGGTGGGCCTTGTGCGTGGCGGAGTGCCGGCGGGATCCGTGGCGAGCCCGTCTCCTGGTTGTGACCTTTCGCACCGGAGTTGTACGCGCGACGCGGGCCGCCTTAACGATGGGAGCGTGGGGTGGCGCCGCGAGCGCCGCCACGAAGACCTCGGGTAGACGCGGCTGTTCGATCTGCGCGGGCAATACGGGTGGAGGAGTGGCCGCCAACCCGGATATGATGGCGGGCGGCCGCGCGGCGCCGGTTTCGGGGCCTTTGGGCTCGGTCATCACGGGTTCACTCGGGGCGCCTGTGGGTTCCCGCTGCACCATTGCCAGGATCGTCCCGGTGGCCTGACCGAGGTCGAAGCGGGAAACGTTGTGGTTAAACAGTGCGGCGATCCGATTGTCCCGCGCACGTTCCAGGCGGGTCTGCGCGTCCGTGACTTCTAGACTGCTGGCCACGCCCGCGTCGTAACGCCGGCGGGCTTGCGTGAACTCACTCTGGGCGAGCGCCAGCCCCGCTTCCGCGACTTTCACCTGCTCCTCCGCGGAATGCACGCTGTCGAGGGCCATGCGCACTTCCAGTTCGATCTGCTCGTGCAGGTCGTTGGTGCGCACCCGCTCCTGGCGGAATTGGGAAGCCATTTCAGCGCGCCGGGCATCCCGGCGGCCGCCATCGAAAATCGGTACGCGCAGGGCCACGCCATAATCTCGCGTGGGCAGCAGCGATACGATGTTGCCGTTGGTCCCGGTGGTGCCGTAATCCGCATACGCGTACAGGCTGGGAAGCCGCTCGCCTTTGACGGCGTTGGCGTTCAGCCGCGTGGCGGCTTCACGTTCGGCTTGCGCCTTCACATCGGGCCGGTTTTCGAGGGCCTGCGTTTCGGCCTGCTCCAGGCTGACCGCATCCACCGGCTCGTAACTCAGTTTGTCGGTCAGATCCAACTCGGTGGCCAAATTAAGACCCATCACCCGCAGCAACTGCAGATTCGCCTTGCTCCGTTCGTTCTCCACCACGAGCAGATGTTGTTTCTCGTTGGAGAGTTGTACCTTGGCGCGCGTGACTTCGATACCCGTTCCGGTACCCGCGCTCTTCTGGTTTTCCGCCTGCTTCAAGACAGCTTCCGCCAGCGATACGTTCGACTGATAAGCTTCCACGTCCGCGTTGGCGCGGAGGGCGGCCAGATAGGCCTTGGCTACGGTCGTCGAAATCGAGTTATCGGTGGCGCTGCGGTCGCTCTTGGCGGCGCGGAACGCCGCGCGCGAGGATTGATACCGGCGGATGTTGCTGAAGTCGAAAACGCTTTGCGTGAGCTTGGCGCGCACATCCACGGAGTTGAAAGGGCCCACCACCCGGGGAATATCTTTGATGATGTCGTTCAGCAAAGTTTTTTCCACCGGGGCTAATGCGCCGGTCAGGCTGCCCTCCGCGCCCAACAGCGTCTGGTTGGTGGCCAGATCCAGCCCGAGGGCGGCTAAACTCTTCATCGCGGTGGTTTCGTCGGCCTGCGCCTCGATGTCCGGCAGCAGCGCCGAGCGCACCTCCTGCGTCCTCGATTTAGCCTGCCGAAGATTTTCGTCCGAAAGCTGAATGTACGTGTTGCCTTCCGGCGACAGCGCCAGTTCAACGGCGCGTTTCATTGTGAGCTGCAGCGGGCCGCGATCCGCGGGACTTTCCCCGGCGGAGCATAGCAGCGGCGCCATCGCGATTAGCGGCAGTAGAAGCCCTCGTTGCATCAAGCCCTCCCCTCATTGCTGCATAAGTCAGTTATACCCACTTCGATAGTGCCCGGTAGGAAGTTTAACATCCATCTAAGTAACGGGAGTTATACAGGTTGAAATATTTTCGATAGAATTGCATCTGAAACGGTGAAGGCCGGAGCGGCGCGCGGCGGTGCGCCCCTCTGATACAATCGGGGAGCGCGAATGTCCACCGTAAACGGCCAGCCCAAGCTCACGGTAGCGGACTTGGCCACCCGCTGCCGCGGCCAGTTCATCCCGATCAACCATACCTTTTCCTATTTCTGTACTCCATCCATGCCGGAAGAGGATCTGCGACAGTATTTGCACGATCCTATCGCGGCTCTCTCGCCCGGAATATCCGCCGAGTTGGGTACCGTCGGGCTGGCGCTGGTGCCGTACCTGGAGAAAGGCAACGGCCGCGCCGGCGACATTGTCAGCTTTGAAAAGCCCGCGGAAGGCCGGCAATTAACGGCCGCGCGCATCGCGGGCGGCGACATGACCATTCTGGTTCTTGCCACCAGGGACGAAGACGTCGCCAACTATCACTACACTTTTTACAACGCGCTGGCCGCGCTGATTGCCGATAAGTGGAGTCTGGAAGCGCAGGAAAGCTTCTACAGACAGTTGCGCGAGGAACTCAACGCCGAAGTCCACGGCGAAGTGGACGAGCGAAGTTGGCATCTGAAGCAATCGCTGGTCCGGCGCCAGACAAATGTCCGCAAGGAAACCAAACTGTTCCGCGATTATGCAAAGCAGGCCTTTGAAGACACCCTGACACTTTACATGCACGGCACATGCTGCGACATCGACGTGGAAACCGGACCGCGCCAGATGCCCAGCCGCTACCTGCGGAAGCGGCTCGAGTTGCTGCTTTCCTTGTATCCCCCGCCGGAAGGTTACGCGGTTTTTCCTGAACAATTGAAAAAACGCTGAGTTTCGTGGCGCACGCTTCAGCGTGCCGGCGGGACTTTTAAGTCCCGCTCGGGCGAGCTTACGCTCGCCAAAGATCGGGTCTGGAGACCCTCTGCAGGCGTAGACGCCCGCCCCACCAAATGTCCAAAGAGCGGGACTTAAGAGTCCCGCTGTGCTCACTTGGCCATCTCCAGCATCGTGACGGGCAGTCTCTCGTTGGGGAATTTCCGTTCCACCCTCCACCCCCGCCGAAGATAGAAACCGATTGCGTTTGTGTTCGACTTGACCACCCGGAGCCGGCACGTTACATGGCCGCGCCCGGCTATTTCAGCTTCACCCTGCGCCAGTAGCCGCTCCCCAATGCCCCGTCCGCGATGTTCTCGCAGTACCCACAGGTCGCTAATCCACTCTCCAGTCGTGAGCACCATCCCGGCAATGCCTGGATCGACGATAGCGACCCATGCGAGAGACCAATCCTCGTCGTCGATAGGCAGCGGGGCCGGAGCCCAGAGGCCGCCATAGGTTTCGTCCACGACCGTCTGCACCAGAGATCGAACCGAATCCTGTTCCCCGGGCATGGGCCTTCGTATGCGCGCCCCTGTCATCGCGAGGGCTCGCCGATTCCGGCCAGCATCTCCCGCACGATTCGCATGGCCGCCTCTTTACCCCGCTCTCCCACTTCGCCCACCGGCCCCACGCACGATGGGCATCCCGCCTCGCATTCGCAGGCCGAAAGCAAGTCGGAGGTGAGCTTAACCAGCCGGTCCGCCATGCGGAACAGCGGCGCGCTTTGGCCCACGCCGCCGGGATAGCTGTCGTAGAGATAAAGGTTCGGATCTTCGCTGAACGCTACGCCCAGGTCGCGCGGATCGCACATCAGCAGCAGCGCGGCCACCGTGCGCAGCGCGTTTCCTAAACCCACCAGCCCGCTGCGCTTCTCATCCGGCGTCAGGTCCGCGAAGTGCGCCATGAATTCGCCGGGGAAATGCAGCCAGAACGCGGTGGTGTGCATCTCCTGCTCGGGCATCGAGAGATGGCCCGCTCCCACGTTCTCGTTAGTGTAGAACTTGATCTTCTTGAAGCCTACGATCTGGCGCGTCACGCGCACATCGCCATGGCGCTTGCCTGCTCCGCCCAGCGGTTCGCTCGCATATTCTTCGAGAGTCTTCACTTGCGTGTAATCGATGGCATCCGTGTAATAGTCGCAATCCACGCGGCGCACGTAGGCTTTACGTTCCTTGTAATCGAAACGCTCCACATGATACTGCCGGGCTTCGTGCAGATAGATGGCTTTTTCGTACAGCGTAGTCAACGCGGTCGTAAATGGCACCTCCGCAATCACCGCGGAGCCGGAAGTTATGTCCACCACCACGAAGTTATCGCTCGAAATGGAGCGCAGGCTGGTGGCATCCGCGGGATAGGAGTCGGACGTCCAATGCCATGCGCCCGCGGCATGATGCAGAAAGCCGGCCTCTTCCAGAAAGCGGCACATCTCCGCGGTGTCGTGCCGGCCGAACTTCTCGCCATCCTGGATGGGTAACTCGAAGGCCGCGCATTTCAAGTGAGCCAGCAGGATCTCCAGGTTATCCGGATTGATATAGGCATGCTCCGGAGAGCGGCCGAAAAAATAATCCGGGTGCTCCACGATGTATTGGTCGAGCGGCGCGCTGGAGGCCACCAGCACGGCGGCGGAAGCGCTCTGACGCCTTCCGGCGCGTCCGGCGCGCTGCCAGGTGGAAGCGATTGTGCCCGGATAGCCTGCCATCACCACCGCATCCAGCGAACCGATATCGATACCCAATTCCAATGCATTAGTGGCCACTATCGCCCGGATTTCGCCCGCGCGCAGCTTGCGCTCGATTTCCCGGCGCTCGCGCGGCAGGTATCCGCCGCGGTATCCGCGCACCACATCTGTGGGCAGCGGACCCCGCTCCACGGCGTCTTTCAGATAAGTCACGAGCAGTTCGGTGGCCAGGCGGTTGTTGGCGAATACCAGCGTCTGCAGCCGGTGTTCGATAAACTCGAGCGCGATGCGCCGTGCCTCGGCGATGTAACTGCGCCGGATACCCAGCGCGCGGTTCACCACCGGAGGATTATAGAAGACGAAGAACTTTTCGCCGCGCGGCGCGCCGTTCGAATCCACGGTCGTGAAGGGCGACTCCGTCAGCGCCTCGGCCAGTTCGCGCGGATTGGCGATGGTGGCCGAGCAGCAAATAAAGACCGGCTTCGATCCATAAAATTCGCAGATGCGCCGCAACCGCCGCAGCAGATTCGCCAGATGGCTTCCATATACGCCACGATAATAATGCAACTCATCGATGACGATGTAACGCAGATTCTCGAATAACTTAGCCCAGCGCGTGTGGTGCGGCAGGATGCCGGCATGCAGCATATCCGGATTGGTGAGCACGATATTCGCGCGCTGGCGGATCGCCTTGCGCGCATCCTGGGGCGTATCGCCATCGAAGGTGAACGCGCGGATTTCCGAGCCGGTCGCCTCGATAGCGGTCTGCAGTTCGTGAAGCTGATCTTCGGCCAGGGCTTTGGTCGGAAACAGGTACATGGCGCGCGCGCCCGGATCGGAGAGCAACAGGTTCAGCACCGGTAGGTTGTAGCATAAGGTTTTGCCGCTCGCCGTCGGCGTAACTACCACCACGTTTTGGTTCTGCCCGATCGCCTCGAAAGCGTCGGCCTGATGGGAATATAACTGGCGGATACCGTGGTCGGCCAGGGCACGGCGGAGAATGGGATCGACGCTTTCGGGTAGGTCCAGGTATGTACCGCCGGCGGCCGGCTCGTGCCGGATGGCTGCATGCTGAAAGCGGGTAAGAGCCGCTTCCAGGGTGGGAGAATTTGCGGAGGTCAGGGTGAGATCCATCGAGTTTCGCCTTTTCTTTGCTACCTTACACGAAATGGCGATGGATGGCAAGGTGCCGGCAGCCGCCGGCCTTATTCCTCGGGGCGTAGGAACTCGTAACGTTCCAGGGTGGCGGCGATATCGAAAGCGGACTCGCTCGAGTCCGAGCGGCTGGCGCGTAACACTTTGCCAATACAACGCAAACTGACTCGCTGGTCCGCCGGCCCGGTGAGCGAGATGATGTATTCGATAGATACGCCGATGTCGGGTTCCTTCTCGGCCGTGAACAGCACGCCGCCCGAACTGATGTTTTTCGTCAGCCCGGATTGCATGATCCGTTCCGTCCCATTGCGGGTGATCGACACGGGTAATTGAAGGGTAAAGCGCCGGGCTCTTCTTTGTTCCACTCTAAGTAATCTAGTTTTTTCGCGAACTCAGGTCAACTACTTATTCAAAAAAAGAAGTTAAGTTAGTACTGCCCGTTTGAGGGACTTTAGTCCCAATCGGGACTTTAGTTCTACTTATCGGAGAAATATGCCATCGTCGGGTCCGCGAGATAATTCCTAAACTCCTTACCTGATTTGACGATTAAAGGCTTGTGAGCTCTTTGCTTCAAGGGCCGCCTCCCGAAGGGCACATCCAACGTGTGGCCGGCTTCCCGCCGCTCAACGGACATCGCGGGGAGTCGCCATGGGAAGCGCTCTTGCGGCAGGTTTCCGACTCAATGCCTGCAATGGTCTGGATGTGCGGCGCGGATGGGCACGCCACGGTATTCAACCAACGCTGGCTGCACTTCACCGGATCGACCGCGCAGCAGGCGTTGGATGCCGGATGGGTGGCGGGCGTACACGCGGACGATGTGGCGCAGCGTCTGGCGGCGTGCCGGAAGGCCTGGCAATCCCGGGAGCCATTCGAAACGGAGTATCGGCTGCGCCGCGCCGATGGAGAGTACCGCTGGATGCTGGACCAGGCGGCGCCGCAGTGGAGTTCGGCAGGCGATTTCCAAGGCTACGTGGGTGTGTCAATCGACATTACCGTGCGTAAACGCGCCGAAGATGAATTGCGCGGGTTCTCCAAAGCGGTGGAGCAGAGTCCGTCGAGCGTAGTCATCACCGATCTGGACGGAAATATCGAATATGTGAATCCTAAATTCACGGCGGTGACGGGTTATACGCTGGCCGAAGTTCGCGGCCGGAATCCACGGATTCTCAAATCGGGCGAAATACCCGCCGATAAATATCGCGAGCTATGGGAGACCATCCGGACAGGAGAATGGCGGGGCGAGTTTCACAACCGGAAGAAGAACGGGGAGTTGTATTGGGAGTCCGCTTCTATCTGCCCGATCCGCGACGAAAAAGGCCGGCCTGTTCACTTCATCGCCGTGAAGGAAGATATCACCGAACACAAACGCATGGAGGCCGCGCTGCGCGCGTCGGAGGAGCGCTTACGCATCGCCGCCGAGAGCGCCGGAATCCACGTCTACGATATGGACCTCGGCACCGGCCAAGCGCAGATCTGCGGCTCCGATCCATTCCTGCGTTCGTTAGGCGGATTTGACGGGTGGTTCCGCTCCATTCACCCGGATGACCGTGAGCGGGTCGCCGCGGCGCTGGAGCGGCGCAGGGCTGGTTCGCAGGGATTTCGCGACGAGTACCGGATGGTGGATCCCCAGGGGCGGGTTCGCCACTACCTCGATCTTGGCGCTCCGGAATGCGGCGGACGGTGGATCGGTGCGCTGCGGGATATCACCCAAAGCAAGCAGACCGAAGAGGCACTCGCGCGGCTGGCCGCCATCGTGCACTGTTCAAAAGACGCCATTATGTCGTCGGACTTGAATGGCGCCATCCAGACCTGGAATCCGGCGGCGGAGGAACTCTACGGCTATACCGCCGCGGAAATGGTGGGCAGTAGCGCCTTGAGTCTCGCCCCCGCCGGCCATCGCGCGGCCGCGAGCTCCAGAATCGCCGAAGTGCTGCGCGGTGAAACTCTGCCGTCGTACGAAACGGAGCATCTCCGAAAAGGGGGCGCCGTCTTCCCCGTAAGTATCGCCGCGTCTCCTATAAAACACGGTGACGGGCGCGTGGTG
Organism: Bryobacteraceae bacterium; assembly: GCA_050011755.1. GTDB lineage: Bacteria > Acidobacteriota > Terriglobia > Bryobacterales > Bryobacteraceae > Bog-159. The sequence continues at coordinate 3,453 of JBEKIM010000020.1, read as the reverse complement.
GGCAACTCCGCCATCGTCCGGGATATGACGGCGCAAAAGCGTGCGCAGGAAGCCTTGATGGAAAGCGAGAACCGCTTCCGCGCACTGGTCCAGAACAGCAACGACATCATTACGCTGATCGATTCCGCCGGAATCATTCTCTACGATACGCCGGGCGTTCTCGAACTGCTGGGCGTCTCACCCGAGCAGCGTCTCGGACGCGCACAATTCGAGTGGCTTCATCCCGACGATCTCTCTTATATCCACATGCTGCATGAAGAACTGCTGCGCACACCGGGAAGCCGGCTGCGGGCGCAACTGCGGTTGCGGCACTCCGATGGGAGTTGGCGTTGGTGCGACAGTTGGGCGACCAACCTGCTTGAGGAGCCCGGCGTTCGTGCCCTGGCTACCAGTTTTCGCGACATTACGGAACTGAAAGGCGTCGAAACGGCCCTGCGCGAAAGCGAACAGCGCTACCGCGGGCTGATCGAGGATGCCAGCGATATCATCTTCACTATCGATTTGGATGGGAACTTCACCTCGGTCAATACGAGCGGCGAGAAGATCTCGGGATACGGCCGCAAGGATCTGCTTTGCATGAACCTGCGGGATTTGGCCGCTCCCGAATCCCTGCCGGCGGTCCGGGAGGCCCTCAAACTCAACCAAGCAGGCGGAAACCCACCGCCCACGGAGGCGGACCTCATCGCGCGCGACGGGCACCGGGTGGCATTGGAGGTCAGTGGCCGCCTGCAATTTCTGAAGGGCTCGCCCATGGGTATCTTATGTGTGGCGCGGGACATTAGCCAGCGCCGGCGCACCGAACGGCTGGAGCACAACCGCCGCGAGATCCTCGAGATGGTCGCCCAGAACCGGCCCTTGGACGCGGTGCTGTGGCGTGTCGAAGAGATGATCGAGCTTTATTACGCGGGAGCCCTGGCGCGTATTATCTTAACTGGCGATCCCATCGTCCGGCACGACCGGCCCGCTGGCCAGAGCATGGCCATCCAGGATTATCGAGGCCATCTGGAGGCGCCCATCCGGACATGCGACGGCGCTGGGCTGGGGCGGTTGGAGATATTCCGGCCCGATCCCTGGCAGCCCACCGAACCCGAACTTGTTCTGATGGATTCGATGGCCAAGCTTGCGTCCATCGCGGTGGAGCACAGGCAACTCACCAACCGGCTGGCGTACCAGGCGCAGCACGATCCCTTGACCGGGTTGCCGAATCGCGTTTTGCTGGACGATCGCCTCCGCCAGGCGATCACCCTGGCGCGCAGGCAGGCGACTATGGTCGCGGTGCTGTACGTCGATCTGGACCGCTTCAAGTTCATCAACGACACGCTCGGGCATCATGTCGGCGACTTGCTGCTGCAACAGGTGGCCAAGCGGCTGGAAGGCGCGATGCGGGAATCGGACACATTGGCGCGTTCGGGCGGTGACGAGTTCGTCGCCGTACTGTTTGGCGTCGAGACGGTTCGCGACGCGGAAATCGTTGGCGAGCGGATCATGGAAACCATGCGGGAACCATTCCAGATCAAGGGGCATGAATTGTTCGTCAGTGCCAGCGTGGGCCTCAGCCTGTTCCCGGAAGATGGGCAGGATACCGCGACCTTGCAGAAACACGCGGATGTCGCCATGTACGAGGCCAAGAACGGGGGGAGAAGCCATTTCCAACGGTTCGCGCCCACCATGAATTCCGCATCGGTTGACCGCTTGGAAATCGAAAACCAACTGCACCGGGCTTTGGACCGCGGCGAACTGCAACTGTACTATCAGCCCCAGTTTAGACTCGATTCCGGCCTCCTGGGCGGCATGGAAGCGCTGCTGCGTTGGAATCATCCGAAATGGGGCCTGGTGCCGCCCAACCGCTTCGTGCCGGTAGCGGAAGAGAGTGGATTGATCATCCCCATCAGTTTGTGGGTGCTCCAGGAGGCCTGCCGGCAGCATCGGCTCTGGCGGCGCGCCGGGTATCCGCCGGTTAAGATCGCGGTGAATGTTTCGGCCACTCAATTTACGCGCTCGAACCTGGCGGAAAACGTCGCGCAGGTCCTGGCAGCGCATGAAATGAAACCGTGCTTTCTGGAATTGGAACTGACCGAGGGGGTGCTCATGCGGGACGCCGGGGATTCCGCCCGCCAGATCGCCGAATTGCGGGCCTTGGGCGTGCGCATCTCCATCGACGATTTCGGCACCGGTTATTCGTCTCTCGGTTATTTGCAGCGTTTGCCGATTGACGATTTGAAAATCGACCAGTGTTTCGTGCACGATGTCGACCGGTCCGTCGCCACGCAACCGCTGGTCCAGGCGATTGTGGGGCTGGCGCATGGCCTGAAGCTCACGGCCACCGCCGAAGGCGTCGAAACCGAAGGCGAACTGGCCGTGCTGCGGGCGCTCGGCTGCGATCAGGTTCAAGGTTTTCTGTTGGGCAGGCCTGTCCCGGCTGAACAGTGGGAGAGTTACTGGCAAAAGAAAGGGCCGGCGGCGGCCTGACCTGGCCGGCTTCCGGAGTTTGGAAGGGGCAGGCATCCAGCCAAGCCATGGCGCACGCTTGAGCGTGCCGGCGGGACTCTTAAGTCCCGCTAAAGCCGGCTTTTGGCTGGCTAAAGCCTCTCCGTGTTAACCGCCAGGATTTCAGACTTCCCCACGGTACCGCGCGCCAGTGCCAGAACCTCCTCGGCTCCCACGCCGACAACCGAAGCGACTCTGCCTGCTTCATCGAGTACCACGGCCGAGGGTGTGCCGGTGGCCCCGAACAACTCACCGGTACGGAAACCGTGGTCCAACACCATGGGCGCCCGAAAGCCCTGTGCCCGATTGGCTTCCGGCGCGCCCGTCGATACTACCACCAGGCGCGGTGCGTCATCCGCCGCGTCGCGCTCCCACGATTTGATATCGGCCAGCATCGCCTGGCAGTAGCCGCAGTCCGGATTCCAGAAAAGCAGCAGATGGCGCCGGCCCCGCAGTTCCCGCAAATCCACGGCCTCGCCGTTCAAATCCGGAAGCGTAATCTCCGGCGCGAGTTCTCCCTTGGCCAGGGGCGGCGGCGCCGCGGCTTTCGCCACCAGTTCGTGAATGGCCTCCGCCCCGCTGGCGACCGGGCTGGCAATCAGCCCCTTCCTGATCAGCACCGCCGTCGGAACACCTTCCGCGTGGTAGGCGCTGGAGGTTTCCTCGTCCACCTGGAGCAGGAAGTTGCGCAGGCGGTACTCGGCCGCCTTGGCGCGATTCGTCTCGAGAGAGCCGCGGCTGATCAGCGCGATGGATAGCCGGTCGGCATGCGCCTGCTGCCATTCGGCTGCGTGGGGCATCAGCGCATCGCAGCCTCCGCAGCCCGGTTCGGTGAAGATCAATAGCAGAGAGTCGCCGGCCTGGCGCAGGGTATCCAGCGTCACCATGCTGCCATCGAGAGCAGCTACGCGAAAGGGTGGCGCCGGCGTATCCACCGGCAAGCCCGGCGGCGGCGGATCGCCCCGC
>JBEKIM010000019.1:0-33627 GCA_050011755.1 Bryobacteraceae bacterium | reverse complement strand
CGTAGCTAAAGATGGCACTCTGGTTGTAGTCGGCACCGCGCATAAAACATAGACGCGCGAAATTGTTTTAAAGTGACACCCCCCGACTTACTTTTTCACCACCGTCTAAAGCGTGCGCCACGGGCTCCGGATAGCTGGTTTTGACGAGGATCTCTATGGGACCATGGAGGGAATGTCCGGCGAACTGGCGGATCTTCTGCAATTCTCGTTTGTGGCGCTGACGTCGGTCTTCTTCCTGGTAGATCCCATCGCGGCGATTCCGACGTTTCTGGCGATGACCGGCGAGCAGGACGAACGGCAGCGGCGGCACATGGCGAAGCGCGCGGCGTGGACATGCCTGGTGGTGCTGGCGGCGTTTGCGGCCGCGGGCAAGCCGATCTTCCGGCTTTTCGGGATCACGCTGCCGGCCTTCAAAATCGCGGGCGGCGTAATCCTGCTGCTGATCGGGCTGGATATGCTGCGCGCGCGACGGTCCGCGACCAAGGAGACGCCCGGCGAAGCCGAAGAAGGGGCGGGCAAGGAGGATGTCGGCATCATTCCACTGGGCATCCCGATGCTGGCGGGTCCGGGGGCGATTTCCACGGTGATGGTGCTGATCGGCGGCAAGCCGGACTGGTGGTACGCGATTCCGGTATTTCTGGCGATTGCCGTCACCGCGCTGGTTTCGTATTGGGTGCTGGCGGGGGCGGACCGTGTGCGGCGGCACCTGGGCGAGACGGGAATTCGCATCCTGACGCGGCTGATGGGGCTGATCCTGACGGCCATCGCGGTGCAGTTCATGTTGAACGGACTGACCGACATCGGGCTGGTGAAGACGGTGCATTGAGTCGGCCGGTATATCCGGTTACCATGGCTCTTATGCGGGCTCATATGCGACGACGCGAATTTCTGGCGCTGGCGGGCGCCATGCCGCTGGCGGCCGGCTCAACGGCGGCATCCAAGCTGGCGGCCGATCCGCAGCGGCCCCAATACCACCTGCTGCCCGCGGCCAATTGGATGAACGATCCCAACGGGCCCATTTACTGGCAGGGCAAGTATCACATGTTTTACCAGTACAATCCCAACGGCGCATTCTGGGGCGACATGCACTGGGCGCACGCGGTGAGCGAAGATATGGTGCGCTGGAAGCATCTGCCGATGGCGATGGCGCCGACGCCGGGCGGTCCGGACAAGGACGGCGTCTTCAGCGGATGCGCGGTGATGGACGGGGGAGGGGTCACGGCGGTTTATACGGGGGTGAATCCGGAGACGCAATGCATTGCCACCAGTGGCGGGGACCTGACGGAGTGGAAGAAGTTCGCGGGCAATCCGGTAGTGGCCGCGCCGCCCGCGGGACTGCAGGTGACGGGCTTCCGCGACCCCGATGTCTGGAAGGAAGGCGAGACTTGGCTGATGGCGGTGGGCTCGGGATTCCGCGGGAAGGGCGGGGCGGTGCTGCTCTACGAATCGAAGGATCTGCGGCATTGGAACTACCTGCATCCGCTGATCTCGGGCCGGATGAAGCCGGGCGCGGTGGCCAAGGATCCGGTGGACAGCGGCGAGATGTGGGAGTGCCCGGACTTCTTTCCGCTAGGCGATAAGCACTTGTTGATCATCTCCACGGAGCGCGTGGTGAAGTACTGGCTGGGCGGTTATACGGACCGGCAGTTGCATCCGGAGACGACGGGCGGCATCGATTACGGATCGTATTATGCGGCGCGCACGATGACCAACACCGGCGACCGGCGGATTCTGTGGGGATGGTTGACGGAGGGGCGCACGGCGGAGGCACAGCGGGCTGCGGGATGGAGCGGCGTGATGTCGCTGCCCCGGGAGTTGAAGTTGTTCGGGAGCCAGGTGCAGATGCGTCCGGCGGCGGAGGTGGCAACGTTGCGCGGCAAGCGGCTGGGCGGCGACGCGGAGGGCGACTGCCTGGAGATCCAGGCGGAGATCGATCCGGGCGACGCGCCGCGGGCGGGGCTGACGGTGCGGATCGCGCCGGACCGCAGCGAGCAGACGCCGGTGTACTACGATCGGGACCTGAAGACGATCTCGGTGGATCGCAGCCAGTCGAGCAGCGATGCGAGCGCGGATCGGGGGGTGCAATCCGGACCGTTCCTGCTGGGGCGGGGCGAGACGCTGCGGCTGCACATTTTTCTGGATGGGTCGGTGATGGAGATTTTCGCCAACGACCGGTTTTGTTTGAGCGCGCGTATTTATCCGGCGGGCAAACGGAGCACGGGGATCGCGCTCTATGCCAGCGGGGGCACGGCGCGGATGGTATCGTTCGAGGCTTGGGAGATGCGGCCGATTTCGGCGGATCGGCTGACGACGTAGGCGCCCGTGATGCAAGCGGGACTTTCCCGCAAAGCGGGGCTTAAAAGTCCCGCCGGCACGCTGAAGCGTGTCAGGATGGCCCTGCAGGCCACCAAATGTGATGAAAACTCAATTTGGAGGGCGGCCAATCCTGGCCGCAGCCGGCTTTTCCAGCCGGCTTAGCCGCCTGAGAAGGCGGCTGCGGGCATGATTGCCCGCCCCCCAATTGGGTTTTCAACGGTGCGCCACGGGGAAGCGGAAGTCGTCCAGAGCGGGACTTAAAAGTCCCGGAGAATATTGACAATGACGAAGACTTTCGTCATAATGCGGTCATGGAATCCAAACGCCGGAGGCCGACCGAAGCGGAACTGAGTATCCTGCGCGTGCTCTGGGACGGCCAGGCGCAAACCGTGCGCGCCATCCACCAGGTGCTCGACGCGTCCCGTCCCACAGGCTACACCACCGTCCTCAAGCTGATGCAGATCATGACCGAAAAAGGACTCGTGGAGCGGGATGAGAGTTGCCGCCCGCAAAGATACCGCGCGCGTTATAGCCAGCAGCAGACGCAGCGGCAACTGCTGGGCGACCTGATGAATCGCGCTTTCGGCGGATCGGTGAAGGCGCTGGTTCTGCAGGCCCTGGCCACGAAGAAATCGTCGCCGGAGGAACTGGAAGCCATGGAGAAACTCTTGGATCGCATCGAAGGAGGCAGGAAATGACGGCAATAGCTCAAGCGCTCAGCGCGGCGCTGCTCGATTTCGTGTGGCAGGGTATGCTACTAGCCTTTCTGCTGTGGGCAGCCCTATTCATCCTGAAGAACCGTTCGCCGCGCGCCCGCTATGCGGCAAGCTGCGTGGCGCTGGCGGCCATGGCGATACTGCCGGTGGTGACGGCGTGCATACTGTACCATGCGCCGGCGGCATCGCACGCGGCGGTGGGATGTGTGGGCGCCATTCCGCGCACGATCGACGGCGCGTCCACGGATCTGGCGGGATCTCCGGCCGGGTGGTCGGGCGTGTTGGCGAGCTGGGCGCTGCCATTATGGTCGATCGGCGTGCTGTTCTTCTCGCTGCGGCTGGTGTGGGCCGGATTGCGGATCTCGGCGCTGCGCCGCCAGGCGCTGCCCGCCGCAGAGGAAGTGCTGGCCATCGTGGCGGGCGTGCGCGATCGCTTGAAACTGGGGCGCCCGGTACGCGTGCTGATTTCCGCGGCGGTCGATTGCCCCAGCGTGATCGGCTGGGTCAGGCCCGCCCTGCTGCTGCCGGCCGCCACGGTGCTGGGACTGACTTCACAACAACTGGAGGCGGTGCTGGCGCACGAACTGGCACACATCCTGCGCTACGACTACCTGGTCAATATGTTGCAATCGGTCGTGGAAACGCTGCTGTTTTATCATCCCGCGGTGTGGTGGGCGTCGGCGCGGATGCGGCACGAACGCGAGCTGTGCTGCGACGACCTGGCGGTGGGTTCCTGCGGCGACGCACTGTGCTATGCGCGTGCCCTCACCCGCCTGGAAAGGCTGCGCGCGAGCACGCCGAAGCTGGCGATGGGAAGCGCGGGGGGACCGTTGCTATCCCGCATTCAGCGGCTCACCGGCGATGCAGGCCGGCAGCGCGGGCCTTCCAAACTGCCGGGGATCCTGGCGCTTTCCCTAGGCCTGATCTGTTTCGCGCTCAATATGCAGTGGGCGCGCGGCCAGCAGCCAATCCCGCCCGCCGCGGAATTGCCGGCCCTGGAAAGTGTGGCGGAGGATACGGGCGTACATGTCGACTTAGGCGGTGCGCGCGTGATCCATCGGAGGGGCGTGGAATATCCGGAGCGGGCGATGGAGAAGCGGATTCAGGGAACGGTGGTGTTGGAAGCCACGCTCGACGCGGACGGAATGGTCAGCGATGCGCGGGTCTTGAGCGGGCCGCAGGAACTGCGCAAGGCGGCGCTCGAATCGGTCTTAGAATGGCACTTCACGCACGATGCGGCGGGAAGCACGCGACAGGTGAGCATCGCGTTCCAGTTGCCCGCGGAAGGCGACACGAGCAAACCTCTGGCGGAGGCGAGCCGCGAGATCTCGAAGGCACGGGCGCGCCTCGAGGCGAAGCGGTCGCAAGATCTGGTGGATGCCATGCTGCAAAAGGAACTGGCCGAGAAAATGGCGGAGCAGGCCAGCGAACTCGAAGCCGGGCAATTGGACGCGGCCTCCGAGCTGCGGAACCAGGCGCGGAAACTATCGGAGGAGCAGGCCCAGAAACTATCGGAGATGTTGGAGAAGGGGCAGGTCAATCAGAAGCTGGAAGCCGAAAGACTGGAACAGTTGCTGGCGCAGGCCGCCCTCGATCGACAACAGTCCATGGGCGACGTGGATAAGATTCTCCGCGATCACCAGATGGAAGCCCTGCAGAAAAAGATGGCTGAAATGCAGGGAGGGCTCTCCGGTTTCCAGGGCGCCCAGATCTTTGCCGGACGCAAACTGAAAACCATCAAAGTGGAAGGGCTGAGCACCGCGGCGCGCGACGAGTTGCTGGCGAAGTTGCCTGTACACGTGGGCGATATTTTAGACGCCGATGCCATGGAGAAGGTCGACGCGGCCATGAAACAGTTCGACGAGCACCTTGCCTGGTCGATGTTCACCAGCCGCGACGGACAAGTGGCGATCCGGATCACCGCGCCGGGTTCGGGCGATCGCCTGGAACCGCCTCAATAGCGTGCGCAAGGTTCTCTTCAACCTGCATCTTTACGCGGCCCTGCCGGCCGGCGCTTTCATCGCCGTCCTGGGCGTCACCGGCAGCATCATGGCGTTTGAGCCGGAGATCGACCGTCTGCTGCACTGGAAGCTTTGGCACGTGGAGCCGCGGGGCCGCGCGTTATCCATCGCCGCCACCGGGGAAGCCGTCTCGCGGGCCTTTCCCGGCGAGCGCTTATATGGGTATGGCGTCCCGAACGCGCCGGACCTGTCCCGCCAGGTCGAACTGCAACGCGGCATGGTCTACGTGAATCCATACACCGGCGATGTGCTCGGGGTACAGAAGCCGGGCATGGATTTCCTGGGCTATGTGCACCAGCTCCACTTGCGTCTGTTGATCCGGGACGACGCGGATACGGGCAAAATGATCGTGAGTTGGGCGGGCGTGGCGATGCTGTTTCTGCTGCTCTCCGGCGTGTACTTGTGGTGGCCGTACAAGCGCGTGGCCATCGAACGGCGCGAATCGTCGAAGAGGTTCTGGTTCGATGTACACGCCGTCACGGGGATCTTCTCGTTTGCCTTTCTGCTGCTGTTGACCGTCACGGGACTGGCGATCGGCTTCGAACGCACTACGACGCCGCTGCTATACAAGCTCACCGGGTCCGAGCCATCGCGGCCGCCGCGAGCCGCAATCACGGCGCCGCCGGGTGCGCAGCCCATCACACCGGATCGGGCTTTCGAGGTGGCGCGTGCGGCATTGCCGGGCGCGGCGCCGTTCTATGTCAACGTGCCGGAGCCCGGCGAACCGTACTTCGTGCGCTTGCGTTATGCGGAAGATCTCACGCCCGGCGGACGCAGCCAGGCGATAGTAGACCCGTATACGGGCAGGGTCATCTGGGCGCAAGGCTCGCGCAGCGCGCCCGGCGGCGCGCGCCTGGCGATCGCCAACCGCGCCATCCACACCGGCGACATATTCGGCATCCCGGGCAAGGCCGTGGCTTCGCTGGCGAGCCTGATGGCGGTGGTCCAGGTGCTCAGCGGAGCGATGATGTGGTGGCGGGGAAGGCAGGCGCGTGCACGGGCGGCCTCCAATCGGCGTGCCTCGCGCGCATAGGTACGTAGCCCTCAACGGAACCTAAGGAAAGGAGGCATGTCCGACGGCGGACTGAAGTCCCGCAGCACGCTCATCTGAGACCCCATTGCCGCTCAATAAGTTAGTTAGCGCGCGCAGAATAACACAATTGGAGGGCGGCCAATCTTGGCCGCAGCCGGCTTTCCAGCCGGCTGCGGGCATGATTGCCCGCCCTCCAAGGCGAAGCGCCTTCGACGTTGCCCCACGCGGGTCTCGCCATTGTTTCACCCGCATCCGCGGGGGCTCTCGCTGAAGCGTGCGCCACGGGCCTCCCGAAGCGATCCTTGGTCTCTTATAATGAATCCGAATATCTTGCAATCACCTACAGTTCCTGGAACTGACGAAATCCGCGAAATCCTCATACAGCGCGTTGATCAACAGAAGCAAGCGCCTGGCATCGTGGTGGGCGTCATCGAACCGAATGGCCGCCGCGTCGTCGCCTATGGCAACCTCGCCAAGGGCGATCCACGCCCGATCGATGGAGATACGATCTTCGAAATTGGATCCATTTCCAAGGTCTTCACTTCACTGCTATTGGCGGACATGGTGAGCCGCAAAGAAGTTGCCCTCGACGATCCGGCGGCCAAATATCTTCCCGAACATGTCAGGATGCCTGGACGCAGCGGCAAAGCCATCACGCTGTTTGATCTTTCGACCCATAGCTCCGGGCTTCCACGCGTCCCCGGTAACCTGAACCCGAGGAACCCAGCCAATCCTTACGCCGACTACAGCGTGGACGATCTTTACAAGTTCCTTGGCGGCTACACGCTGCCACGCGACCCGGGTTCCGAGATCGAATACTCGAATCTGGGCGCGGGACTCCTCGGCCACATCCTCGCATGCCGCATTGGAACGGGCTATGAGACCCTGGTCAGAGTCCGCATCACAGAACCGCTCGGCATGCCGGACACGTGCGTTACGCTTTCTTCGTCCATGCAGCAGCGCATGGCAGCGGGTCATAATGCCATGCTCGCGCCGGTCGCCAACTGGGACTTTCTCACGCTTGCCGGTGCCGGCGCACTGCGCTCCTCGGCTAATGACATGCTGACATTCCTCGAAGCATTCCTCGGCTATAGAGAATCGCCGCTGGCGCCCGCCATGAAAGTCATGCTCGAAGTTAGGCGTCCCGTGGGCAAGACGGGCTTCGAGACTGGTTTGGGGTGGAATATTCTCGGAGAGATCGTTTGGCATGACGGAGGTACCGGAGGATTCCGATCGTTCATCGGATACGATCCGAAAGCGGGTGCCGGGGTAGTTGCGCTCTCAAATGCGTTTACTCTGAGCGGGGTCGATGACATCGCTATGCATCTCCTGAACCCAAAGGCACCGCTTCCCAATCTCGATCCTCCAAAACCGCACACCGGGATTCCGCTGGATCCCAGCCTCTTGGATCGCTACACGGGGCGGTACCATTTCCCGGACCGCATTCTCGAAATCATGCGCAACGGCGACCGCCTCTTCGCACAGGTCACTGCGGTCGGAGGGAAGCCCATCGCCGGGCCCGCGTTTGAGATGTTTGCCGAGGGCGAGAGTATCTTCTTCGTGAAGGTAACTGGTGGACGGATCAGTTTTGAAATTGGCCCCGATGGTCAGGCCACGGGCCTAATCATGCACCGAACTGGCCGCGAGCCCTTGCCCGCCCCCCGATTGCGCTGATTCCCGCCTTGGGCCGCCCACGAGTTGCGTAGCCCTGGGGTGCGCCAAGGAACTTTCGTCCGCCTGCCCGAGTCTAAAGTTCCGATGCTCGAAGTGCGCGGTTTGACGAAGCGATATTCCGGCACTCTGGCCGTCGACAACGTCAGTTTCACGGCTCTGCCCGGCGAGGTGACCGGCTACCTTGGGCCGAACGGCTCCGGCAAATCCACAACCGTCAAGACGATCACGGGTTTGCTCGATCCGACCGCGGGCGAGATCCTGTATCGGGGGCGGCCGATGGGCGGCAACCTGGTCGAATTCAAGCGCATTCTGGGATACGTGCCGGAAGAGCCGTACCTATATCCGCACCTGACCGGCGCCGAGTACCTGGAATTGGCCGGTGAGCTGCGCGATCTGCCGGCAGCCAGCCTGCCCGGCAAAATCAGCGCGCTGCTGGAACTGTTTTCCCTCGGTGGCGACCGCCACGCGCCCATTTCGTCCTACTCCAAAGGCATGCGCCAGAAGATTCTGATCTGCGCCGCGATTCTGCACGATCCGGAACTGATCATCCTGGACGAGCCTTTTTCCGGGCTGGACGTACACGCGGCCCTGGTGCTGCGCAGCCTGATCCGGTCCCTGGCTGCCTCCGGCAAGACGGTGCTATTCAGTTCGCACGTGCTCGAAGTGGTGGAGAAGGTCTGCCATCGCGTCGTGATCCTACACAAGGGACGCGTGGTGGCAAACGATTCCATCGACAGGCTGCGCGACCTGATGGCGCTGCCTACGCTGGAGGACATCTTCTCGCAACTGGTCACGGACAGCGACCCGGATGCCACCGCGCGCCAGATCGCCGAGGTGGTGCGGCAGTGACCGCGGCGACGGGCCGCGAGCGGCGGCAGTTCCGCGCGCTGGTGCGGCTGTTCGCCTACCGCTTCTTCGATACCGATATCGTCTCCGTGCGCGGCGACCTTTCGGCTCTGCTATCGCAATTCGCGGCGCTGCTGGCAGCGCTCAGCCTGGTGCTGGTGCTGATGACGGGGGGAAAGTACGCCGGTCTATACCAGCACTTGACGGCGGAACAGCTTCACACCGCGGCGTGGGCCGACCAGGAATTCCTGATCTCTACCTCGATGGCCATCATCGGAGTGTTTACCCTGTTTCTTTGGGATGCCCTGTTTCCCGACCGGCGCGATTGCATGATCCTGGGCGCGATGCCGGTGCGCATTCGCGTAGTGTTCGCGGCGAAGCTTGCGGCGTTAGGGGCGGCGCTGGGTCTGGCCGTTTTGGCGGTGAATTCGTTTACGGGACTGGTTTGCCCGTTTCTGATCGTGCCCGGCGCATCGGGGATCTTCGACGCCGCGCGCGATTTTGCCGCGTTCTGGCTGGTGATCGTGATGGCGTCCGCATTCGTCTTCCTGCTGCTGTTGGGCGTGCAAGGGGTGTCGCTCGATCTGCTGACGCATGCCCGGTACATGCGCTGGTCCAGCCTGATCCAGACGGCGGCGTTCTTTGCGGTGCTGACGCTGTACTTCCTGACTCCGCCGCTGGCGCATCCGCACGCGCTGGCCGCGCCGGAAAACCGCCTGTGGTTTACGCTGGTGCCGTCGTACTGGTTTTTCGGGCTGTTCCAGGTTCTGACCGGATCGAAAGACGCGGTGTTTGGCTGGCTGGCGCGGCGCGCGTTGGCCGGTTTCGGATGTACGGTGCTGGTCGCGGCGCTCGCTTATTCGCGGGCGTATGCGCGGCAGATGCGGCGCGCGGTGGAGCAATCCGGCATCGCCCCCGCGCGCCGCGCCTTCACGCTCTGGCCGGCAATTGCCCGTTTATTCGCCCGCCGCGCGCCGGAACGGGGCATCCTGGTGTTCATCGGGCGCACGCTGTCGCGCAGCCGGCAGCATCGCCTGCTGCTGGCGGTCTATGCCGGAATGGGGCTGGCTTACGTCTTCAGCCAGGCGGCCTATGTGCTGTATCACTTCCGCGCGACGGATTTCGGCGCGATCGAAGGCCGCGCGCAAACGGCGCTGGGAATCCCGTTCATCCTGCTCTTTTTCCTGATTATCGGTTTACGCGTGTCATTTTCGATTCCGATCGAGGTGCGGGCCAACTGGCTTTTCCGCCTGACGGATGCCAACAGCCGGGGCGCCTACGCGAGCGCGTCGCGCAAGACTCTGCTGTTGTTGGCGCTGGCGCCGGTGGTGGCGATCGCGACGCCGGTCTACATGGCGGTGTGGCCGCGCGAGCGTGCCTTCGAACACGCCGCGTTTCTGGCCGCGTTTGGCCTGCTGCTGATCGAACTGGCGCTCATGGGCTTCGCCAAAGTGCCGTTCACCTGTTCATACCTGCCGGGGAAAGCGAATTTGAAAATCAAGTTTGGGGTGTACTGGGGACTGCTTATCATGGTGTGGGAGTTGGTCACCGACGTCGAGAAACGGGCGCTGAGCGACCGCACCGGCTACGCCTGGCTGATGGGGATCACGCTGCTGGCCTGGCTGGCGGTGGCCTGGCGTGGACATGACGCGCGCGCCGGCATTCCGGAACTCAGCTTCGAAGAGCAGCCCGAAGCGACCTTGGTGGGACTGGGCCTGGCGGGACGGACTTAGGGGACCCTCCTCACACTGGACGGGTTATACTTTTTGGAGCCGGTCACTGAGGAGGTTCCCGATGCACATCGTTTTCCTGAATCTGGCGGATGAAAATCCGCACGGTCTGGCGGCCACTACACGAGAAGCGTTGTCGAAGAAGTACCCCCTCGACCAAAAGCCGCGTAACATCCTGGAAACGGTCGCGACCTATTTGTTCGGGGCGAACCAGATTGAAGTCGTGAACCTGTTCGGCATACTGCAGGCGGCAAATCGGCGTCAGGCCATCGATGCGGCCGACATACCGGCGAAATGCGTCAAGGCTGACAAAGTCATGCTGGGCGTTCACGGAACTTACGGCGACACCTGCCACGTGCGCAAAGGCGACGCGCACGATACGCCGACCCTGGCGACTTACGTGGAGTTGGCCACCCTCACGAAAGAGATGTTGAATGACCCCTCGCACCAGTACAGGCTCGCCCTGGTGATGTGTTACGGCGCGCGGTCCGCGGATTTCAGGGCCGACCACAGCGACCTGACCGCGCTCAGCGAGGCGCAGATCCGCAGCAGCTTCGCCTTCAAATTCTACAGCCAGGTTTGCACGCATTGCGTGCTGCGCATGACGGCGGTAACGGGTTCCCTGTCTTTCAGCCGGGATAAGGGGGAGTCGCAGGTGCAGACCGAAGCCGCGGTGCTGAAAGACATTGAATACGCCGAATTGCAGCGCGAGGAGCGCACGGCCCAGCTGTTCGCGGAACATCAACAACTGGTAGAAGAGCAGGGCGCGAAAGCGATCAGCGCGATTGAGGATCGGCTGCTCGGCTACAACGTCAGAACGGGAATGCTGACGCCCAAGCCGGGCGCCGTCGCGGCAAACGATGCGGAACGGAGGGTGCTCGCTTACTACGAAACGGTGAACCGCAGTTGGGAATTGAAAAATGCGGCTTCGGGCAAGAAGGGCAAGATCGGCAAGCTGATTTACTACTACCGGCGGGACCTGGACAAGGTGATCGTGATGGCCAGGTATCCCGAGCCGGAGGTGATCTACTCGGGCCGGCGTTCCGCCGAGTGATTCGATTATGCGTACGGCGGACTGAAGTCCGCCGCAGCACGCTGAAGCGTGCGCCACGGGCCGCGGCCAGTCATCATGAGATAAGGCCAAAGTCCGGGACGCACTACACTTACGCTTAGTAAGTGCGATACGGCGCGGCCACCGGTCCGGGCAGCGGCAGGATGCCTACGAAGGAGTGGGTGCCTTCTCCGCCGCCGAACCCGACGTAAGCGCGGAACACGACCTTGGTGGCCGACCAGAGAGTCAAGCCGCCTCCCACGCTTTGGCGCATCTTCGCCAGACTGAGATCGGAGGCCTGCGCGGCTACCTGTCCGGTATCGTAGAAAACCATAATTCCGAGCGGCTTCCAGATGCGGCGATTGAATTCCACTTCGATGACCATGTTATCCGGCGCGCGGAAACGGTAATCCGGAAATCCGCGCAATGCAGGGTCGCCATTGATGTCCGTACCTCCGAGAGTATCCTGCAAATAGAAAGGCACGACGTTGCCGGCAGATGTGTGCGCCAGGGTCAGGCGGCCATAGATCGAGAGGATACTGTCGCGGCGGGGAACGCCTTTGCCGGCGTGCTCCAGATACAGATTGTGCAGCAGATCCGCGCGGAAGCGTCCGAAGGAATATTGTCCGCCGCCGTGATCCTGATAATACTCGTACCCGATCTTGTAGATCAGACCGTAAGGATAATCGTTGGGTAAGTGCGGACGCACATAGAACTGGTAATGCGTGAAAGTAGGCTCGGACGCGAGTCCCGGCGCCTGCGCGGGATCCACGCGATAGAAATCGTCCACCGACGGGATGGTGCTGGTGGAGGCCGCGCCGATCGCCGGCCACAAGCCTTCGGCTTTCGCGCCCACATTCAGCCACCAGGCCACGGGTATCGAGACGCCCACGCCTACACGGATATCCCGCTCCGTGTATAGCCCGAGCGTGCTCAGGCTCGATTGCGGCCCTTCGCCGTAGAAATCCAGCTTAGTCAGTTGTTGCGCGGTGACATAGGGCTGGATCTCGAACTTCTCCATAATGCGGCGCTGCGCGGGTGTGTTGTCGCCCATGGTGACCGGGGGCGGCTGCTTGTCGAACAGCGCCACGAAGTGACCTTCCCATGCGCCCTGGACCGATCCCGATCCGCCCAGGTCCCAATTGTTCTGCCATTTCTCGCCGAACGTGAACAGGCGTTTGTATCCCAGCCCCAGGCCGAGCCCGTTGCCCGGGGCGAACATCTGCCCATTGAAGTGAAGTGGATCTCCATTGAAGATCGGCTGCGCGCACTGGGTATCCTGGGAGCGGTCCAGGAATTTGTCGTGCCAGGCCGGTTCGCAATACTGCTGGATGGTGTGTATCTCCTTGGCAAGCTGGTCGTCGCCCCAAGCGATCGCGACCGCGAGAGTGAACAATAAGACAGGTTTCATTGCGCACCTCTCAAGCGCTGCGCCACGTTTCGCAGATACGTCGCCGCCTGCTTTTCGGTCGAAATCGTGTCCGGAGACTGGCCGGAGCGGAGCGCGGGCGGCAGAGTCTGCTCCATCTGCGCGGCCTGCTTCACCATGACTCCCTGCAGGGCGGAGAGCGGTTTGTCCTTGCTGCTGGGGGCGGGCTGGCCGGGCGCGGGCGAGGCCACACGCGTGCGCATGGCTGTAGCGTGCGCCTGTACGGCGACGGCCCGCGCTGCCACGGGAACGTTGTCGGGCGTGGCCAGACCGAGGACGTGGTCGAAGGTGGCCGCGTTCTTGTCGCGATTCGTGAGTGACGTGTTTTGCCAGTCGGGCAGGAACAGTTTGCGCGCGGTGGCGATGATGGAAGTGTGGTCGTAGAAGGTATTGTCCGCGCTGCCGATCACCGTGCCGGCCTTCACGTAGGGCGACGCGATCACCGCGGGCACGCGCACGCCAAGACGTTTGAAATCGAACGCGGGCGCGGCCGAGGTCAGCCCGTCGGGATTTTCGCAAGGGGGCGGCGCGACGTGGTCGAAGAGGCCGCCGTGTTCGTCGTAGACGATCAGCAGCATGGTCTTTTGCCAGAGATCTGGGTTACCGGTCAGAGCCATGTAGACGTCGTGAATCAGCGCTTCTCCGTCGCGGACGTCGTGGTCGGGATGCTGATCCGCGGGCTCATGGGAGCCGCCGGTATCGTCGGCGTTATAACGCGGCTCGATGAAGCAGTAATTCGGCAGGGAGTCCGGATCCTTGCACTCGTTCAGGAAATCGTCGTACAGGCCGAAGTATGCATTCTGATTGCCCAGCAATTCCTTGAAAGTGAGCGCCATGGTCCAATCCTGGTAATAGATCTTGGCGGAGACCTGCTGCTGGTTCAAGGCCGCATAAATCGTGTGCAAGTTGCCCAGCGCGGGAGGCCCCACGACGGAGCCCAGGGAAGTGGCGGCATGCGCAAAAGAACGGTTCGGCAGCGTAGGGCCGGGCACAGACGAAAACCAGCGATCGCAGACCGCGTAGTGCTGCGCCAGGTAAGTCAGAATGGGCAGGTTTTCTGCCGAGAAGCCCTTCATCACATCCTTGGCACGATTCGGATCCTTGCATACCTGGTAGTAGCTTTGGATGAATCCCTGCATGGGCGGCGCGGCGCCCGGCGTAGCTTGCTGGTTAGAGAAAATCTGGACGTTCACGTCGAACAATTCATGGCCGGGATCCGGCTCATAATCGCCGATGTATTGCGCATTATTGGAGACGCGTACGGGCGCGCCGGTGGTGCCGGGGTTGGTTTCCGCGCCGGTCAGGCCATCGATGCCCGGGATGCCGGAAAAGCCCAGCATGTGGTCGAAAGACCGGTTCTCGAGCATGAGGACGATGAAGTGTTCGATTCGGCTATCGTTGAACGGCATAGGTTCTCCGCTTCAGGATAGTGAGCTAAAGAAGGAATCCGTTTCACGCCACGGCGCCATGGAGAATATGCCTTGTCCAAATGCAGTAAGATGGCGGTGATGCAGAATTTTCGCCAGTTTGAAGTGGGACCGGACCCGTTTGGGCGCCAGTGGCAGGTCCTGTTCAAGTGGTTGCAGACGGCCATTTCGCTGCGCCATAGCGATACGGTGGATGTGAAATTCGTGCTGCAAAGCGACGGCACGCGGATCGAGAAGCAAATCGCCATGCCGCACGCGGAGCTTCTGGAATTGAGCCGGCGCACGGGACACGAGATGACCGACGCCTGGTGTTCGCGCCTGGCCGCCGAACACCTGAAGCGCATGGTGGAGGGCGGCGAGGATCTGGAGAAGGACCTGGTGACGGTGAGGCTGCCGGAACTATCCGGCTACGCGGCCGAAATTGGCCGCGAGGAAAGCGCGGACGTGACGGCGCGGCGGGGCGCGGCCTAGGACGTCCGGAAGGGCGCTTACGCGCGCGGACATCCCGGCGGCTATACGGCTGACGGCAGGCGCGGGCTGGAACCAGACTGAAACCGATTGGCTGAATCTGCTGCAACTGGCGCCGGACACCTGCTTCGGCCTGGACTGCGACGGGGCGCCGGCGGCAACCACCACGGCGGTCTGTTATGAGCACAGGCTGGCGTGGATCGGCATGGTGTTGACGGATGCCGCGCATCGCCGGCAAGGTTTCGCCCGGCGGTTGATGGAGCATGCTCTCGAGGCGCTCACGATGCGCGGCATGGAATGGATCAAGCTGGACGCCACCGCCATGGGTGTGCCGCTCTACCGTCAGCTCGGCTTCGAACCGGAATGCGCGGTCGAGCGTTGGGGAGCGATAGCGGGACAGGCGCGCGGCAAGGGGGAACTGGTTTGGGGGGGGCTGCCGGCATTCGATCGCCAGGTGTTTGGCGCGGACCGTTCCGAATTACTGGCGGCACTGGCGCCGCTGGGGAAGGCGGCCGTTGCGGATAAAGGCTACGCCATGGCGCGTCCGGGCGCGCAGGCTGCCTATTTCGGTCCTTGTGTGAGCCAAGGGACGGAATGCGCCGCGGAGTTGCTCGCCTGGTTTCTCAGCGGGCACGCGGGCGCGCCGGTTTATTGGGATCTGCTGCCACACAATACCGAGGCGGTACGGCTGGCGCGCGCCCATGGATTCATGCCCGTGCGGCGGCTGGTGCGTATGATCCGGCGAGGGGTAGCAGGCGCCGCGCCGCTGGCGCACGACGATTCCCGGGTATTCGCGATTGCCGGCTTCGAATACGGGTAACTGTGCAACGTGCGACATTAGTTCCGTCTATGCGAAAGTTGTTCTACTGGAAACTCAAGACCCGCGAGATCAAGCTGGGCGAGCGCACGGCCATTCTCGGCGTTTTGAACCTGACGCCCGATTCCTTCTCCGATGGCGGCAAATATCAGGACCCGGACCGGGCGTTCGCGCGCGCCGTGGAGATGGAGGAGCAGGGCGCGGACATCATCGATATCGGGGCCGAGTCTACCCGGCCCGAATCGGCGCGCATCGGGGCCGCGGAGGAGTTGCGCAGGCTGATTCCGGTGCTCAAGCGGCTGCGCGATCAACTCACGATTCCCATTTCGGTGGATACCTACAAGGCGGAAGTGGCCGAACGCGCGCTGGAACACGGCGCCGAGATCATCAACGACCCCACCGGCCTGACGTTTGAGGCGCAGCTTGCGCGGGTAGTATCGAACCACGACGCCGGATTGATCCTGAATCATATGCGCGGGCGTCCCGAGACGTGGGCCAAACTGCCGCCGCTTCCGGACGTGATGGGAACCATCGTACGGGACCTGGAGGCGACCGTGAGCCGCGCGCGCCACACAGGCATCGATCGCTCCCGGATGGTGGTGGATCCGGGGCTGGGATTCGGCAAGCGCAAGGAGCAGAACTCGGCGGTCCTGGCGCGGTTGCACGAGTTGGGAGGGTTGGACCTGCCCATTTTGACGGGACCCTCGCGCAAGTCTTTTCTGGCGCACGCCACGGAACGGGAGACGCTGTTCGCGACCGCGGCCGCCGTCACGGCTGCGATTCTGGGAGGAGCGCACCTGGTGCGTGTACACGACGTGCGGGAGATGCGGGCCGTGGCGGACGTGGCGGACGAGATCCTGCGGCACACCGGCGAGCGGTCCTGAGGGCTAATACCCGCGCCGTTTATCCACCACGTTTTGGAGCGGCTCTCCATTGCGGTAGCGCGCGAAATTATCCAGGAACAATTGCATGGCGCGCTGCTGCCAGTCCGGCGTGTGATCGGCCGAATGGGCCGACATCAGCAGGTTATCGAGGGCGAAATACGGATGGCCGGGGGGGAGCGGTTCCTGGTTGAAGACATCCAGCGCCGCGCCGCCGATGTGGCGCTCGCGCAGCGCCGCGACCAGCGCCGCCTCGTCTACCAGCGGCCCGCGGCCTACGTTGATCAGAATGGCCCCGGGCTTCATGGCGCGCAGTTCGGCTTGGCCTACGATCCCGCGCGTAGCGGGAGTGAGGGGCGCGCTGAGGACCAGGTAATCGGACTGTGCCAGCAGATCGCGCCTGGCATCCGGACCGTCCGTGCGGCGCAACCCGATCACTCGCAATCCCAGGGCCTCCGCCCGCCGGGCGGCGGCCTTGCCGATGTCGCCCATGCCGATTACGCCCATGGTCTGCCCCGCCACTGCCACGGTATCGAAAGGATCCCAGACGCCGGCCTGCTGGCTGCGCACCATGCGCCGCAATCCCTTGGCGAAGAAGAGCACCGCGGCGATGACGAATTCTCCCAGAATGTCGCTGAAAACTCCGCGCGCGTTGGTCAGCGGCACGGCGCTTTCGGCCAATTCGGGAAACAGGAGTTCATCCAGCCCGGCGGAGCGTGAGTGCATCCAGCGCACCCGCGGCGCCATGCGCCAAACCTGCTGCAAGAGATCGCGGCTGCCGGTCCAATTCAAGATGACATCGGCTGCCGGCGCGGCATCCGCGAAAGCCTCCACGCGGTTTCCGGCCGCGATCCCGACGCCGTCCGGAAGCGCTTCGAGCATTGCGAGCAGAGGGTCCGTGGGATCCGCCAAAACTAAAACTGTGCTATCGTCCATGAGGAGAAAGCTACCATGTTCGACCTCTCTCTGGAAGTCCTGCGCGTTGTCGAAGAAGCGGCCATCGCCTCGGCCCGCACCATGGGGATGGGAGACGGCAAAACCGCCGACCATGCCGCGGTGGAATCCATGCGCCGTTGCCTCGATACCATCGCGATCGACGGCACCATCGTGATTGGCGAGGGCGAGCGCGACGCAGCGCCCATGCTGTTCATCGGCGAAAAGGTGGGCGCGGCCAAGGACCAGCCGGGCGCGCTCTCGGTGGATATCGCGGTCGATCCCCTGGAAGGCACCAATCTCTGCGCGACGGGCGCGGGCGGCGCCATCACGGTGCTGGCCGCTTCGGAACGCGGGGGACTGCTGCACGCGCCGGATTGCTACATGGAGAAGATCGTGGTGGGCCCGGCGGCCAAGGGCGCGGTCGATCTGGAAGCTCCGGTGAAGTATAACCTGAAGGCCATCGCCCGACGGCTGCAGCGCGGCGTAGACGATCTGGTGGTGGTGGTGCTCGACCGTCCGCGCCACGAGCAACTCATGGCCGATATCCGGGAAGCCGGCGCGCGCATCCGGCTGATCGGCGACGGCGACCTTTCGGCCGGCATCGCGGCGGCGGTTTCCGGCACCGGAGTACACGCCGTGATGGGATCCGGCGGGGCGCCCGAGGGCGTGCTTACGGCGGCGGCGCTGCGCTGCCTGAACGGCGAGATCCTGGGCCGGCTGGTGGTGAAAGACGAGGCCCAGAAGGAGCGCATGCAGGCGATGGGCATCCGGGATGTGAGCAAGATTTACTCCACTAATGAACTGGCCCCCGGACGGAGCATGGTTTTCGCCGCCTCCGGCGTGACCGACGGCAACCTATTGAAGGGTGTACGATTCTTCGGCGACGGCACACGCACGCAATCCATCGTGATGACCCACACTCCGGCGCGCGTGCGCTTTATCGATACCGTGCATCTGGAAAACAAGCCGGATGTGAAGGTGCGGTTCCGGTAGCGGGTAGCCGGCTGAAAGCCGGTTGCGGGCAGAATTGCCCGCCCTCCAAAAACCAAACGGGCCGGAATCTGAAGGATAATGAACCCATGACCGGAATCCAGTACGCGACCGATGAGAAAGGCCGCAAGGTGGCCGTTCAAATCGACCTGAAAGAATATCGGGAACTGTGGGAAGACATCCAGGATGTACTTGTCTCCCGGTCGCGGCGTCACGAGAAGCGGATTCCGCTGGACAAAGTGAGAGCGGGTCTGGATCAAGAGCGGCAAGCTCTCGCGTGCCGTACGAGATTGACGACGACAGCTCAGGCTGAATGAGATGATTTGATACAGTTCGGGCGCTCCCGGCTAAGTCTTTCCAAGCAAGCCCCTTGAATTCGTACTGTAATGGACATACATTTAGACTGGAGGCGGAGATTTCAGATGAAACTGTCCGTTGCTGTGCCAATTTTCCTGGCCTTTGGCCTGTCGGCGTTCGCGCAATCGGTGCCGCGGATGAGTACTGTCGACCCGGGTACGGGAAAAGCGGGGGATGAGATCACGGTAGCTGGGGAAAACCTGGAAAAATCGCAGGTGTCCAAAGTGTACCTTACGGATGGGAAAAACGATGTCCTGGTGGACCTGACCGAGCAAAGCGCCACCAGCCTGAAGTTTAAGATCCCAACCAAGGCCATCGCCGGCCGCTTCGCCCTGATGCTGTTGACTACCGGCAAAGAGCCCAAACTCATCGAGCAGCCGGTCAAGCTGACCGTCGAGGAGTAGCCGCTACCCCTTCTCCCGGTGGTAGGGAGCCGTAATGTAGCGGCGCGATTCCCGAGCCGCCTCGGCCTCCGGGGCATACAGCATGGCCTTCTTGTACGCCTCGACTGCGAGGCCATGGCGTTGCCTGAGATCGTAAATCTGGCCGACCCGCATCCAGGCCAGCACACCCGTATTCAAATCCACCTCGTCGGCGTGGGCGGTCACTTTCTGCATATTGTCCAGCGCCGCGTCCAGGTCGTTGGACCAGAACTCAATGGTTCCCAACTGGTAGTAAATCGATTCCCAGGGCACGCGGGCGTAACCGGCCGCGCCCTGCGATTTCAACTGCGCCACCTGCTCGACGGAGCCGATCGCCCGCTTGCCGTCACCCAGCGCCGCATACATCCCGGCCGCCTCGAAACGCAGCAGATAGTTCCGCGGAAAGCGGGCGATCAGGCTCTCCACCAGCGGCAATGCCTTGGCCGGCTGGCGTTCGCGGCGGTAGATCGCCGCCAGGAAGATCTGCGCGTCGATGCGGTCGAGCGAACCGTGGGCCGCCACCTGCTCCACGGTCTGGATGCCGCGGGCCTTGTCTCCGTGGAACCCGATGAGGAACCCGAACATCTTGTAGAAGGCCGGCAGGCTGCCGATCACGTAGTCGTGCAAGCCCTGCACCAGGCGCGCGTCTACGTTTGACGGATCCAGTTCGCTCACCCGGTTGTGCGCCTTGCGCGCCGTGGTGGAATCGTGCAGCGCGCTCACCCAATCCTTCTGGACCAGAAAGAAGTAGTTCGCCCGCAAGCCGTAAGTGATGCCCATGGCGTAGAGCGCTCCGGCATCGTTGGGATGGCGGCGCAGGCGGGCCTGTTCCAGGTCCAGCGCCTTCTGGATTTCGCCCAGGAAGCGCTGCTGGGTATCGGGCGATGGATTCAGCCTGGCGCGGCGCAGCAGGGAATTGTTGCCGGTTACCAACTGGCTTTCGAGCGCGCCATCGCGGAACATCTCGTGGAAGACTACGGTTTCGGCGGCATGGTTGTGGAGATCCGGGTCGTTGGGGTCGAGGGCGATGGCCCGATCGAAATCGGCCAGCGCCTGATCGTATTCCAGGTTGTAGAAGTGCTCGTAGCCGTCATCCACCAGATGGCTTGCGGCGTAGAGACGTGTGGCCAGGCAAAGGACCGCGAGGAAAGTGGCTTTCAATACGTTTATTATAATTCGGCGCGACCGCTAGCGCCGCACTTTGCGCATCCAGCCGCCCCAGGCAAATCCCGCGCGCGCCATCGCCGCGCCGAGAATCACTGCCATCGCCATGCGCGTCCAGAACTGGCGGGCGCCGGGTTCCACCTGGGTGAAGACGTTGCGCACCCAGTCCGTATCGCTGGGGACGAAGAAGGGAAAGTATCCCGATCCGAAGACCCAGTTGCGCGCCGCCGGCGTCATCAGAAAATCGGCGAAGGGCCACTGCACCGCGGCCAGCGCGATCACGAAAATGGGCGCCAGGGCCGCGGCCCGCGCCCAATAGCTCCAGCGCTGCCAATAAGGACGCGTGAGGTCGAGGACGAAAGCGGGCACGATAAACAGGATCGGAAAATCGGGCGGCACGAAATGCGTTACATTCTGGAAGACCGGTCCCAGCTTGGGCTCCGCCGGAAAGAGCGGCAGAATCCAGACATACAGCAGGTTCATGAGGGTATAGAAGCCCGCCACGGCCGTGCCCGCCCAGCGGTACTCCGTCATGCGGTAAAGCGCCGCCAGAAAGAAACAGGAGCCCAGGGTCATCAGCAGATAGAACAGCGCGCTGTGCATGTAATTGCGCAGCAGAAATTCCTGAAAGATGCCGAACGAGGTCACCAGCAGGAACGTGTAAGTGTACAGCATCAGCGCGTGCAGCTTGGTGCGCAGCGCGCCTTCGGCGTGCGCGAGATGGCCCATGATCAGCAGCAAGGTGCCAATGCGGATCACCAGAATGCCCACGATCAGCAGCACGTGCGGCGGGCTGAGGACCTTGACGTCCAGCCCGTAGGCGGCGTGCCACCAGTTGTCGAACGGCGCCGACGTAATCATCGCCGCGCCGCCCCAGGCGCAGACGAATGCGCCGAGGGGTCCGCGGAAGCCCCACATGCGCACCGCGCCGGCCTGTTGGGCAGCGGAGTGGCCGAACGAGCTGGACAGAATCAGGTATCCGCACGAAATCCCCGCCAGAATGCCGCACAAATAGATCAGCATGTGCGGCGCGGTCCAAAAGGTATCGCGTCCGATGCTCTTATGCCAGGAGATGTCCCAGATGCCCCCGACGGAGGCGGAAGTGATCGCGATGACGCAAGCCGTGATGTACCAGGGAACGGACGCCGCGCGTTCGACGGCATGGTCCGCCCAGGCGATAGTAGCGCTCTGAGCCATCCTTTGAGTCTACTCCGAGTCTACTCGGGCGGTGGAGGATCGGGGAACACGATCGGATTGCGGAAGGTGTTGGTCTTGATGGCTACGTAGATCACTCGCGCGGGCAGCCAGTTGCGTCCGGCCACGAGCCCGGGTTTATGCAGGCTGGTCCAGACGGCCAGCCAGAGTATTAGCGAACAGGCGCGCCGTCCCACCGGTATCCGCCGGCAACAGTATACTGGAGGCAAGTGGCGGATGACGATGTCAGGTTCGATTGGGACCGGGCCAATACCGAGCATATCGCGTCATTCCGTCAAGCCAGACGAGGCGGAGCAGGCCATGCGGAACGATCCGCTGGACATGGGCTATGAAGTCATCGGCGGAGAGGAACGTTGGACGGCGCTCGGCCACACCGACGACTTCAGGGTGCTTCTGCTCGTCTGGACGGTGCGGCGCGATGCCCTACGGATGGTCACTGCGCGGGCTGCCGGAAGCCGGGCGCGGGATACTTATTTGCGTGCTATGGGATTGTTGACATGAAGAAACTCGTCGTTCCCAAGTTCCCGATCGAAGCGGAGGAAGCAGAATGGTGGGACAACCACATGGAGGTAGTTGAAGAGAACCTGGTTGAAGGCATGCAGGAGGGAACTGTCGGCCGCGGCACCGCGCAACGCGTGCTCCGTGAGGCACGGGAATTGAAGAGCATTACGATTCGCATACCTGAGGCCGACGTCAACCGCGCACAGCGACTGTCGGCCAAGAAGGGGTTGAGTTCTGAGGCCTATCTCCAGGATCTGCTGCATGAAGCCCTGGAACGCGAGGAGGGGGAGCCCGCGAGTGGTGACGAAAATCGCCCTTCTTCAGGAGTTCGTTGAGCTATAAGTCGTCTACTCCGGCGGAGGATCGGAAAACACGATCGGATTGCGGAAGCCGTTGGTCTTGATGGCCGCGTAGGTCACCCGCACGCGCAGCCAGTCTTGGCCGCAGCAGGCTTTCGAGCCGGTTCGGCCGGCTGAAAGCCGGCTGCGGGCAGAATTGCCCGCCCCACAAGTCTACTCCGGCGGAGGATCTGAAAACACAATCGGATTACGGAAGGCGTTGGTCTTGATGGCCGCGTAGATCACGCCCACGGTCAGCCAGATGCCGCCGGCCACGAGCGCGGGTTTGTGCAGGCTGGTCCAGATAGCCAGGCAGAAGACGAAGCCGAGCAGCGGGGGCAGGAAGGCGCCCAGGCTCTTACGGTCGCTGCGCACGTAGTAATGAATGAAAGCCGCGGCGTTGACCCCCATGAAACCGATGATGGCGCCGAAATTGAGCAGTTCCGCGCCGAGTTCGTAGGTGATGGCGAAAGCGCCGGCCAGCGACAGTACACCCACGAACAGCACGTTATTGCGCGGTATGCCGTGCTTGGGCTCGATGGCGCCGAAGAAGCCGCGCGGGATGGTGTTGTCGCGTCCCATGCCATAGAGCAGGCGGGCGGCGCCCAGTTGCGATCCCATGCCGGAGCCGATGGTAGCCACCAGAAGAGTCATGTTCACCGCGTGGAAGAGCAGCGGTCCGCCGGCGCGGCCGGCCACGTAGGAGAATGCGGTGTCCACATCGGGATAGCTGCGGAAGTTGGGCCAGATCAGTTGGCCGGCGTAGACCTCGGCGGAGGCCAGTACGCCGGTGATCAGGCAGGTAAGCACGGTGGCCAGCAGGATATTGCGGCGCGGGTTGTGGGCTTCCTCGGAGAGCGTGGAGATGCCGTCGAATCCGATATATGTGAGCACCGCGACGGACGTGCCGGTAGAGATGCGGCCCAGGCTGAATGTCTTCGGATCGTAGAAAGGCTGGGTGAAGGAGACCCCGTGCTGGTGCATGATGTAGCGCACGGCGGCGACGAAGAAATAGAAGACCACCACGCACATGGCCAGCACCAGCACCTCGTTGGTGCGCGCGGTGGCGCGGATGCCGCGCAGATTGAGCAGGGTGAAAAGAATCGCGAAAAACACGGCCCAGGCCGCGTAGGGAATCTCAGGCACCAGGTTCAGGGCCGCCTTGCTGCACCAGATGGTGCAGATAATGGGATTCAGGATGTAATCCATCGCCAGGCTCCATCCGGTGACGAAGCCCAACCCCGAGTGGATCTCGCGGCCCACGTAGGTGTAGGCGGAGCCGGCGCTGGGATAGGCGCGCGCCATGCGGCCGTAGCTGATGGCCGTAAACAGCATGGCGACCATGGCGATGAGCACGGTGGTGACCACGTGGCCGTGCGCGACCTGGCTGACGACGCCGAAGGGCGGCATGGGCGCGGTCGGCTGGATGAGAATGATCCCGTAGAAGATGAGATCCCACAATCCCAGGGCGCGCTTGAGGCGCGGGCCGGATTGGGGCGCGGGGTCCGGACTGGTGGCGCTCGACATGGAAGTTAGATTGTGACACAACAGAGGTGAGGCATAGGGAGGCCTCCGGCGAGTGGCTGCGCGTTGGTTGCAGGTGCGGCATTTGATGCTGCGGCGGATCCGCTACAGAGTCACGCGGGGCGGCGTGCTGTTCACCGCGGCGGTGGTGCTGGTGGGCCTTGCGGCGGTGGCTTCGGCCAACAACCTGCTGTTCCTGATTCTGGCCACCATGCTCTCCACGCTGATGGTTTCAGGACTGGTGAGCCGCCTGTGCCTGGCCGGGCTCGAGTTGGACTTCCTGGTGCCCGAGCACGTGTCGGCGGGCCGCACGATTCCGGCGAAGCTCTACGTGCGCAACGTCAAATTCTGGATGCCGTCGTTCTCCATCCACGTGGTGGGGGTGGAACAGGGCGCGCCGCCGGTGTTGCAATCGCCGGTATATTTCCCCGTGATTCCGGGCGGCGCCACGCTGGAAGAGACGGTCCAAATCCGGTTCGCACGGCGCGGCGAGTACCGCCAGAATCACTTCGCGTTTCATACCCGCTTCCCGTTTGGGTTCCTCGAAAAGACCGCGCGCGTGGTGCTGCGGCGGGAGGTGATCGTTTATCCGTGCATCGACCCGCAGGGCGGGTTCGAAGAGCTGTTGGCGGATCTGGCGGGCGAAATCGAAACACATTATCGCGGCCTGGGGCGGGACTTTTACCGCATTCGTCCGTACGAGGCGTTCGAAAGCGCGCGGCATGTGGATTGGAAGGCCACCGCGCACACCGGCGATCTGCAGGTGCGCGAGTTCGCACGCGACCAGGAGCAGAGTGTGGAGTTGTTTCTCGATCTGGAGACGCCCGAAGGTTTCGGCGAATGGTTCGAATACGCCGTGGATTGTTGCGCGTTCCTGGCATGGCGGCTTTCGGACAAGTCCGTGAGCATTCATTTCCGGACCCAGGATTTCGACTTCCGGCTGCCGGAGGAGGGCGACATTTATGCCATTTTGAAGTACCTGGCGCTGGTCGCGAGCAAGCCGGGCAAGCCGCCGGAGGCTCCGGCGGATGAGACCAGCTTTCCGATCGTGCTCACGGCGGCGCCAGGCAGGTTTGGCGATACGGGATGGGTGGCGGCGCGGGTGATCGGTCCCGATAGTCTGGTAGACGCGCGCGAGTGATGTCCGGGCGGATCGATCAATGCCGCGTGTGCGCGGCGTCCGCTTCCGAGATCACGGGATTGCGCAGATCGCCCAGGCCTTCCACGCGGATGACGACCTCGTCGCCGGGCAACAGCCAGCGCGGCGGCTGGCGCGCGAACCCCACGCCCGAAGGCGTACCGGTAGCGATGACATCGCCTGGCTCCAGGGTGAAGACGCTGGACAAGAACGCGATCAGCTCGGGGATCTTGAAGATCAGGTCGTTGGTATTGCTGTGCTGGAGCACTTCGCCATTGATGGTGGTGCTGATGTCGAGCGCGTGCGGGTCGGGGACCTCGTCGGCGGTGACAATAGCCGGTCCCATGGGCGCGAAGGTGTCGAAGGTTTTGCCGATCGTCCATTGCGAGGTTTGCATCTGGAAATCGCGCGCGCTGACGTCGTTGAAATTCGTGTAGCCGAAGACATAGTCCCGCCAATGTTCGGCCGGAATATGGCGGCCGCGTTTGCCGATGACGACGGCCATTTCAGCCTCGTAATCGGGCTTGCTGGAATTGGCCGGTAGCACGATGGGCTCGCCGCACCCGATCGCCGCGGTGGGAAATTTGGCGAAGATGGTGGGCACTTTAGGGATCTCCATTTTGGATTCGAGGGCATGGGCGCGATAGTTCAGGCCCACGCAAACGATTTTGGGCGGGCGCTGCAGCGGGGCGCGCAGGGTGACGTCCGCGGCTTTGAAGATCTGGCCCCAGGGTGGATCGTAAAGCCATCGCTGGACGCGGTCGAGCGCATCGGCGCCGCCGGCCACGATGGACAGCAGGTCGGGGAATCCGGCGCCGCGCAGGCTGACGATGTCCTCGCCGTTCAGGGCGCCCGGCTCGGGATGCGCTTCGCGTTGGAAGGTTAGCAGTCGCATGTGGGTGATTGTAACGCGCAAGTCCCGGTTCGGCGAACTGAAGTTCGCCGCGGCACGCTGAAGCGTGCGCCACGGGCAAGCGGCCAGTCATCACGAGGAGTCCAAACTCCGGCCGGCGAACTGAAGTTCGCCGCGGCACACTCAAGCGTGTCGGGATGGGCCTGCGGGCCACCAAATGTGATGAAAACTCAAGTTGGAGGGGGGCCAATCCTGGCCGCAGCCGGCTTTCCAGCCGGCTTAGTTAGCCGCCTGAAAGGCGGCTGCGGGCATGATTGCCCGCCCCACAGGGCCGAGCGGGTACACTGGGAATATGCGGTGGGTAGTTTGGGCAGGGGTGTGGCTGTGGCCGTGCCTCGCGCAAGGCGCGGTGAGCGCGGCGGATGTGGCGCGCGAGGTACGCGAAATCTCGCTCGATCCCGGTGAGTGTTATCGCGTGCGGGATTTGGCGCTGCCGCGAGACGAAATCCGCATCTTCCTCACCGACGGGTACCTGATTTTCGCCAAACCGGTCGCCGGCGTACGCATGTCGGCCGTTTTCACCTCGAATGTGGAGGGCGGCGATGCGGAACTGCTGGTTCTGCCTCCCAATCGCGGCGAGCGGCAGTCGCTGGCGTCGTACACCGGATCGCCGAACCTGGACGAGCACTTCGTGGCCGCGGCGCTGATCTTTTCCGACGATACGTATGCCAAACTGAACGCCCAGATTCACCAGAATGCGGCCAACAGGAAGGCTCCCGAGATGGGCGCCATGATGGCGGAGCACTGGACGCCCGTCTTGCGCAATCTGGCCTCCAGCTTCCAGGCGCGGCTGGTTTGGGACGTGCTTTTGGGCGAGCCGCAAAGCCACGGCTTCCTGGCGGTCTCCATGAGCGGCAGGAAACTGGGCAATTTCGACGTCTACTACGACCGCAGCGCGCGCGAACAGATCGTGATCGGCCAATTGAACACGCGCAACAACCTGCTCTTCTTCGATGTGTGGAGCAGCTTCGTAGCGCGTTCATTCCGGGAGCGGGAGGCGGAGCCAGGCCTGACGCTAGACAATTTCCGAATCGATGCTACGCTGAAGCCCGACCTGAACCTGGAGGTGGTGACGCGGGTGAAAGTGAAACCCGGCCGCGTAGCGCTGCCGGTGATGGCGTTCGATATCGCCGAACCGATGCGGGTTTCCGCGGCGCTGGTGGATGGCAAGCCCGCCGAGGTGCTGCAGCGCGATTCCATCCGCGCGGATCTGCTGCGCAACGTGGGCAACGAGATGTTTCTGGTGGTGCCACCCGCGCCGCTGGAGCCCGGCAAGGAATACGAGCTGGAATTCCGGCACGCCGGCAAAGTGATCTTCGACGCCGGCAATCGGGTCTATTACGTGGGCGCGCGCGCCAACTGGTTTCCCAACATCGGGCTGCAATTCGCGAAATACGACCTGACGTTCCGCTATCCCAAGGACCTGGACCTGGTGACGGCGGGTGAAATGGTCGAGGAGCACGACGAAGGCGATTTGCGGGTTACGCGCCGCCGGACCAGCGCGCCGATCCGCATGGCCGGTTTCAACCTGGGGCAATACGAGCGGGTGCGGCTGAAGCGCAGCGGCTATACGCTGGAAGTCTGCGCCAACCGCGCGATCGAAACGGCACTGGAGGGAGACAATCGGACACAAGGGGTGGAAACGCCGGCGGGGCCGCGGGCTACCCGGGAGCCGGAGATTCTGATCCTGCCGCCGGAACTGGCGCCGGATCCGGAGGCGCGCTTGCAGGAGATCGCTTCCGAGATTGCTTCCATGCTGGAATTCATGGCGGCGCGCTTCGGACCTCCGGCGCTGCCCACGTTGATGGTGGCTCCGGTGCCGGGCCGGTTTGGGCAGGGCTTTCCCGGTCTGATCTATCTTTCGACGATGTCGTACCTGGCCCCGCAGACGAAGGCGATCCGGTCGCTCGACGCGCACGGGCGGCTTTTCTTTTCCGACATTCTGCAGGCGCACGAGACGGCCCACCAGTGGTGGGGGAACGTGGTGACATCGGCCGGGTATCACGACGAATGGCTGATGGAAGCGCTGGCGGACTACTCCGCGCTGCTCTATCTAGAAAACAAGAACGGCTCGCAGCCGGTGGCGCTGCAACTGGATTCCTACAAAGCCAACCTGTTACAGATGGTGAATGGCAAGACGGTGGAATCCACCGGGCCGATCGTGCTGGGGGTGCGGCTGGAGAATTCACAGACGCCGGCCGCCTATTACAACATCACCTACGGCAAGGGATCGTGGATCATGCACATGCTGCGGCGGCGCATGGGCGACGACCGTTTTCTCGAGATGTTGGCGGATTTGCGCAAGGAATACGAGCGGAAGCCCCTTTCGACGGAAGAATTCCGGATGCTCGCCGCGCGGTTTCTGCCGGCCCAGTCGGCCGATCCGCAACTGGAGAACTTCTTCGACCAGTGGGTCTACGGCACGGGCATCCCGTTGTTGAAAATGAGCTATACGGTGAAAGGGAAGGGCGGCGGGCTGCGCTTGAGCGGCACGATTACGCAGAGCGATGTGGCCGGCGACTTCAGCGTGCTGGCGCCGGTGGAGATCCAGTTGGCGCATGGCAAGGCGATCACGCATTGGGTGGCAACCGCGGACGGCGCGGTGACCTTCAGCCTGGCGCTTCCGTCGGCGCCGGTGAAGGTGCAACTCGATCCGAACTTCAGCCTGCTGCGGAGGTAGCCGCCGGCGGGGAACTGTTATACTGGTCCGAAAGTCCATTCCACGAGTACCCCATGTTCGGGACAAGGTGCGGTTTCGTTGCGATTTCTCTTTTCGGCGGTCTGTGTTCCGCGCAGCAGGACGCGGTTACAGAACGGCAAGCCTACGACGCCAAGATCCGTCCGACTTACAATTTCCACTTCGGACCGGATAAAATCTCCACGCCGGGCAATGCCGCCGTCGAGGGCCGCGGCTTCATTCAACCGGACGCCTTCCTGCCGGCAACTTACTGCGGGCGCTGTCACCAGGAGGCCTATAGCCAGTGGCGCCAGGCGCTGCACTCCAATTCGTTCCGCACGCCCTTTTATCGCGCCAGCGTCAATATTCTGCCGCGTACGAAAGGAATCGAGTTCACACGGCACTGCGATAGCTGTCATAACCCTATCGGAGTTCTCTCGGGAGCCTTGACTCAGGATTCCCAGGTGGATCGCAGCTTCGACGAAGACGGTCTTACCTGCACTACCTGTCACTCGATTCAAAAGGTGCCGTCCACGAACGGCAACGGCGGGTTCGTGATGGGCGTGCCCTCCGCGATCGTGGATGAAGACGGCAACCGCATCCCCGGAATGGTGCCCGATGAAGAGATCAGGAAACATCCGGACCGGCACTCCACGGCGGTCATGAAGCAGTTCTACCGCACTCCGGAATTCTGCGCGGCATGCCACAAGGCCAACCTTCCCGATACGCTGAACGACTATAAGTTTATCCGCGCCTTTACGACCTACGACGAGTGGCAGAACTCGAAGTTTTCGCAGCGGAATCCGCTGACCTTTTACACCACGGGGTTCACCACCTGCCAGGATTGTCACATGGCGCGCGCGCAATTGAAGCTTGAAGACCAGGGCGCGAAGCACGGCACGCTGGCCTCGCATCGCTGGCCGGCAGGAAATACGGCGGTCCCCTTCTACTATGGCTTTGACGAGCAATTACAAAAGACCATCGAATTCCTGAAGTCGGGAATGTATCTGAACGTGGATCTGTTCGGAGTGAAAACAGCCGGCGGCGGCACGGTGGCGCCGCTGGGCTCGGCGCCCCTGCATCTCGCTGCGCACGAAAACGTCCAGGTGATGGTGGTGATTCAGAACAAGAACATCGGCCACTCGCTGCTTCCCGAAGTGCGCGATCTGTACGAACCCTGGGTGGAGTTCGTGGTCCAGGATGCCGGCGGCAAGGAGATCTATCACAGCGGCTTCCTGAAGCGCGACGGATCCGTCGATGAACGGGCGCACAGCTTCACCAACAGGCCGGTCAACATGGACGGCGAGTTCGTGGACAATCATAAGGTCTGGACCATTCACTCGGTGGCTTACGACAACACCATCCAATCCGGCCGTTCCGCCCTGATGCGCTATGAGTTCCAGATTCCAGCCGGCGCGAAGGGCCCGCTCACGGTGACGGCGCGCGTGAACTATCGCCACCTGCGCCAGAGCTATCTGAATAACGTCCTGGGAAAAGACCACCCCGCTTATCCGGTGATCGAACTCGCCTCCCGCACGCGCGTCCTGAATATCGGCGACAACCCCGCCGCGCCGCACGACCCGCAGGATAACGCCGACTGGATGCGCTGGAACAACCTGGGCATCGCCTATCTGGATCAACTGCAGTATGCGGACGCCATGCAGGCCTTCAAAGAAGTCGTGAAACTGCGGCCGGATTATGCGGACGGCCATATCAATATCGGACTGACTTATATTGAGTGGGAAAAGTACTCTTCGGCGCGCAGCGATATTGAACAAGCGCTGGCGCTCAGCCCGAACAACGCGCGGGCGCTTTACTATCTGGCCCTGGTGGAGCGGCGGGAGGGACATTACGACGAGGAAGTGGCCGACTTGCAGAGAGTGGTGATCCAGTATCCGCAGGCCCGCGATCCGCGGCGCGAATTGGGGATCGCCTACTACCAGAGACACAGTTACGACGAAGCCGTGGAACAATTCGAATCCTTACAGAAGATCGATCCGGACGACCTGGCGGCGCATTACAACCTGGCCGTTCTATATCGCCGCATGGGAATGAAAGACAAAGCCGCCGAACAAGCGGCGTTATTCGCGACTAAACAGGTGGATCCCGGCGCCCCGACTTACTCGCTCGAGTTCCTGCGAAAGCATCCTGAGATATCGACCGAAAGCGTGCCCTGGCATATTCATACCGACATCCCCCCGGCGGCGGCTGTTTCAAACGGAGGACAGTAATGCGCGCATCGCGACGGCGTTTCATCCAGTCGCTGAGCCGGTCCGCCCTGGTGCTTCCCTTCGCCGATCTGATGGCGATGGGACAAAAGCTGCCCGGGCCCGTCGAGCGCAGTTACGAGGCCAAGCCCATGCCGGCGCCTAAGGGCCCCAAGTCGCCTATTGAGGGCACGCCGCTCGGTTTGACCTTCGTGGACGTGGTGAAAGAGGCGGGACTGGCCGTGAAGACCATCTACGGCGGCGAGGGCACGAATAAATATCTTCTGGAGACCACCGGCTGCGGCCTGGCTTTTTACGATTACGATAACGATGGCTGGCTGGATGTCTTCCTGGTGAACGGCTGGCGGCTGGAAGGTTTCCCCGAAGGCAAGGAACCGCGCTGCCATCTGTTCAAGAACAATCGCGACGGCACGTTCACCGATGTGACCAAGGGGTCGGGCCTCGAACATCGCACGGGATGGGGACAGGCCTGTTGCGTAGGCGACTACAATAACGACGGCAACGACGATCTTTTCGTCACTTACTACGGCCAGAACGCGCTCTATCGCAATAACGGGAACGGCACGTTCACGGATGTAACCAAGGCGGCGGGGTTGGAGCAGCCCGGTCCCAAAATACGCTGGAATACCGGCTGCACATTCGTGGACTACGACAAGGACGGCCATCTTGACCTGTTCGTGGCGAACTACGTCGATTTCGATTTGAAGACCGCGCCACCGCCGGAAGCCGGCCCCTGCACTTACAAGGGGCTGTTGGTGGCCTGCGGTCCGCCCGGACTGCGCGGCGCCAAGAACTTCCTGTATCACAACAACGGCAACGGCACGTTTAGCGACGTGAGCGAAAAGGCCGGCATCTGGAAGACGCAGGGCACTTATGGGCTGAGCGTGGCGGCGTCCGATCTGGATAACGACGGCTGGCCCGACATCTACGTGGCCAACGATTCCTCCACCGCGACGCTCTATCAGAATCAGAAGGACGGCACGTTTAAAGACATCGCGATTGAATCCGGCGCGGCGCTCTCGCCGGAAGGGAAGCCGCAGGCCGGCATGGGAGTGTCGATCGGCGACTACAATCGCGACGGCAACCTGGACGTGGTGAAGACGAATTTCGCGGGGGACACCGATTCCCTGTATACGAACCTGGGAGACGCGAACTTCGAGGACCGCACTTATCCGAGCGGCCTGGGAGTGAACACGCGGCTGCTGGGATGGGGCGTCGGCTTCTTCGATATGGATAACGACGGCTGGCTCGACATCCTGATGTCGAACGGGCACGTCTATCCGGAGGTGGATAAGTCGAACGCGGATTTGAAATACGCCGAGCATAAGTATCTGTACCGCAACTTACAAAACGGGCGATTCGAAGAGGTCACCGACAAAGGCGGACCGGGTATTCTGGAGAACGCTCCGGCGCGCGGGTGCGCTTTCGGCGACTATGACAACGATGGCGATCTGGACGTCGCCGTGAACTGCGTCAACGCCATTCCGCAGCTTTTGCGGTGCGACTCCACGCTGAACCGCAACTGGATCAAGATCAAGCTTTCCGGCGTGAAGTCCAATCGCAGCGGCATCGGCAGCCGCGTCA
The DNA here is from genome assembly GCA_050011755.1 of Bryobacteraceae bacterium. GTDB lineage: Bacteria > Acidobacteriota > Terriglobia > Bryobacterales > Bryobacteraceae > Bog-159. Next base: position 1,231 of record JBEKIM010000019.1, on the reverse strand, counting down.
CGGTGGTGGCCAAGACCAAGCCGGATGCGCCCAAACCGCTGGCGCAAATGGACGAACTGCGCAGCGGCGGCAGTTACTTTTCGCAGAACGATCTGCGTATGCACTTCGGACTCGATCAGGCGACCAAGGTGGACATGGTCGAAATTAAGTGGCTCAGCGGGCAGGTGGACCAACTGAAGGATCTGGAAGTCAACCGGCTGTATGTCATCGAAGAGGGCGGCAAGATCCTGAAGAACGAAGTGTTGAAGCCGGCCGCCAAGCGGGGCGCATGATGCGCATCAGACGCTTTAGCTTGTCGCTGCTACCGTTGCTTTGCCTTCCGTCGATCGCCGCCGCGGCGGCTTGCCCATGGCTGAACGCGGCCACAGCGGGAGGGATTCTGGGCGGTCCCGCCGCGATGACCGTGACGCCGTCAAGAACCAGCGGCGACGCCACATGCAGTTTTATCCGGCAGAACGGATCCCGGACATTCGAACTACGCATCGAAGTGGAAACGATGCGCTCCCCCGCCGCGGATTTCGGGGCCTACAAGGCGCGCTGCCATATCGCAAGCGTGCCGCTGAAAGCCATCGGCAACGAGGCATTCGCCTGCAGCGACGGTGCGCGCGCCGAGCAGGTGATCGGCAGGGTGCGCGAACACGCCTTCGTGGTCCGGATTAGCGTCACTGGCGGTCCGGCGCAGGCCGACACCTTTCGCGAGAAGGCCCGGCAGGTGGCGGAACAGGTTGCGGGAATCCTGTTCTGAATTGACCGCTAAGTTCCCTGCTTGAGTTTCCTCTGCTTCTCCAGGTCTTCGGCCTTACGGATCTCAGCCGCCTTGGCGAAGGCTTGTGTGGATCCCGCCATATCTCCCTTGCGCCGCAGCAGCAATCCCAGATTGTTCCAGGCGGCGGCGTTCAAACCGTCAAGCGCCACCGAGCGCCGGAGGGCCTCGATGGCTCCATCCGCGTCGCCTTGCTCTTTCAGTGTGGTACCCAGGATATACCAGGCATCGTTATACTCGGGCCGCTGGGCCACGGCGGCGCGTAATTGCGCGACGGCTTTGTCCGGGAGCCCGGCGTCGATGTAAGTGAGTCCCAGGCTGTAGTGCGCTTCGGCGAAGGACGGGTCGAGCGCGACGGCCCGCTCCAGTTCGGCCCTGGCATGCGTCAGATCGTCGGTCTGCTTGTAGGCGACCCCCAGATCGTAGTGCGCGCCGGCATCATCCGGATGGTCGCGGAGCAGCGTGGAC
>JBEKIM010000018.1:0-33703 GCA_050011755.1 Bryobacteraceae bacterium | reverse complement strand
CGTCGCAGAAGCCGGTAGCGGCATCCACCCCACAACGGGCTCCAATAGTCCCGGCCAGGCCGCCCGCGCCGGCTCCTCCGCGAAAGCCCGCTCGCACGGGCATGACCGTGGAACATCCGAAGTACGGCAGGGGAACGGTAGTACGGCGCGAAGGCGAGGGCGAAGACGCTAAGATTACAGTCAGCTTTCCGCGATTCGGGCTGAAGAAGCTGGTAGAAAAATACGCGGGACTGAAGAAAGGCTAAGAAAACATGGACACGACGGCAATCACTGATAAAGTAGAACGGAAGAAGTTGAAGAGAGCGGCGCGCAAGAAGGTAGCGCCCAAGGCCAAGCGCGCGGCGGGCGTAGCGCGCGGCTCGATGAAGAAAAAAGTCAAGAAGATGGTGCAAGGCCAGCGTAAGCGCTAGAGTGGCGCACGCTTGAGCGTGAACGTGGCGCACGCTTGAGCGTGCAGCGGCGGACTTCAGTCCGCCGGCTTGAATCTTTAAGGATAGGCCGTTGAGCCAACTATTCCGCACTAAGAGCATCGATGCTCTGATTAAGGCTTCCGAAGAGCCCGATAAGCGCCTGAGCAAGACCCTCGGCCCTTGGAGCCTCACGGCGTTCGGCGTCGGCGCCGTCATCGGTTCGGGCATTTTTATCCTGACCGGGACGGCGGCGGCCGGTGAGACGCTGCGTAATACATCCATCTTGCACGCCACCGTGCTGGATCTCATGCTGCATGGACCGCACGCCTTGTCCATGCTGGGCCGGCCGGGCGCCGGGCCGGGCATTTCGCTTTCATTCCTGTTGACCGCGATCTGCTGTGGCTTCGCCGCGCTGTGTTATGCCGAACTGGCCTCCATGATTCCCATCGCGGGCAGCGCATACACCTATGCGTATGCCACCTTGGGCGAGATCATTGCCTGGATCATCGGATGGGATCTCATCCTGGAATATGCGGTCTCCAACATGGCGGTTGCAGTGGGCTTCTCCGCCTATTTCAACGACATCCTGGACGGAATTTTCGGGTGGCATCTGCCCGATAAGATCTCCGGGCCGATCATTGCCGATGGCCAGTTGACGGGCGCATGGTTCAACGTTCCGGCGCTGCTCGTCCTGGTCGTCCTCACATACATCCTGGTGCGTGGCGTGCGCGAGAGCGCCAGCACCAACAACGTGATGGTGCTGGTAAAGATCGCCGCCATTCTGATTTTCGTTTTCGGCGCGGCCCACGCCGTGAAAAGCGACAATTGGCGTCCTTTCCTGCCCAACGGATTTCCCGGCGTTCTCACCGGCGCCGCCATCGTATTCTTTACCTACATCGGATTCGATTCGGTATCCACCGCGGCCGAGGAGTGCAAGCGACCGCAGCGCGATCTTCCGTTGGGAATCATCGCCACCCTGGTGATTTGCGCGGTGCTCTACATCTCGGTTTCCCTCGTGCTCACCGGGATTGCCAGTTACAAGACGCTGAACAATGCCGCGCCGGTGGCCAATGCCCTGAAGGCGCTGGGCTTCAATCGCATTCGCGGATGGGTCAGCGTGGGCGCCATCGTCGGCATGCTCTCGTCGCTGCTGGTGTTCCAATACGGGCAGGCCCGTATTTGGTTTGCCATGTCGCGGGATGGCCTGCTACCCGGCGCTTTCTCGAAGGTCCACCCGCGTTTTAAGACGCCGCATATCAGCACCTGGATTGCCGGCTTGGCCGTCGGCATTCCGGCGGGCGTCTGGGACATAGGCACTTTCGCCGACCTCGCCAATATCGGAACGCTATTCGCGTTTATCGTGGTGTCGGCCGGCGTGATCGTGCTGCGCAAACAGCAGCCCGAACGGCCGCGCGGCTTCCGCGTGCCGGGATCGCCGTACCTGCCAATGCTATCGATTGTCGCCTGCCTGGTCCTGATGATGGCGCTGCCGCTCGAAACCTGGCTGCGCTTCGTCGTCTGGCTGGTGATCGGTTTTGCGATTTACTTTCCGTTCGGCCGCAAGCACAGCCGGCTGGCCAAGGAATCCGCCGCGGCGTAGTTGGGCCGAGTTACTTCGAACGCCCCGCCTCAAACAGGAACCAGATCCGGCGCTCCGTTTGGTCGATCCAGGTCTCCAGCAGACTGGTGGTGGCCACATCGTTCGCATCGCCGCAGAGATCATGCGCTTCCCGCATGCTGGCCAGCAACGCGCCGTTGTCTTCGCGCAATTCGGCGAGCATATCCAACGGATCGACAAAGTCGGCGTCGTTATCGCTCAGGCGTTTCAGGCGCGCAACCTGCCCGATCGACCGGATTGTAGTGCCGCCGATTTTGCGGACTCGTTCGGCGATGTCGTCGGTCATCCCAAAGATCTGGCCGGCATGTTCGTCGAGCAGCAGGTGGTAGTCGCGAAAGTGCGGTCCGCTGACGTGCCAATGGAAGTTCTTCGTCTTGATGTAGAGAGCGAATACGTCGGCCAGCAGCGCGTTGAGGGCGCCGCTAATGTTCTTCACGGCATCGTCGCCCAGTCCGCTGGGTGTCTTCAGGGCCGCCCGGCGGCGTGTTCCTAGTTCAGCTTCGGTAGTTGGCATTTAGAGCTCCTGAACATGATGATAATCTGGAGGCCGCGCTCAAGCCGAGCCTTCGCCGCGCGATTTCGGATGGAATCGTACAGTCGCCGCTTCCGTTTCTCGCTAAGAGTCACTCGGTCGCGGAAGGCCCGGGTAAGTCCGGCAAGCTAAATAGATACGCCACCAGGTTATCCATATCCCGCTGCGAGAATTGATAAGGCGGCATAAAGCTCCCCGGCGACAGCGCTTCCGGATTCCCGAAGTGCTGCACCACCCAGGTCTTCGTGCGCCGGCGCGCCAGGCCATTCAGCGGCGGGCCGATCTTCATCCCCACCCCATTCACTTCGTGGCAGCTTCCGCAATTCTTCCCCTGAAACAACAGCGCCGCCTGTACCGCGAAGCCCGGTGCGTTGGCCAGAGCCTCGGCATTGTGCGGCGTCAGTTTCAACAGAAACGCCGCCAGGGCGTTCAGTTGCGCATCGCTCAACTGGATGGCCGGCATCGAACTGCCCGGTACCATGGCGGCCGGGTGCTTGAAATGCGCGATCATCCAGGCTGCCGTCTTTTTGATGGGCACGTTCGCGAGGTCCGGCCCGATGCGCGGCTTTCCCTCCAGGCTGTGACAACTGGCGCAGTTCTCTTGGCGGAAGTATCCGATCCCGGCCATTTCCTGCGGCGAAAGCCGTATCCAATCGGTGGGCGCCCCGTAGTCGATTGCCACGGCGTTATCGCGCTTGGGCGTGGTCGCGATCGCGCCTACGGTAAGACCGGTCCATCCCAGCAGCGCCAGCACCACGACGCCGAAGGCCACCGTCCGCCGCGTCACCCGCATCACCTGCCCGCGGTCCACGAATGGTACTAGCAGCAGCGCCAAAACCGCGAGAGAGGGCAGCACCACGCTTCCCACCACCGCCAGCGGTCCATCGAAGAACTTGAGCGTTTCAAAAAGAAACAGGAAGTACCAGTCGGGACGCGGAACGTAAGCCGTGTCGGTGGGATCGGCCAGGCGTTCGAGCGGCACGCGTACCGCCGTGGCCATCGCGAACAGAACTACGAACGCGCCGAAAATGGCGACCGTGTCCTTGAATGCCTGGCGGGGATAGAATTTCTTAGTCACTTTGACGGCATCGCCCGGGGCCGGAGCCACGCCGTGTTTGCGCACCAGGTAGATGTGCACGGCGATCAGGAGTCCGGTCGCGGGCGGCAGCAGCAGCACGTGCAGGCCGTAAAAGCGCGCGAACGTGACCACCCCTATGGCGCCTTCTCCCCCCAGCAGCCGGCTCATGTAAGTCCCCGCGAACGGAATGTGCGACGCGATCTGGGTGGCCACCACGGTTCCCCAATAGGCCCGGTTGTCCCATGGCAGCAGGTAGCCGGTCAGCCCGTAAGCCATGGTCAACAGCAGCAGAATCACGCCCACCATCCAGGTGGCCTCGCGCGGCTTCTTGTATGCGCCGTAGAGGAACACCTGCGTCAGGTGCAGAACCACCACTACGATCAGCATGCTGGCGCCCCAGTGGTGCAGCCCGCGGATCAGGTGGCCGGCGGTCACCTCGGTCAGGATGTACCGCAGGCTGTTATAAGCGTCTCCCGGCGTGGGCGCGTAGTTGAATGCCAGCAGTGCGCCCGTAAAAGCCTGCACCATGAACAGAAACACCGCGATGCTGCCGAAAACCTGGTGCCAGCCGCTCGAAGCCGGAATGTCTTCGTAAAGAAAGTTCCGGATAGCGGTCTCGATCCCCGTGCGGTGATCCAGCCAACTCACGCTTTCTCCTTCGAGGTGCGCAGCGGCCCGAGCAGCAGTTGACCATTCTCTACTTTGGTCTCATAGCGGTCCAGAGGCCGCGGGGCCGGCCCCGAGACCACCGCTCCGCCGATGTTGAAGATTGACGTATGGCAGGGGCAGAGAAAGTAGTGGCGGCTCTCGTCCCAATGGTAGGCGCACCCCAGATGCGTGCATTGCGGACCGTAGGCCACTACTGGCGCATCCGGCAGCTTTACGACCCAGGCCGTTGTCCTTTCGCTCTGGACCTTCCAGCCATCCACGCGATTCTGGCGGAATACCATCTCCACGGGGACGCCCGCCTCCAGGTTGGATACCGTGCCCGCTTGCACCCACTCCGGCATTTTGCGGAGCTTCGGTGGAATCAGCAGGTAGATCGCAGCCGGAATCGAAAGCGCCGTCGCAATCAGGCTCCAGAGGCCATAGATCATGCCGATGTAAAACTTCCTGCGCGTAACTTCGCTCTCGCCCGTGGCCCGCATTTCTTTCACGATAGGACGGCCGGGAGCGGCGCCAGGTGGCCATTTTGTAAAGGTTTTGAAAACGTCCGTGAGCGGGTCGGTTTGGTTTTGGAGGGCGGGCAATTCTGCCCGCAGCCGGCTCCGGCCGCCAAAACGTCGGTGAGAGGTATAATCGATTAACATCAAGGAGGGTCCGGATGCCTGGAATAGGACTACGACTCTTAGCCGCGGGCGCGTTGGCCGTCTGGCTGGCGATTCCTTCCTTAAGCCGCTCCCCGGTTGTGGAGCGTTCCTCCCCCAGCGACCTTACGGTCCACGAATGGGGCACCTTCACATCTGTCGCGGGCCCCGGCGGGCAGGCCATGGAATGGCTGCCTTTGACGGGTTCGACGGATCTGCCTGCCTTTGTCGAGCACTTCCGCGATGCCCAGTTCAAATGCGGGCTGGGAGGCACGGTCCGCATGGAGACCCCCGTAATGTACTTCTACAGCCCGCGCGAAGCCACGGTTTCGGTGAAGGTATCGTTCGCCAAGGGCACCATTACGGAGTGGTATCCGCACGCCAGCGCCGTGGAACCCGCTGTGGTCCGTCCCCAACAAGCTACGGACGGCAGCATTCGCTGGGATGAAGTGCGCCTTCTTCCGGGATCGCATCCGGGCTTCCCCGTGGGCGATCGGGATAACCACTATTTCGCCGCGCGGAACACGGCCGCTACGCCGGTGCGCGTGAAAGCCCGCCGCGGCGATCAGGACGAGAAATTCCTGTTCTATCGTGGTGTATCTTCCGCGCCGATGCCGATCGCCGCGCGCCTCACCGCGGCAGGCCAGGTGTCGCTCGAAAACCTCGGCACCGAAGAAATCCCCGGCGTCATCTTGATCGAAAGCCGCGGCGGCAAGCTGGGATATCGTCTGGCTGGTGCGTTGCGGGACCGGGCGCTGTTGGACCCGCCACCGCCGACATCCTCCGCGGACTCCATGTTCAGAAATCTGGAAGGCATGCTGGTGGCACGCGGCCTATATGTAGATGAAGCGCGCGCCATGATCGCGACCTGGCGGAATTCCTGGTTCGAAGAGGGCAGCCGCCTCTTGTATATCCTGCCAGCGCCGGCGGTGAATGCAGTCTTGCCGCTGTCCGTCAGCCCATTGCCGGCAAGTACGGTGAGGGTCTTTGTGGGCCGCTTGGAACTGGTCACGCCCGCGACAGAAGCCGCCGTCGGGCAGGCCTTTGCGGAGCACGATCAGCGCGCTCTCGACCAATACCGGCGTTTCCTGGAGCCTATCCTAAGGTCTATGATGGCCGGCGCGAAGGCCGATCCGGCCCGCATGCAGGCGCTGCAGGCCGATCTGAATTCGGTTTATTCTTACGCCTGCCGCTGGCCGTGGCCCGGGGACCGCTAGAAATTCGATATCCTATCTTCTTATGGCAGAAGAAGATCTCAAAGCAGAACTTGAACGATTGCGCGCTGAAAATGAGGCGCTGAAGAAGCCCGGCCGGGGCCAGATTTCCGTCCGCGTGAGCGAGAAAGGCGGGGTTTCCGTCTATGGGCTGGGGCGTTTCCCGGTCACGCTATACAAAGAGCAGTGGGAAAAACTGCTGGCCGCGGCAGAACAGATCAAGATTTTCATTAAAGACAACGATCACCTGCTCAAGAAGAAGGAAGCCTAGCGATCGGTCGTTGCAAACCGCCAGTTCGTGTGTGCCAGCACCGCGCCTGCGCGTCATACGTGTGCCATGTCACGCTCCGCGCCGCGGATTCGGTGGGATTCTCCGCGGCGCCCGGTAAAATGGGGAGAGGAGGAGTTTTTCAAATGGCACATACAAATTCCGGGAACGAAGGCACTCAAGACAACGCGAAACTGCTGTGGATAGGCGTTGGGGTAGGCGCGGCGCTGGGTGTGGCTTTTGCGGTGAGCCGTCGCAAGCGCGATCGCTGGTACGCGGCCAAACAGATTTCGCGGCAGGTTGCCGATAAAACCAGCGACCTGGCGGCGGCCAGCAAAGACATCGTAGATCGCCTGAGGATCATCTACGGCGAGAGTTGCAAGGTGGTGGAAGAAGCCACCGAGCTGTGGTCTCGTGGACGGAAATTAGCCGGCGTCTAGCCGCGCAGCCCGTGGCGCACGCTTTAGCGTGCCGGCGGGACTTTTAAGTCCCGCTGTGCGGGCGGCCTGCGGCTCGCCAGTGACAAACCTGGTAAACACTCCATTCTTCCACTGATCCCCTATCCGTCAACCACTTACAAACTGCCCCCTCGCCCACCCCCTAATCCCCGAACGCGCCGATGCTACTGTGAGTCTGGAAGGCCGCCTTCGAATCTTACCGGCCTTTGGCTTTGTTCGTTCAGAAAGTGTAATCCAATGGCAACATGGCACAACTCGCGGCCAATCGCCGCAATGTGAAGAAATCCAACCGGTCCCAAAAGCCCGGAAGGCAAGGCTGCGTCTTGCCTGAACGCGCTGGACGACCCAGATCCAAGGCCGCCTGGAACGCTCTTACTCAAGGCCTACAAGGAGTTGGAGCGCATCAAAGCCGCCCGCCCCAAACCCGTGGCGGTGCCCTTCGCAGCCGCGCACCCGCATCGATCAAAATGCCGTTATCCCGCCGCGTGAAAAAATCTGACAGTGTGGCCAGCCCCGTGGCGCACCGTTGAAAACCCATCACACCGCCATGTCTTTTGGTGGAATGGACTGAAAAGTCCCTCCCTAGCGGCCCGAAAGGCGGCTGAAGCCGGCTTTCAGCCGGCCTTTGCGACCACCTGTCAGTGCGACCGGTGTCAGGCCAAACCTTCGAAGACCGCCCACAACTCGGCGAGACCCACGGTGACCTTCGGAAGGCGCAACGGAGTGGCCTGGCCGCTGTCGATGGTCTGCGACGGCTTCAACTCGCCGGATTCATAGCGGTATGCGGCGGCCTGCCGCGCTTGTGGATCGAGGAGCCAGACTTCCGGCGCCGCGATGCGCGCGTAATCCGCCAGCAGTTCCTGGATAGAGCCTTTCCGGTTGGACGGTGAAAGGCACTCGACGATCAACTCGGGGACGGTCCAAATATATGGGTCGTTGGCGGCCGTCGACACGCGGTCGCGGCGAAGGTCCGCGGTCCGAAAGACCATCAGGTCCGGGATGCGGTATGTGAGGGGGGCGCGCTCGATGCCAAGTCCGGTACACTGGCTGAGAACCTCATAGGCGCCGCCGTCAAGCTGCCGGTCCAAAACCTTCGACAGCTTCGTGAGCAGATATCCATGTTTCTTGTTGGGCGGCGGCAGAAACCTACTTTCACCATGTACGATCTCCTCGAGCTTGTTCTCAGGCATCGTTAGGGAATCTTCGTAATTGATCAGCTTTGCCGTCGTACCCATAGCATCCTCAAGCCCGCGCCGCGTCGGCTTTTTCCGTGTTCACCCCTAACTCCGCAAATGCCGCCGTGGCGCGCTCGACGGGAAACTGGCCGTCGCGGGCCAGCCGGGACAACGCGGCCGCGGCGATGGATTCCGCATTGATCTCGAAGTGCCGCCGCAGATATTCCCGGTTGTCGCTGCGGCCGAAGCCATCGGTGCCCAGCGTTTCCATGCGGCCCGGCAGCCACGGCGCGATCTGGTCCGCCACCACCTTCATGTAATCGGTGGCGGCGACGATGGGACCTTCCGCGCCGGCAAGCGCCTGCCGGATGTACGGCTGCCGCGCCGGCTCGCCAGGATGCAACCGATTCCAGCGCTCGGCCGCCAGGGCATCGCGGCGGAGTTCGTTATAACTGGTCACGCTCCAAACATCGGCCGGGACGCCGTACTTCTCCGCCAGGATACTTTGCGCGCGCAGCGCTTCGTTCAGGATCGGGCCGCTGCCAAAAAGCTGCACCTTGGCCGGACCTTCGGCGGCCGTCTTGAACCGGTAGATGCCCTTTAGAATGCCGTCAGCCACGCCCTCCGGCATGGCCGGCATGGGATAGTTTTCGTTGTACAGCGTCAGGTAATAGAACAGATCCTCCTGCTCCTGGTACATGCGCCGGATGCCATCCTGCACGATCACGGCGACCTCGTAGGCGTACGCCGGATCGTAGGCGGCGCACGTCGGGACGGTGCTGGCCAGCACGATGCTGTGGCCATCCTGGTGCTGCAGGCCCTCGCCCGAAAGGGTTGTGCGCCCGGCCGTGCCGCCCATCAGAAAGCCTTTACCGCGCGCGTCGGCGAACGCCCAGATCAGATCGCCTACGCGCTGGAAGCCGAACATGGAGTAGTAGATGAAGAACGGAATCATCTCCGTCCGGTAATTCGTGTAAGCCGTGCCGGCCGCGGTAAACGAGGCCATGGAGCCGGCCTCGGTGATGCCTTCTTCGAGGATCTGGCCGTCCTTCGATTCCTTGTAATAAAGGAACATCTCCGCATCGTGCGGCTTGTAAAGCTGCCCTTTGGCGGCGTAAATGCCGAACTGGCGGAACAGCGACTCCATACCGAACGTGCGCGCTTCATCCGGCACGATGGGGACGACGCGCTTGCCGATCTCCTGGTTCTTGAGCAGCAGCGTCAGGACGCGGACGAAGGCCATGGTACTGGAAACTTCACGGCCCTGCGAACCGGCCAGCGACTCGGCGAGCGACTCGAGCGGCGGCGCGGTCACGTTCGTGGCGGGCGTTGCGCGGGTGGGCATGTATCCGCCCATGATGCGGCGGCGCTCGTGCAGGTAGGCCATCTCGGGACTATCGTCCGGCGGACGGTAGAAGGAAGCGTTGCGGGCCGCTTCGTCCGGAATGGGGATTTCGAAACGCGAACGGAAATGCGCGATTTCCGCCTCGTTCAATTTCTTTTGCTGGTGGGTGATGTTGCGGCCCTCGCCCGCTTCGCCCAGCCCGTAGCCCTTCACCGTGTGTGCCAGAATCAGCGTAGGCGAGCCGGCATTCGCCACGGCCGCCTTATAAGCGTTGTAGACTTTCTTGGGATCGTGGCCGCCGCGCTTGAGGCGCATGAGTTGCTCGTCGCTGAGGTGCGCCACCAAATCCAGCAGCTCGGGGTACTTACCGAAGAAGTTCTTGCGGAAAAACGCGCCATCCTTGGTGACGTAAGTCTGCCATTCGCCATCTACCACTTCGGCCATGCGCTTTTGCAGCAGGCCCTTAGTGTCGCGCGCCAGCAGGGGATCCCAATCCTCGCCCCATAGCACCTTGATCACGAACCATCCCGCTCCGCGGAAGGCGGCTTCCAGTTCCTGGATGACTTTGCCGTTGCCGCGAACCGGCCCGTCGAGCCGCTGCAGATTGCAGTTGATGACAAAGATCAGGTTGTCGAGTCTCTCGCGGGATCCCAGCGTGAGCGAACCCATGGATTCGGGCTCGTCCATTTCGCCATCGCCCAGGAAGGCCCAGATTTTACGGGGCGTGACCGGAATCATGCCGCGGTTTTCGAGGTAACGCATGAAGCGCGCCTGGTAGATGGAATTGATGGGGCCCAAGCCCATGGAGACGGTGGGGAAGCTCCAGAAATCGGGCATTAGCCAGGGATGCGGATAGGACGAGAGACCGGGTGTATCGCGTAGCTCATGCCGGAAATTGCGGAGTTGGTCCTCGGTGAGGCGGCCTTCCAGAAACGCCCGCGCGTAAACGCCGGGCGACGCGTGACCCTGGAAATAGATGAGATCGCCGGGCTGGTCGCCATAGCTGGCGTGAAAGAAATGATGAAAACCCACTTCGAGCAACGTCGCCAGGGAGGCGTAGGTGGAAATGTGGCCGCCGATGCCGGCGTCGTATTTGTTCTGGCGCACCACCATAGCCATGGCGTTCCAACGCGTCAGGCTCTTGATGCGGCGTTCCATGGCGCGGTCGCCGGGATAGGGGGTTTCCGCCTCCGGCCGGATGGTATTCACATAGGGCGTATTGAGTTGGATGGGAAGGTCGGCGCCGGCGCCGCGCGCCTGTTCGTTGAGGCGCTCCAGCAGGAAGGCCGCGCGATCGGGCCCCTCCTGGTCCAGTATCTGATCCAGCGCTTCGATCCATTCGGAAGTTTCGCGTGGATTCAGGTCGACAACACGTTCAGTGAGTTTCTGGTGCATGGGTTATTTTTATTATAAACGCGGCAGGCTTTGCTCCGTAGAAATGCGCCGGCAAGGATGCTAGAACAAATAATATGCAGCCAGGAGGTTGCATGAATATGGATCGGATCGAGAAGCAGGTTTTATTGCGCCCGCCGCTGAATCGAGTCTGGCGGGCGCTGTCCGACGCCACTGAGTTCGGCGCCTGGTTTGGAGTGCGCTTCGATGGCCCGTTCGCGCCGGGGGCGCGCATGCATGGAGTAACCACGCCTACAACGGTGGATGCGGCCATCGCTCAGGCCCAGAAACCTTATGAAGGCACGCCCTTCGAGATCGCCGTCGAACAGATGGAGCCTGAGCGGCTATTCTCGTTCCGCTGGCATCCCTTCGCCGTCGACCGCAACGTGGACTACGCCATTGAACCGGCCACCCTGGTGGCGTTTCAACTGGAGGAAACCGCGGCCGGCGTGATGCTGACCGTAACCGAGTCCGGCTTCGATCAAATCCCGCTGGAGCGCCGGGCGAAGGCCTTTGCGGCGAATGAAGGAGGTTGGACAATGGCGGTGACACTGATCGAGCGATACGTGCGCCATGCCGGGTGATTTGGATCCGCTCGCGGAGCTGCAAGGCGCGGCCGGCCTCTTTGCCGCCCTCGGCGACGAAACCCGCTTGCGCCTGGTCCGGCGTCTCTGCGATGGCGGCCCGATGTCGATCGCCAGGCTTACGGTGGGATCCCATGTCACCCGTCAAGCGATCGCCAAGCACCTGCGCGTCATGCAGGAATCGGGCCTGCTGCACAGCACGCGGCGCGGACGCGAGAGTGTTTGGGAACTGGATCGAGGCAGGATCGAGGCCGCGGGCCGATACCTGGATTCGATCTCGCAATCGTGCGGCGTGCCACACTAGCAGGCCACTTGCTCCGGCAATGGAGAGGAGATAGTCGAATGCGCAGTATTACACTCGTCCTGTTGGCGGCTTTTGCTCTGGTTGGATTGACAGCCGGGGCTCCCAGAGCACATGCTCAGGTTGCCGTCGAGGTGGGGGCGCCCCCCGATTGCCCCTATGGTTACTACGACGTTGCGCCCTACGCCTGTGCGCCGGCCGGTTATTACGGTCCGGAGTGGTTTGTCGGCGGCGTCTTCATTGGGGCGGGTCCATGGTTTCATGGTTCGGCCGACTTCCGGGGCCATGTAAATAATCATTTCCACCCGGACCACGGGTATAAAGGTCCTATGCCACATGTGGGCGAGAAGCCGGAGCCCGCGAAGCGCGTGGATGCGGCGCACTTCAAAGGCAACGAGACGCGGGACGGGCGCGGGCACACGGTCAGGGACAAGAAGTAATCTCGTGCCCGGGGCGCTCATCACATTTCGTGGCCCGCAGGGCCATACTGACACGCTTTAGCCTGCCGGCGGGACTTTTAAGTCCCGCTCGCTTTAGTACACTATCGAGATGCGAGGCGCGTTGCGCACGTTCCGGCGATCGCCGGGCTTCACCGCGGTGGCGTTATTATCGCTGGCGCTGGCTATCGGCGCGAATACCGCCATCTTCAGCCTGATGAACGCCCTGATGCTACGCAGCTTGCCGGTCGCGGAGCCGGCGCGGCTTGTGGAATTCCTGAACCAGTATCCGGGCGATCCGCCGCTCAATGTCTTTTCCCGGACAAGCTTCGAGTACTTTCGCGATCGTCAACACGTCTTCTCCAACCTGACCGGAATGCGTCCCGCCCATTTTACTGTGCGCGGCGACAACCTCGAACCGGAAACGGTGGACGGAGAAGCCGTCGTTGGCAATTTCTTCGAGATGCTGGGGGTGAAGCCCGCGATTGGCCGGCTGATCGCACCCGGAGATGCCGCCGTGGCCGTGGCGAGCTGGTCCTGGTGGAAGAACAAGTTCAACCTGGATCCGGGGGTGGTGGGCAGGCGCATCGTGGTGGACGACAGGGCGCTCACCGTCGTGGGCGTGACGCCGCGCGAGTTCTCCGGTTTGCATGTGGGGCTTCAGCCGGATATCTGGGTGACGCTGGGCCCCGCGGCCGAGGACCGCGCGCCCTTGCAGTTGATCGCGCGGTTGCGTCCGGGCGTTTCGATCGAACAGGCGCGCGCGGAGATGGCGGTGCTGTTCCGCTGGACTCTCGAGGAAAGGTCTGCCGCATCGCAAGATCCCGCTATGCGGCAGCTCAAGTTCACCGTCGAGCCCGCGGGCGCGGGATTGGCGACGGGTCTGCGCGGCCATTTCGCGAAACCCCTGCTGGCGCTCATGGCGGTGGTCGGCCTGCTGCTGTCGATTGCCTGCATCAATCTGGCGAATATGTTGCTGGCGCGCGGGGCCGGCCGGCGGCAGGAGTTGGCGGTGCGCGTTGCCTTGGGCGCGAGCCGGTCGCGCATCCTGCGCCTGGTGCTGACCGAATCGCTGATGCTATCCGCGGCCGGCGCTGCGGCGGGTGTGGTGCTGGCTTATTTCGGCGCCGGAGCGCTGGCGCGCATGATGACATCCGGCCGCCCGATCATCGGCTTGCCGGCGCGCATCGAGATCGATGTGCGGCCGGACGCGCACGTGCTGCTCTTCACCGCCGTGGTGGCGTTGCTGACCGGGCTGTTGTTCGGCGCGGCGCCGGCCTGGAACGCGCTGGCTTCCGGCCCGTTGACTTCGCTGCGGGAAATCGGGCGCGTGGGCGGAACGCGGTTCACTCGGCTTGCCGGTAGGAGCCTGGTCGTCGCGCAAGTCGCCCTATCGGTAGGCCTGCTGAGCGCCGCCGGCCTCTTCATCCGCCACTTGGCTAACATCGAAGAAATTGACCTGGGCTTCCGCCGCGACCACGTTCTGCTGGTGAAGCTGGATCCCACGCGCAGCGGATATAGCGGAGCGCAATTGTCGCGCGCTTACCAGGATTTGCTGGGCGGGCTGGAGGCGATTCCGGGCGTGCGCTCCGCAACCCTCAGCGCGCCGACGCCCCTCTCCGGCGCCGCCGCCAGCCGCTTCGTGAACGTGGAGGGGCATGCTGAACCGCCCGCGGACCGCCGCTACATTTCCGTAAGCTGGATCGCGCCGAAGTACTTCCAGACCTTCGGCACACCGCTCCTGGTGGGACGCGATTTCACCTTCGAAGACCGGGGCCGGCCCCCGGTGGCCATCGTCAACCAGGCTATGGCACGCTATTATTTCGGCGACGGCAATCCCCTCGGCCGCTCCTTCACTTTCGATGGCGAGGACCGGCCCTACGAAATCGTGGGTGTGGCGGGCGACGCGAAGTACCAGGAGATTCGCGAGGACACGCATCGCACGGTTTATCTCGACACGTTCCAGTTTCCACAGCCCGCCACCGACTTCGCCATCCGCACCCACATGCCGCCGGAGGCGATGGGTCCGGCAGTGCGGCGAACCGTGCGTGCCGCGCTGAAGACGGTGGCAGTGGCGCGGATGGCCACGCTTGCCGGCCAGGTGGACGCGTCTATCGTTCCCGAGCGGCTCATCGCCACGCTGTCCGGAATGTTCGGCGCGCTGGGGTCATTGCTGGCCGCCATCGGCGTCTATGGGCTGCTGGCGTACACTGTGGCGCGCCGCACCCGCGAGATCGGCATTCGCATCGCCTTGGGCGCAACGCCGCGCGCCATTGCCCGCATGGTGCTCGGCGAGGCGCTGGGCCTGAGTTGCGCGGGTCTGCTGATAGGAGCGCTGATTGCCTGGTGGGGCCAACGCCTGGCGGGGAGTTTCAGCCCGGACCTGCCTACGAAGAGCGCGTTCCCGATCGCTTTCGCGTCCGTAAGCATGCTCGCCATTGCGCTAGCGGCCGCTTATGTGCCGGCCCGCCGCGGTGCGCGCGTGGACCCCATGGAGGCTCTGCGGCACGAGTAGCCTGCGCGCCACGATTCCTACTTGGACCTCGCCCGATTCCGGCCGCCGGGCTCAAATCGAAACATGCCAGTGACCTCCATGTCTTCCAGCGCCCGAGACTGAGTATGGGTTCCGCCAGCCCAAGGGTTAGTTAGCATCGCCCCGAGTTTTCCGTTCTGGCTGGGTGGGTTATCCAGAGGGATCCATCGGAAATAAGGCGACTGGAGCCGCTAAGTCCGAGCGTTGGAGCGCAACGGCTTGACTGTCCGGTTGAGGAACTCCAAGACCTCCGCATTCATCTCTTGGTGAAAGCGCGCCCGATCGAATCCCTCGGGATCCTGCGAGGGAGGACACGCCGGATTCGTCATGGCCTCCGGAAAGGGAGTCAAAAACGAAAAGTGTCCGGCATTAGCGATCACTCTATGCTCGACCATGGCTGGGTCCGCGACGCCTCGCTTCACAATTTCGGCGTGGATCGGCGGTGTGTGCGGATCTTTCTCCCCGGTGAGCATGAGAATCGGCACGCGCACGCCGCTCAGGGCGCCCGGTTCCATGTACCAGACCGTTGCCGGGGCTAACAGCACCAGCGCCTTCACCCGCCCGTCCGGTATAACATCGATCCGCCGGGATTGCCGCTCGGAGGTTTCGTGCGGGAATGCGGTGGGCCGGCCCCCGGCGGTAGCCAGTGCTGTATAGCCTCCCAGAGAGTGTCCAATGATGGCCGCCGTGTGGGGCTGCAGGGACGATCCGAACGCGTCGCTCGAAAAGGCCCAGTCCATCACCAGGCGGATGTGCCTGGGCCGGTTCGCGAGATTTACGGCAGTGCCAGAGAGGTCGTTGTTGTTCCGGTTATTGCGCGGATGCTCAGGCATGGCGACTAAGAAGCCGTTACGCGCCAGGTGCGCCGCGAGCGTGCGATAGACCAGATGCGATCCGCCGGTTCCGTGCGAGATCACAATCGGGATCAGTGGCCCGGGCGCGAGCGGACCCTCGTTGGCAAGGTCCAGGGTGTACGGCCCGAGATGTGTGAACCGCGCGGGGGAGTTGCTGGGGTACATCACCAGCACGGGAAAGGTTGCGCCCGTGGCGTCGTCGCATAAATCGAAGGATCTGCATCCGGCGGATACGCTCATTTCAGTTAGCTTGCCCGTGGCGCACGCTTCAGCGTGCCGGCGGGACTTTTAAGTCCCGCTTTAGCAGGCTGAACAGCCGCCCACCAGCGTCAGTCCGAGTGCAATGCCTGCAACACGTCCACGCGCGCGGCACGCATCGCCGGCAGCACCGATGCCACCACGGCGGCAGCCAGCAGCACCACGGCGGAACCCACCAACACCAACATGCCCGGCAGTTGCACCGCCTCAAAATAGACGCCGGCAAGCTGCGCCAGCCCGTAGCCGAACACCGCGCCCGCCAATACGCCGGCCCCTGCCATCACCACGCCCTCTGTAAGGACACCGGTCACCAGGTGCCGCGGCGCGGCGCCCACCGCCAGCCGGATGCCGAACTCGCGCGTCCGCTGGCTCACCGAGAACGCCAGCACCCCCGCTACCCCCACTACCGCGATGGCCAGCGCCACCGCCGCGAACCCTCCAAATACCAGCGTGTTCAGCCGGTCGGGCGTGAGCACCTCGGTGCGGATGTCTTCAAGCGTGGCGGCATGCTCCACGGGCTGTTCCGGCGACATCTGGCGTATAATGCGGGTCACCGGCGTCACCAGGGAGTACAGATCGCCGTGCGCGTGGATGAACAGCCGGCCGCCCCAGAGGATCTGTTGCTCAAACGGACTATACACGGTCAGCGCCGGGCCTGGCACCACGTTCTCGTCATCCACATCGCCGGCTACTCCCACAATGCGCCGCGGGCCCATGCCGATGTCGATGAACTTCATGAGCGGATCGGTCCATCGCAGGTGATGGTTCACCGCATCCCCACTCGGAAACATGCGCTGCGCCAGGCTCTGGCTGATGATCACGACCGGCTCGCTGTTTTTCCGGTCCGCCTCGTTGAAATCCCGGCCGCCGATAAGCGGGATGCCCAGCGCCGCGAAGAACCCCGGCGAGATTGTGCGCATGCGTCCGCGCGGATCGTCTTCACCGGGCGCGGATACGCGGCCCTCGACCGTGAACTGGAATCCCGGGCCGAACGTGCCGCCATCGCGCCACGGCGTCAGAATGCCCACAGCCACGCGGTCCACGCCGGGTAAATCCGTGATCCGGCGGATGGCCTCTTTGTAGAAGCTCACCGTTTGTTCGGGGGACCGTCCGTACGACTCCGCCGGCACGTTCAAAACCAGCACGTGTCGCGTATCGAAGCCGGTTTCCACCGACTGCAGCTTTAGCAGCGTCTTGAGCAGCATACCGGCTCCCGCCAGCAGCAGGAAGGACGCCGCGATCTGGGTGACGGCGAAAATCCGTAGCCGCCGCCGCGTGCCGCTGGTAACGCGCGTACCTCCGCCCGCCATTCCGAATCCCCCCGCCGCGTCGGCCGAAGGCAGGCGCGGGACAAACGCCAGCAACAGGGCCGCCACGACCGCCAAGGCCGCGCCGACCCAAAGCATGCTGGAATCTACCGTCATGTCCAGTGCGCGCACCGAGAAGCGCGAGGCATAGCGGGCCAGGATACCGGCCATCGGGCGCGCGCTCAGAATACCCAACGCCGCGCCCGCCCCGCCCAGCAGGAGGCTCTCCGCCAGCAGCGTTCGCCGCAGCGCGCCCGTGCTTGCGCCCAGCGCCGCGCGTACGGCGAGTTCACCCTCCCGCCGGACCGTGCGCGCCAGGATCAGGTTGGCCACATTGGAGCAGGCGATCACAAACACCAGTCCCGCGGCTGCCAGCAGCACCCACAACACGGTCTTCGCGCGCGAGGTGATCTGCTCACGCAGTTTCACGGCGTCGATTCGGAAATCCGCTTTCACGGGATATGATTCGGGATGTGACTTCATCATGGCCCCGTGTACCACGCGCAGCTCGGCGCGTGCGGAGGCCAGGTCCACGCCCGGCGCCAGCCGCCCGAAGAGTTCCGTCATGCGGTGTTCGCGGCCGGTCACCATGGTGGCCGAGAGATGGTGCGGGCTGGTAACGAGGTTGGCGAAGATCTCAGTTTCGGAGGGGTAGGGAACCGACGGTTCGAGCACCCCCACCACCACCGCCGAGCGCGTACCCAGCCTGATGGTTTTACCGACTGCGCCGGGATCGCCCTTCAGGCTCTCTTTCCAGAAGCGGTAAGTCAATACCGCCGCGCCCGAGGCGGCCGGGCCGTCGTCGCCCGGACCGAGCAGGCGCCCGAGCACCGGATGCAGCCCCATCACGCTGAAATACGATCCCCCCACGATGCCCGCACGGACTTCCCTGGGCGCGCCGAGTCCCACCATGGTGAAGCCGATCGTGGAAAAGTCGCCGATGGCGGTCAGTGTTTTCACTCGTTCGCGCAGATCGCGGATCTCCGGAACGGAGAAGTTCGCGTTTTCGGCGCCGACACCGCGGGCGCTCTGGTGGATGTAGATCAGGCGATCTTCGTCGCGGTTGGCGAGCGGGCGCAGCAATACGCCGCGCACTACGCTGAACATGGCGGAATTCGCGCCGATGCCCAGCGCCAACGTAACGATCACCGTAATCGAAAGCCCTTTGGTGCGCGCCAGCGAACGCACCGCGAATTTCAGGTCCCGCGGGAACGTGATGCAGCTATCGGTCATTTTTCTCTCGCTCCTTCTAACTTTATGTCGAACGGCCCTCCCCCGGATCGACAGGCCCCGGCTTTTTTTCACTGGTGCGTCGGGAGTTCCGGGAGCCCCTGCATTTCGCGCAACTGCCGCACCTCGATGGTGGCTATGCTGCTGCGCCCCAGAAAGCCGGCCGCGATGGCCACGGCTTCGTCGAAATTCTGGGCCTCGATTAAGGTGTAGCCGCCGACCTGCTCGCGTGTTTCCGCGAACGGACCATCCGTCACCATCTTCTGGCCCCCGCTCATCCGGACGGTGGCCGCTGCCGGCGTGGGTTCGAGCGGTGCGCCGCCCAGGAACTTTCCGCTGGCGATAAGCTGTTGCAGATGGGGCAGGGACTCGCCCACGATCCGCAGTTGCTCAGCCTCGCTCAGGCCGAACCATTTTTCTTCGTCCAAATATGTTAACAGGAGATATTTCATTCCGAATATTATCCTCCAACGGCAGCGTGGCGCACGCTTCAGCGTGCCGGCGGGACTTTTAAGTCCCGCTGCCCGTATACGGTCACCAATCTGCAAAATATAATCCCAACCCCGCATCTAACTGCGCCGGCGCTACTTACTAATTCCCTGTCTTCCACGTACTGCTGTTCCCCATAACCCTCGGCCCTAAAATGAAATCGGGTATGCACGCCTCATCCCATCCCCAAATCCAACCGCAAGGAATAACTCATGCTGATTTCTAGCAAACAACACCAGGCTAACCGCGAAAACGCGCAACACTCCACCGGCCCGGTCTCCCCGGAAGGCAAGGCCGCCGTCCGCCTCAACGCCCTCACCTTCGGACTCCGCGCGCGCGATGTCGTCCTCATCCACGAAGACCAAGCCGCCTACCGGCAACTCTGGGATGTCCTCGAATCCGAGTGGCAGCCGCAAGCCCCCACTGAAAGAATCCTGCTGGAACGCATGGCCGTCGCCCACTGGCTGCTCATGCGCACGGATCGCATTGAAGAGAGGGTCTTTACCGATACCGACCCGGGCGCAAGACAATTCGCCCTGCTCGATCGCGTCTCCGCCCAGCGCGCCCGCTTGGAGCGTTCTTTCAGCACCGCCATGCGCGAACTGAAGCAGTTGCAAAACGAGCGCCGCGCCCGCACCCAACCGGAGCCCGTGCAGCCGGTGCAAACCGAGCCCGCCGTCAAGCCTACTCCCGCGCACCGGCCCGCCCCGCCGCCTGCATACGTAATGTCCGGCGCCCCGGCCTCCCAGCCGCTATCGTGCGCGCCCCTCTCCCAGGACACCCGCTAGCCACCTGCCCCCCTGCTCTTTGACAATCTGGCAAACGACCCCAAGCAGTCCGCCCAATCTGTCCCATAACCAACCATTTGGAAGCCGCAACCCACCGCCCGGAACCCGCAACCGTCAATCCGCAACCCACAACCCACCACCTATAACCCTTAAATCAACCACATAGGCTTTGATCGTCCGTGGCGCACGCTTCAGCGTGCCGGCGGGACTTTTAAGTCCCGCAGCCCCACCGCCCTGCTAGAATACTTAGAGGAGTTCGCGCATGTTGAGATACTCTTTCGCAACGCTCTTGCTTGCGGCCGGTGTTATCCTGGCGCAGGAATCCAACGACTACGTGATCGCTCCCGGCACGCGCATTCCCCTCGGCCTGATCAACACTATCAGCACCAAGAATGCGGCAGAGGGCGACCGCGTGTATCTGGAGACGGTTTTTCCGATCCTGACCAACGGCCATATCGTCATTCCCACGGGCAGTTGGGTGTCGGGCACGGTGACCGAGGTCAAGCGCCCCGGACGCGTCAAGGGCCGCGGCGAACTCTATCTTCGCTTCGATTCCCTGACTCTTCCCAATGGAGTCACACGCGATTTCCGCGCCCGCGTAGGCGGAGTGGACGGCCAGGGCGGGGAAGAGTTCAACAAGCAGGAAGGCAAGATCCAAAGCGAAGGGAATAAGGCCGGCGACGCGCGCACCGTCGCGGAAACCACGGTCACGGGCACGTCGATTGGCCTGATCGCGGGCGCCGCGGGCAAGAACCTCGCCCTGGGCGGAGGCATCGGAGCCGCCGCGGGCGCTACCGCCGGGCTGATGGCAGTCCTGCTGACGCGCGGGCCGGACGCCGTGCTAGCCCGGGGCAGCACCCTCGAAATGATTACCGACCGGCCGCTCCAGTTTGCGGCCAACGAGGTCAATTTCGCGCCCATGCAGCCGGGCCACTATGCCGGATCCGGTTCCGAACCCCAAGCCAGGAAGTCCGTGTGGCAGCGCTGGCCGCTATAGGCCGCCATGTCTGCCATGAAAACCAGCATTCGCCGCGTTTGGATATCGTTCCTCGCTTGTTTCGTTGCGCTCCCGGCCCTGGCCGCGGACCCAGCGACCCTGAAAGTGATCGCCGCCTTCAACGGTCTTGGCTCGCCGGCGGGAATTCTGGAAGGCTCTCCCGGGGTCTTTTACTCGAGTGGCACCCAGGGCAGCCAGCCGGTTTTCACCATCACTCCCCAGGGAGCAATCACCTATCTGGCCACTTTCCCCACCGGCGTAACCGGCGGCGGGCCGTTCATCGGCGGCGATAATGGCCGGTTCTACGGCACAGCCTACACCAGCGCCTCGCGCACATCCAGTGTCTTCTCCGTGGCGTCGCTTCCAGGCAGCAAGAAGGTCTACGCGAACCTGACCACTAACCCGGTCTTCACCCAAAACCTGCCGGATGGCACGCTGCTGGGTTTCGCCCTCGGCCCCGCGGGTGCTTATGACCTGGTCACCGCCGACCTGAACGGCAACGTCACTCCGTTTTATGAATTCCCAGCGGGCGAAGTTCCCCAATTCTTCACGCTGTTGGCGAGCGACGGCAACTATTACGGCGTCTCGGTTCTGCCGGATGGCCCCGCTTACGTTTACCGCGCCACCCCATCCGGAAGTGTCACAAAGATCTATAACTTCCCATCTCAGAGCTTCTACCAGGATACGGGTCCGTCGCTGATCCAGGCTGATGACGGCAATCTGTACGGCACCACGCCGAAAGGCGGCGACGGTCTGGGTACCATCTACAAGCTCACGTTAGACGGCGAATACACGCTACTTTACAGCATGCCTCCGGCCGGTATTTCCCAGTGGCCCGGATCGATGCTCGAAGCCGGCGACGGAAATCTGTACGGCACCACCAGCAGCAATTTCTATGCGCCGAACGGGGGAAGCAGCCAGGTTTTTCGCATCACGAAATCGGGCGATTTCAGCGTCGTCGCCGATCTGAATGCCGATGGCCTGTGCTCGTGCTGGCTGATCCAGGGCAGCGACGGGGTTCTTTACGGCGCGGCATCCTGGGGTGGACAATACGGCTTCGGCTCCATTTTCTCAGTGGACGCAGGACTGCCCCTGCCGCGTCCCTGGGCCCAGCACTTCCATCCGGATGCGGGCCCGGCCGGTACCCGGGTGCGGATCTGGGGCAGCAACCTGTTTGGAGCGGCGGTCGAATTCAATGGCACGCCAGCCGGCACGGTTTCGAACAGCGGCTCGAATTACGTGTGGGCCACCGTACTGGCGGGCGCGGCCACCGGCCCGATCGCCATCGTCACCCCCGGCGGTACGATAACGACCAGCGACAGCTTCACCGTCCAATAGCCCGACTGCATCCCGTCACCAACACCGGCCATCCAACGGATAGGAGGAAGCGGCATTGGAAACGCGACGAATCGGATCGCTGCAGGTATCCCTGGCGGGCCTCGGCTGCAACAATTTCGGATGGCGTATCGACGCGGAAGCCAGCGCGGCGGCCGTAAACGCGGCGCTGGACGCGGGCATCAACTTCTTCGATACGGCGGATATTTACGGCGCGGGGGCCAGCGAGGAGTTTCTGGGGCAGGCTTTGGGGCGGCGGCGCGGCGAAGTGCTGATCGCCACCAAGTTCGGGATGAAGATGGACGAGCACCGCCGCGGCGCGCGGCCGGAATATGTGCGGCGCGCGGTCGAGGATAGCTTGCGGCGTCTGGGGACAGACTACATCG
Organism: Bryobacteraceae bacterium; assembly: GCA_050011755.1. Lineage (GTDB taxonomy): Bacteria > Acidobacteriota > Terriglobia > Bryobacterales > Bryobacteraceae > Bog-159. Next base: position 11,407 of record JBEKIM010000018.1, on the reverse strand, counting down.
ACCTGTATCAACTGCACCAGCCCGATCCGGAAGTGCCCATCGCGGAGACGCTGGGCGTGCTCGATGAGCTGGTGCGCGCCGGAAAAGTGCGCGAGATCGGCTGTTCGAATTTCTCGGGCGAGCAACTGCGCGCGGCGGAGGCGGCCGTGCCCAAAGGCGCCGCGCATTTCGTGAGCGTCCAGAACCAATACAGCCTGGTGCATCGCGAGCCGGCAGCGGACGTGATCCAGGAGTGCGTGCGCGCGGGTATGGCATTTCTGCCTTATTTCCCGCTGGCCAACGGGCTCCTCACGGGCAAATATCGCCGCGGCCAGGCACTTCCCGAAGGCAGCCGCGCGCGGGATGGATTCGGTCCGAAGGTCTTCACGGACGAGAATCTGGGCCTGGTGGAAGCGCTCGGCGAATATGCCGGGGCGCACGGGCACAGCATGCTGGCGCTAGCGGTCTCGTGGCTTGCCGCACGGCCCGCCGTGGCCTCGGTGATCGCCGGCGCCAAGACTCCCGAGCAGGTGAAGGCCAATGCATCCGCCGCCGGGTGGAAGCTCACGAAGCCGGATCTGGCGGCCATCGAAGGCATTCTCACCAGGTCGCTTCAGGCGCGATGACGCGCGCTTGTGGCAACATGAAGCTTGCGCATCCTGCTGGCTCATAATTCGCTCTACTATCCGTCTTACGGAGGCGGCGACAAATCGAACCGGCTGCTGATGGAAGCCCTGGCAGCCCGGGGGCACGCGGTGCGGGTGGTGGCGCGCGTGGAGCATTTCGGCACGGAGGCGCATGCCGCGCTGGTTCGCCAATTGACCGCCCGCGGCGCCGCCCTGCACCATGCGCCGGGCAGCCTCGAATTCCGGTTGAATGGCGTGGAAGTGCGCATTCTCACTGGCGATCCGAATCTTAGGGCTTATTTCGCAGCCCAGGTGCGCGCATTTTCGCCCGAGATCATTGTCGCTTCCACGGACGATCCCGCGCACCTGATGCTGCAGATCGCCTTGCGCACGCCGCGGACCCGCGTCGTTTACCTGGTACGCGCCACCGTGGCCTTGCCTTTCGGTCCGGACACCGGGCTGCCGGGCGAGTTCCAAACCGAAGCGCTGCGGCAAGCCGACGGCGTGGTCGCGGTGAGCGAATATGTGGCCGCATACACGCGGCGGTGGGGCGGCGTGGAGGCCATCCACGTGCCGATTTCGCTGCTCGATCCCGGCGGTCATCCGGAGCTGGGGCGCTTCGACAATCGCTTTGTCGGCATGGTGAATCCGTGCGCGGTGAAAGGCATCGCGATCTTCCTGGCGCTGGCGGAGCATTTTCCCCAAGTGGAATTCGCGGCGGTCCCCACCTGGGGCACCACGCCCGCGGATTTCGCGGCCTTGCGGAAGCTGCCGAATATCTCCATCCTGCCGCCCTTCGACGATATCGACGATCTGCTGCGGCAGACGCGCGTGATGCTGGCGCCATCGCTGTGGGCCGAAGCGCGCTCGCGCATGATTCTGGAAGCGATGTCGCGCGGCATTCCGGTGATGGCCAGCGACGTCGGCGGCCTGGCGGAAGCCATGCTGGGCATGGACTATCTGCTGCCGGTGAACCCCGTCCGGCATTATCGGCCCACGGTGGATGAGTTGATGGTTCCCGCGGTGGACGTTCCGCCGCAAGACGTACGGCCGTGGGCGGCGGTGTTGGAACGCCTGCTCGGCGAGCGGGCGCATTACGAGGAACTGGCGACGGCATCGCGGCGCGTGGCCCTCGAATACGCGCGACGGCTGAATGCCGGGCCGTTCGAAGCTTTTCTCGAACAGGTTTTGCAATCGCCCAGACGGCGCGCGAGCGCGCGGCGGCCGAATGAGAGAGCGCCGCTTTCCGACGAAAGGCGAAGGCTCCTGGCGCTGCGCCTGAAGCGAGCGAATACGCATGTGGGTCAGTGAGAAAACGGGCGGCGACCGGAAGACAGTGGCGCGCCGCGCGACGGAAATGGCGCGCGCGGCCATGCCGGGCGTGGACGTGGAGATCCTCTGGGACGGCATGTGGGTGCGGCGCGTGGGTTCCGATTATTTTCCGGATCCCGGCATGTTCCGCATGGCCCGCGGCAAAACCGAGCCGGATTGGGAACGCTGGGCGGGGCAGGCCGGCAAGTACCTCCGCGACGCCGAGGATTATTGGTTCCATGTGTACAAACCCGCGCCAGGCGATTCGATCGTGGATATCGGCGCGGGCCGCGGCGAGGATGTCTTCGCATTTTCCCGGGCGGTGGGGCCCGGGGGGCGCGTTTGGGCCATCGAGCCGCATCCGTTTTCCTTTAAGATTCTGGGCCGCCTGTGCAAGCTGAACCATTTGCAAAATGTGAAGGCGTTGAATTATGCGTGCATGGACCAGCCCGGCCAATTACAGATCGAAACCACAACCGTCTGGGAATCGAGCTACGTGCGCGCGGGGAATCCCAGCCCGTCCAGCCATCCGGTGCGGGCGATTCGCTTCGACGATCTGGCCGCGGAGCAGGGAATCGAGTGCATCGACTTCCTGAAGATGAACATCGAAGGCGCGGAGCGGTGGGCGCTGCCGGGCTGCGCCGAGGCCCTGCGCCGCGCGCGATTTGTGTGCATTGCGGCCCACGACTTTCGCGCCGGCCGCGGGGAAGGGGACGCATTCCGGACGCTCGATTTCGTGAAAGAGTTCTTAGCCGGCGCGGGCTTCGACATCGTGACGCGCGACGACCCGCGCTACTACGTTCCGTATCACGTGCACGGCGTGCGCCGGGGCGCGCGCGCTTAGGAAGCGGATGGCCAACGCGGGGAGCGCTTTTCTTGAAACGCCCGGATGCCTTCCTGGAAGTCGGCGCTGCGAAAAACCTCGTTGCGCATGCGGCGCGCGAGGTCGCCGGCTTCTTCCCAACTCTTGCCCGCCGCGTCGCGCACGAAGGCCAGGCCGGCGCGGATCGCAGTAGGGCTGGCTTCGGCGACCCCCGCGGCGATTTCCTGCGCGCGTTGCATCAGCACGGCGGGCTCCACGATATGGTGCACCAGGCCATACTCGCGCGCTTCGGCCGCCCCGAAGATGCGGCCCGTCAGAGCCAGTTCGGTCGCGCGCCGCTGGCCCAGCGCGGCTGCGATCGTCCGAAAGATGACGAACGGCCAGAGCCCGATGCGGATCTCGGTCAGCCCGAAGGTGGCATCCTCGGCCGCCGCCACCACGTGGCAATTGGCCACCAATCCGGTGCCTCCGGCCAGCGCCGCGCCATGCACGGCCGCGATCAGCGGCTTGGTCATGCGGATTCCGCTGGTAAAGATGCGTTCGTGCGCCTCGTTGATATCGCCCCCGCCGGGCGACAGGACCTCGTGCAGATCCATGCCGGCGCAGAACGACTTGCCGTTTCCGCTGAGCAGCACGGCGCCCACGCGCGGATCCTGTTCGGCTTCTTCGAGCGCCGCGCCGAGCGCGTTGCACAGATCCATATTCAGCGCGTTGCGCCGTTCCGGGCGGTTCAGCGCGAGATGCAGGCAACGGCCCTCGCGGCTAATCTGTAAGCTCTCGCTCATAGACCTCGATCTCCATGGCCAGCAGCGCCGCGCCCAGGGTTTTGCCTTGCGCGTCGGTGCGCAGTGAAACCGTCCCGCCGCCGCCCAGGCCATGGTGCAGCAGCAGGTTCAATGCGTAGAGGTTGGGCAGCTCGAAACGGTCCACGCCGCCCTTGACCATTTCGCCGAAGAAGGCTTTGACGCGCTCCGGCGTGACCTCGCGCAGCAGGATCGGATAGTATTGCGGCAGCCATGCAATCACTCCGATGTTAGCGATATCGCCCTTGTCTCCCGAACGGGTGTGGGCGATGCGGGAAAGCGGCAGCTTCATTCGACCACCTCCACACGTGTTTGGATTTCTTCGCGCGGAATCAACGCCGGCCAGTAAGCTACGATCTGGCGGACTTCTGGCCGGCCTTCGCCATATCCGGTGCCGCCGGGCGGACCGGTAAGCACCAGTGGAATCATTTCACGGGTGAAGCGGTCCACGGCGCGCTTATCGGGGCCGCGCACGCCGATACGTACCTGCACTTCCGGTGGGTCGGAAACCGGCCGCGCGGCCGGACCGTGGCAGGCATTCACACCAAAGTATTCGGTATGGATTTCATCGAAGCGCAGGCCGAGCTGGGCCAGTCGCTGGCGGGTGATCCGATCCGCCACGCGGGCCTTTTCCAGGGCGTCGGGCCAACTGTAAACCAGCGTGCCGGAGGCTTTCCATCCGGCGTGATAACTGATGGACGCTTTCAGCATGGCCGGGCGTGGGCCGCCGCGTACGCCGTAGCCGCGCACTCGGTCGGGGCCGGTATCCTCAAGCTGAATGGAGGTGAAATCGGCCACGCAATCCGGCGTCATGTATTGGCTTGGATCGCCGATTTCATAGAGAAGCTGTTCCTTGACGCCGTGAGAGTCGATGCGTCCTCCGGTCCCGGGATGCTTCGTGACGGCGAAGGATCCGTCGGGCTCCGCCTCCACGATGGGGTAGCCGATGTTGGCCAGATCCGGGATGTTCTGCCAGTCGACCTGGCAGTTGCCGCCGGAGCATTGCGCGCCGCATTCGATAATGTGTCCGGCAACGATGCCGGCGGCCAGCTTGTCGTAATCGTCGGGGCCCCAGCCGAAGCGGTGGATCATGGGGGCGAGCACCAGGGCGGCGTCGGCGCAGCGGCCGGAGATGACCACGTCGGCGTTGGTGGCCAGGGCTTCGGCGAGCGGAAACGCGCCGATGTAAGCGTTGGCGCTGAGGATGTGCTCGCGAATGGTGGAGATCGGCTCGCCCGTATCGATGTTGCGCATCGCGTAGCCTTTGCCGAGGAACTCGTCGATGCGGCCCAGCACGTCGTCGCCGAACACTACGGCGATCTTGAGGCCAGGGGCGGCTTTGAGCACCGCGCGCGCGCAGGCTAACGGGTTCACGCCGCCGGCATTGGCGACCACCTTGATGTGGCGTTCGCGAATCTTCTTGGCGATGCGTCCGATCAGGGGAGGGAAGTCACGGGCGTAGCCGAGCTCGGGGTCCTGCTGGCGTTGCTTTTGCAGGATGGACATGGTGACTTCGGCGAGGTAATCGAGGGTGAGGTAATCGATGGGCCCGCCGTCCACCAGGCGGACGGGGGCTTCCAGCCAGTCGCCCCAGAAACCTTGACCGTTAGCGATTCGAATCATAAGAATAATGTTTGGAGGGCGGCCAATCTTGGCCGCAGCCGCCTTTTAGGCGGCAGAACGGAGATGCATGGCGAACAGAAATCATAATGTTTCCAGCACCAGGGGGGTGGCCCGCGGGCGATGCAGCGTCACTTCCAGCGCCATGGTCAGAATTTGCCTCGTTTCGAGGGGATCGATAATGGCGTCGCAATGGCCTCTCGCGGCGGCGTAGCGGGCGTCCAGCCACCTCTCGTAATCCGCTTTGGTTTTGTCGATGGCGAGTTGAAGCTGCTTGGGTATGGGTTCGCCGGCGGCCTTTAGTTTTTCCAGTTCCACTGAGAAGAGGGCTTGCACCGCGGAATCGCCTTCCATCACGCCGATGCGGGCCGTAGGCCAACTGAACGTGAAGTTCGGTTCGAAACCCTGGCCCGCCATCGCGTAATAGCCCGCGCCGCTGGCGTGATTCAACGTCAGGATGAGCTTCGGTACGCTGGTGCAGGACATGGCTTCCACCATGTCGGCGCCGGCCCGGACGATGCCGTCGCGCTCGGCTTCGGGCCCCACCATGAAACCGGAAACATCCTGCAGATAGATGAGGGGGTAGCCGAGGCGCTCGTTCAGCTCCACGAAGTACGCCACCTTGCGCGCGGATTCTGTGTAGACGATGCCGCCGATACGGGGCCGGCCTTCGGAGCGCAGGAATCCGCGGCGATTGGCGATGATGGCCACTGGATGGCCGGAGAGGCGCGCATTGGCGCACAGCATTTCCGGCGCGTATTCCGGCTGGAATTCGGTGTAGTCGCCCGCATCGAAAACGCGAAAGATCACTTCCTCGATATCGTAGGGGAGGCGATGATTCTCGGGAAGCACGCCGTAAATGTCGTCTATGGGACGGGCGGGCGGCTGGGGCGGCGCGGGCGGTTCCGCCTGCCGGTTGGGCAGATCGCGGAAGCGCTGGCGGATACGCGCCAGGCATTCGGCATCGTCTTTGGCCATGTAATGAGCCACGCCGCTGACGCTGGTGTGCATGCGCGCGCCGCCGATCGCTTCGGAATCGACTACCTGGCCGGTGGCGCCTTTAACCAGATTCGGACCTCCCAGGCCCATGAAACTGGTCCCTTCGACCATAATGATGTAGTCGCTGAGCGCGGGCAGATAGGCTCCGCCGGCAATGCAGGCGCCCATCACCGCGGCGATCTGCGGCACGCGCAGCTTGCGCCGCATCAGCGAATTGTAGTAAAAAATCCGGCCGCCGCCGTATTGGCCGGGGAAAATGCGGTCCTGGTACGGCAGGTTGACGCCGGCTGAATCCACCAGGTAAACGATGGGGACGCGGTTGCGCATGGCGATTTCCTGCGCGCGCAGGCCCTTGGTGACGGTTTCAGGCCACCAGGAGCCGGCCTTGACCGTGGCATCTCCCGCAATGATGACGGCGTGGCGGCCTTCGATCATGCCGATGCCGGTAACGGAGCCCAGGCAGGGAGCCTCTCCATCGTACTGATCGTAGGAGAGCAGCAGCCCGATTTCGAGGAAGGGCGTGCCTGGATCGATGAGCGCGGCGATGCGCTCGCGGGCGGACATTTTGCCGGCGCGATGCTGGCGCTCGATCTTGGCGGGGCCGCCGCCCGCGCGGAGGCGATCCTCGAGTTTCTTGAGCTGGTCGACCAGGTGGCGCATGTGGGCGATGCGGGCCACTTTGGGGGCGGAGGACGCGGGTTCGGAAATTGTGCTCACGTTATGTGATCTTAGCGCGGATGAGCCGCGGTGGCGGGTCGCGGGGTGACCGCGCCTAAGCTGCGGTCTTGCTCGCCGCGTTCAGACGGAGCGCGCTCCACACCAGTGCGGCCGAAGATACCAGCGAGAACCCGGCCTGGACCGGGCCGAAGTAACGCACGCTGAGAATGATACCGGCAACCTGGGTCGCGCAAAGCAGCCAGGCGATGGTGCGCGCCAGCGGTATTTCGGCCATGCTGGCCGTGCTCAAGCGCCACGCCACGATCGCCGAGAAGAAACCGGAAACGGACACGGCAAGACCGAATCCCATATAGAGGTCCATCCAGTGGACGGTCTCGCTCCCGAAAGCGAAGGGCACGCTGCGCATGGCTTCCATGACGTCAAGGCCCGGTTTTGAGGATGGCCGAAACGTCTGGAATCCTACCGTATGCCCCAGGGCAAAGAGGAACAAGATGATCGAGGAAATGCGCAACGGTAACTTGGCTCGCATGGATCTAGTAATCATAACCGACTCTACGTTCGCGATCGTTCTATCATCCGGATCTTGAAATGGCCCTCCGAGTGCTGGTTTCACGCGACGTGGAAAACCCCACGATAGTCGAGGATACGAACCATGCCGATCGGCACCTACAAGCTGTTGAGATGTCTGGCGCTTGCAAGTCTTGCATGCGTCGCGCTGAGGAGCGAGCCGCTGCCGGTGCGGCACACCCGCGGATTCATCCACGGGTTCGTGGTTCTGAAGGATGTGGACGATAAGATACTGGCATCCGGGGAAGTGGTCCAAACCCCGTCCGGCTCTCGCCTCAACGGCGGAATGACCCTGCACTTTAACGATGGCTCCGTTTACCAGGAAACGACGGTATTTTCACAGCGGCGGGTCTTTCATCTGCTCAAGTATAAGCAGGTTCAAAAGGGGCCCTCCTTTAAGAGGGACGAGGCCCTCTCCCTCGATACGGCCACCGGCAACGTGACCATCCAATACACGGATAAGGACGGTAATGAAAAGAATATCTCTGACCACCTCTCGCTGCCGGCGGATCTGGCGAACGGTATCATCCCAACGGTTATCGCCGATGTCGACCCCAGAGCCGAAACGACGCTGTCGATGCTGGTATCGACACCCAAGCCGCGCGTTGTGAAATTGAAAATCGCGGCGTCCGGCGAAGAATCGTACTCCGGCGCCGGCGTGGCAGCCAAAGCTACGCACTACATCATCAAGATAGATATCGGTGGGGTCACCGGCGTAGCCGCCAAAGTGCTGGGAAAGCAGCCGCCGCCGGTCGATATTTGGGTAACGAAGGAGGCGCCCACCTTCCTACGATCGGACGCACCTCTATACGAAGATGGACCGATTTGGCGCATTGAGCTGGCGAGCCCCGTCTGGCGCAAATAGGAAGGGCGATGCCGGCGACTTTGGAGGCGGGTCTGTTTCTTGGCCCGGCCCCCGGGCTGTCGCTGTGCGGCCAGCCGGCGTGGTCGCATCTTCCGGCGACTACAGCTTGCGCGGCTTCCACATGCGCCGATCGAAAACGAACGGAATCGGTTCCGCCACCGTAATGAGCCCGAAATCCGGATGCTCGGGGTTCAGTAGAGAGTTGTATTCCGTAGGAACTATCGCTGAGGGAACCCTAGCCACGGCTGAGATCGTGGAGGCCAGCCAATGCGTGCCCAAATCCCGCAGGTTCTCGGGCGCCGGATCTTCCTGCCAACCCCGCGGGAGGGCGTCTTGGTCAAAACCGGTGACCTTCAGGTCGCCGGGTATCACGGCCGCCACGGAAACGTAGGTCGTCAAGGGCTCGATGGGCGGCGTGTGCACCCAAAATTCAAGAGTCGCCAGGGCGAGGGACTGTGACGCATACACAATCCGGTGACCTTTGTGATTCCAGCGCATCGCGGCCCGAAGTCCGCCATCACCGGATAGAATCGCAGGCGCGTATTGTCGCTTTGAAATGCGCCAGACCTGCACTACGCGAACATTCCGTATTCTATGCCGTAGAGCAATTCGTCGACCAACTCGGCGCCTTCGGGCGTATTGTCAGTGAGCACGGCCAAGGGCGAGCGTCCGCCCAAACTGCGATTTGCCTCCTGCAACCAGTGCATCGCATTCACCTGCCCGTCGAGAGCTTCCGTCGCGTGGGCGATGACCTCGGCCCTCCGCGCCGCGCCGCGCAACTCCTCCCGTGAAGGATGCTCGGTGGCGGAAGCCTTGAAGATCCTGTGAACTGGCCGTGCACCTTCTTTGCGGGCCAATTCGATCAATGCGAACCGTCCTGATGGCAGCGCTTCTCCCTCTGTGCAGAGGCCCAGGATCTCTAGCGCCTGCCGCATCTGGCCGCGAGCAACACGCCGTACTGTGACCCGGCTGCGAGGCGCGGGCTCAGGCGTACGCGCCGATTTCTCTGGCTTGCCGCGCTTTATGGTGCCAGCCATAGTGTCCCCTCCACTAGTGTACGGCGTTCGTCGGCGCCGCGGGGAGAATGCCGTCCGGTGGGCGGGGTGCGCTATTCGTAGCGCAGGGCACGCGTGGGATCCACGCGGAGGGCGCGCCGGGCGGGCAGCACGGCCGCCGCGGCCACGGCCACGGCGAAAATCGCGATGGCGCTCAGATAGGCTGCCGCATCGAAGTTGCTCACGCCGTAGAGCAGCCCGCGCAGGATTTGGGATAGAGCCGCCGCGACCCCCAACCCCGCCAACAATCCAATCGCGACGGGAACGGCGAACTGGCGCAGCACGATCGACAGGACATGCGCCGGCCGCGCCCCCAGCGCCATGCGGATGCCGATCTCTTTGGTGCGCTGCGAAACCGCGTAGCCTACCAATCCGACGATGCCGGCGCAGGCCAGCAGGAGCGCGAGGAAGCCGAGCAGGGTAGCGGCCAAGGCGCTGGCCTCCGCGGTCCGCAGCTTCCCGCGGAAGGCGCTCTTCATCAGTTGGACCTCCGGGTTGAGCGAGGGATCGATGGACTTCGCAATGGAGGCCACCGAACGCAGCAATCCTTCGGGCGGAACCGCGGTCCGCACCATCGCCACCATTGAGGGCAGCAGGTCCGCCTGCGCGAGTTGATAGATCTCGACCGCATCGGAATCTTCCGGCGAGACCAGCCGTGCGCTGCCGGAGACTCCCACAACGGTAAGACGGTCGTTCCCCAACTGGAAGGGCTGGCCCACGGGGTCTTCGGCCGGCCAGCGGAGGCGCGCCAGAGATTCGCTCACGACGATGGCGCGAGTATCGCCGGGCATCAGATTCCTTCCGCGCAGCAGCGGGATTCCCAGGGTCTGGAAGAAGGCCGGGTCGATGTGGTTGACGTGAATGTCCACCGTGCGGCCGGCGACGGCCGTCTTGAAGACCGTCCAACGGTTCCCCAGCGGGGGATTGGAGACCAGCGCGACCGACTCGACTCCGGGGACGCCGCGAAGACGGCCAGAGAGAGCGTTGAAATAGGCGCGCGCGGCGGCTGGCCCATAACCTCGCAGGACCGGATCGATCGAGATTACCTGGTTGTATTCAAAACCCGGGTACGTGTAGACCGCGTGGTGCATGGCGCGCGCCAAGAGCCCCGCCACGATCAGAAGCACGCAACTGGCGGCGACTTGCGCGCCGATCAGGAACTGCCGCGCGGCGCCGCCGCGATGGCGCTGGCGGGCGGTGTGCCACGCCGGAGTGAGCCCGAAAAGGATGGCGGCCGCGAATCCCATACCGATGGCGAAGGCCATCACACGCCGGTCGGGTGTAGGATCGAGCCAGGCGGGAGCCTCCGCCCAATTCATCAGGAAGCGCTGGACGATGTAGCCCAGCGTCAACCCGGCCAGCGATCCGAGCAGCGCCAACACCAGGCTCTCGGTGAACAATTGGCGCATCAAACGGGCGCGGCCGGCGCCCACCGCGACGCGAATTGCGATCTCCCTTTGGCGTGCCACGCCGCGCGCCAGCAACAGGCTGCCGAGATTCCCGCAAGCCGCGGCGAGGATCAGCAGCCCCAGCGCGGCGACTATGGCGAAAACGGGAATCATCTCGTGCCGGATGCGGTTGGCAAAGCCGCCGGGCGCACTGAGAAGGCTCTCGTTTGCCCAAACTTCCTTGGGATGCTGCTTGTGCAGTTCCGCGGCCAACAACTTGAGTTCTGCTTCGGCCGCGGCGGGGGCGAAGCCCGGTTGCAAGCGGCCCCACATCGGCACGCCCACGCCGCTATCGGAGAAGTCTGTCAGACGGCTGCCTTTTACGAAGTAAGGCTGCTCAGTGATCGGCGCCCACAGGTCGGGCGGATCCCCACCGAGACCACTGAAATCACCGGACGCAATGCCTACGACCGTCGCCGGTTGGCCATTGATGTGGATCGTCTTCCCGATAATGGACGGATCCGCGCCGAAATGGCGCAGCCAGAACGGCTGGGCGAGGACCACCACCGGCGGCGCATCGGCAGCTTCATCCCGCGTGGGAACCAGCAGTCTGCCCTGCGCCGACGCGGCGCCGAGTTCGCTGAAGAAGTTCGCGGTCACAAAGCTGGCGTGGCACTCTTGCGCGGTGCCATC
>JBEKIM010000017.1:0-35584 GCA_050011755.1 Bryobacteraceae bacterium | reverse complement strand
GGCTCTGGGCCGGCGGCAATATGCTCTTTGAAACGACCGACGAGGGACAAAGCTGGAAGCCCATCAGCGCCGATCTCACGCGCAACGATCGCTCGAAGCAGGGTCCCGCGGGCGGCGAGATCACCAAGGACAATAGCGGCGTCGAATATTACGATACGATCTTCACCGTCGCGGAATCGCCGCTCGAAAAGGGCCTCATTTGGGCTGGTTCGGATGACGGATTGGTGCATGTCACGCACGATGGCGGCGCGCATTGGGCGGATGTCACACCGCGGGATATGCCCGCATGGATCCAGATCAACTCCATCGAAGCCTCGCCCCACGACGCCCGGACTGCCTACATCGCCGCCACAATGTATAAGTGGGATGACTTCCGGCCCTACCTGTTTGTGACGCACGATACCGGTAAGACCTGGACCGCCATCGACAAAGGGATTCCGGACCACTCCTTTACGCGCGTGGTGCGCGAAGATCCCAATGGCAAAGGGCTGCTGATGGCCGGCACCGAAACCGGCATGTTCATCTCGTTCGACGGCGGCGCACAGTGGCAGCCGTTTCAACTCAATCTGCCGGTCGTGCCCATTACAGACCTGGCCTTCCATAAGCGCGAGCGCGAGTTAGTCGTGGCTACCCAAGGGCGGTCCTTCTGGATTCTGGACGATGTGCCCCTGCTCGGTCAATTGTCGTCCGATGCCCTCAAGGAGCCGGCGCACTTATTTCAGCCCAAAGATGTCGTCCATGGCGTGCATGGCGGATTCGAAAGCCCATCCAGCCGGCCCGTTGGCCAGAATCCCGCGGGTGGCGCGGCCATCTATTACTCGCTCGCCGCCAAACCCAGGGAAAAAGAGGAGATCGATCTCGAAATCCTCGACGCGCAAGGCCAACTGCTGAAGAAATACTCGAACATCGAGAAGAAGGACGACGCTCCCGGCGCGCCCGACGAAGAAGAACCCGGGCGGCCCAAAGGCCCTGATAAGCTGCCCGCCGAGGCCGGATTGAATCGCTTCGTATGGAATCTGCACTACGAGGACGCGACCAAGTTCCCGGGCCTGATCATGTGGGCCGGCGACGTCGAAGGTCCCCTCGCAGCCCCCGGCCAGTTCACCGCCAAGCTGACTGTAGGAGGTAAGAGCCAGACGCAGAACTTCACCGTGCGGCCCGATCCGCGCCTCCAGACCCGGCCCGAGGATTACGCCGCGCAACTCGCCCTGGCGCTCCGGATTCGCGACAAACTCAGTGCCGTGAATCAGGCCGTCCTCCAGATCCGCGAAGCGAAAAAGCAGCTTGCGCGGTATGCCAGGGAAGACAAGGTGAAGGACGCGGCCGGCGCTCTCGACAAGAAGCTGTCGGCGATCGAAGAGCTGCTGTATCAGACCAAACTGAAGGCCGGCGAGGATGCGCTCAACTTCCCCATCAAGCTCAATAACAAACTGGCGGCGCTCAAAGACAGCGTCGAAGAAAGCGATACCCGGCCCACCCGCCAGGAGCAGCAGCTATACGAGGACCTGGCCACCCAATCCAACGCCGAACTGGATAAGCTAAAGCACTTGCTCGCGGATGACTTACCCGCCTTCAACAAACAGGTGCGCGAAGCCAACATCCCAGCCATCGAAGTAAAGTAAGGTGGGGCAGGCCTCCAGACCCGCTTCCTGGGCTAACTAAAGTAAGCGCTACCGTATGTCATCTTGTTACATCGGGTAAACTCTGGTATCCCGGTATATATGATGCGACACCCGAATCCACGAAGATTGTCCGGTGCCTTTCCGGCGCTGTTAGCCCTGGCCGCCTTGCCCCTGGCCGCCCAGAACCAGACCGAGCAGCAGTACATGGCCTCGGTGAATACCGCCATCAACAGTACGGTCGCCACCCTGGGCACCCCCACCCAGCCGGTCCTGTTCGGCGGCAATCTGGTAGCCGCCTACGGCACCCGGGTCGCCAACGAAGACCTGTCCGTCCTGCTCGACTGGGTGGATGGCCTCAAAGCCGCCGGCGTGCAGCGGGTCGAGTTCAATCCTTCCATGGCCACCATGTCTCATTCCGGCAACGTCGCTAAGTACGATGCCATAGTCCGGCATATCCGCGAGTTAGGCCTGCAGTTGGCCATCAATCCGGAATATGAGGTTGGCGAGAACGACCCATCTCCCATCACCAGCTTCGCGGACTTCCAGGCGCTGGCGCTGGCGGAGTATCAGGAACTGGCCGCCCGTTATCAGCCCGATAACTTCGTGATCGTTCATGAGCCAGATACCATGGCCGCCCGCATGGGACTCACCACCCAGATATCGGACTGGCACAATTTCATCCTGGCGGCCGCTCCCATTATCAAGACCGCCTCGCCGCACACGCGTATAGGAGCCGGCTGCGCCTACAATATCCAACTCAGCGATTACCAGAGCGAAGACAGTTACTATCAGGATTTCGTCACCATCCCGGCTCTGGATTTCATGACCATGGATATCTACAGCTCGGCATTCTCTAAGTTCACCCAGTGGGCCCAGTTGGCGCAGACTAACGGCAAAGGCGTGTATGTCGAGGAGGTCTGGTCGCCGTTCGATTTGCCCAGTCCCATGCCGCCCTATACCGGGCAGACCCTGGCGGATATCGCGCTGGTAGGGCCGGTAAATACCGATTTCGCGGCCATGGATGCGAACTGGCTGCACGGCATCGCGCTATTCGCCTCCGCGAACCACATGGAATCCATCACCGCTTTCACTACCGAAGCTTTCTTCTGGTATGGCCCGGCGGGCGAAGATACTCCCGACAACACCAGCTATCGCGCAGCCGACGAGCAAGCCATTCAACAGGGGCAACTCTCCACCACCGGCCAGTCCTACCTGGCCGACAGCCGGATGCTCGGAGTGCATCGGCTGACTAACATCTCCAGCGCCAGTTATGCCACCCTTCCTACCGTATTCAACCCCACCTGCGGATCGGGTGGAAATCCGTGCAACCCGCAGGCCATCGTAGCTCCCGATTCCCTGATCTCCGCGTTCGGCGTGGATCTGGCGACCTCTTCCGCGCTGGATGGGTTGTTCCCGACCACCCTGGCCGGCACTACCATGACCCTGGTCGATTCCACCAACACATCCTACCCCGTGCAGATGTATTATGCCGGATCGGGACAGATCAATTACTACGTTCCTTCGAAGGCGCAGCCCGGTTCCGCGACGGTCACAGTCTCGAGCGGCGATGGTACCCAGTCGGCCGGAAGCGTGTTGGTGGCGCCCGTGGCGCCCGGCCTGTTTACGGCCAACGCCAGCGGCCAGGGCGCCCCGTCCGCCTTCGCCATCTGCGCGGGTGTATGCGCGGGTTGGCCCAACCTCCAGCCAAATGGACAATACTTCCAGGACGCCTTCACCTGCGGCGGCGCCGGTTGTACCCCGCAGCCGCTCGGCATCGGACCGCACGACACCGTCGTCGTGGAGTTCTTTGGTACCGGCTTCCGTCACATTTCGTCGCCCGCCGCGCTCACTGTCCTCATCAACGGCCAGAGCGTGCCGTACGCATATGCCGGCGCCCAGGGCGATATCGGGCTGGATCAGTTGAACGTGCAACTGCCCAACAGCCTGGCGGGCAGCGGTCAGGTCAGCCTGGTATTAAGCGTCCAGGATACCGTGGATAATGTGACCGTAACTTCCAACACCGTAACTCTCGATATCCAATGACGCCGCGCGCGGCCTTTACCGCCGCACCCACGACCGTTCGATCTCTTCCAGGCTGCGCCCCTTGGTCTCGGGAACGAATCGCCAGACGATCCCGAAGGTGACCGCGCACATCGCGCTATAGACCAGAAACGCGCCCGTCGCCGATACGGCTTTCACCAGCGACAGAAACGTCATCGTCAGCGTGGTGCAGGCGGTCCACAGGCAGATCGTGGCGATCGACATAGCCCGCCCGCGGATGCGCGTCGGGAAGATCTCCGACAGCAGCACCCAGAATCCCGGCCCCAGCCCCACGGCAAAGGCCGCCACGCAGAATAGCATGATGGTCAGCACCAGCATGGCCGGCGGTGGATTCATCAGGAAAGCCACGGCCAGCGCGGCTTGGCACGCCGCCATGGCGGCCGTCGAGATCATCAGCAGCGGCCGCCGCCCCAGCTTGTCGATCAAGCCCAGTGCGACTAAGGTCATCAGGAAGTTGACCGCGCCCACCACCACGTTGGCAAACACCGCCGAAGTGTCGCTCTGGTGCGCCACGTGCTCTTTGAAGATGATCGAGCCATAGAACAGCACGGTGTTGATGCCCGTGATCTGCTGCAGGATGGCCAGCGATACCGCGATCCAGAAGGCCCGCCGCAGCCCCGGCTGCAGCAATTCCCGCAGGGTCCCGGTTTCCTCCGCCACCGTCTCCTGAATCTGGCGCAGTTCGTTCGCCGCGGCCGCGCTGCCGTTCACCCGCGTCAGCACCCCAAGCGCTTCGGCGCTGCGGTTGTTCTCCACCAGCCAGCGCGGGCTTTCCGGCACGAAGAATAGCAAGATGAAGAACGCCATGGCCGGTACCGCCGCCGCCGCGAACATCCACCGCCAGCCGTTTTGCGCGTTAAAGGCGAGCATCCAGTTCACCAGGTACGAGAGCAGGATTCCGGTGACGATAGTCATCTGGTTCAAAGCCACCAGCCTGCCTCGGCTTTTGGCCGGCGCCACTTCCGCGATATAGAGCGGAGCCAGCACTGAGGCCGCCCCCACCGCCAGTCCACCGGCCAGGCGCGCCGCCGCGAACTCCGCCAGCGTACGTGGGATGGCGGCGCCGATAGCGGATACCGCGAACAGCAGCCCGGAAATCATCAGCACCCGCCGGCGGCCAAAGCGGTCGCTCAGCCAGCCTGCCACGCTGGCCCCGAAGATGCAGCCGAACAACAGGCTGCTGGCGGCCATTTCGGTCTGGACTTCGCTCAGGTGCATCTGCGCGCGCAGGAAGATCAGCGCGCCGTTGATCACCGCGATGTCGAATCCGAACAACAGCCCGGAGGTGGCCGCCACGATGGTCGCCAGGAAGACGTATAACGAACTGCCGCGGTCCATCGTCATGGCCTTCCCTCCGGATTGCCAGCTATGCTGTGCGCCGAAAACCCCGTGGGCCGCATCAGATCGATCTCCACGCGCGACGGCGCTTGCGTCTGATATCGGATCTTCACGACGGCCTCCTCCCCCGGCCCCAGCGTGGGCAGGGCAGCTTCCACCCGCTCCACCGGAATGCCTCCGTCGCCGTAAATCACCGCGCGCACCGTGTAGCCGCGCAGCGTGTAGCACGGCACCGCCTCCCGCCCGCGCACCGTCACGTTCCACTCGCCCGGCGCGCCCTCGGCCTCCATCGAGTCCACCGGACTCGACTCTTCCCGCAACGCCTGCCACGAAGGCTTGTGCGCGCCGTACACATCCACTACCCCGTGTACGCGCTGCTTCATCACGCCCGTACCCTTGTCGCCGATATGCGTGCGGTAATCGTTGTAGCAAAAGAAAATCAGGCCGGCGACATAGTCGGCCTTGCGGAACACCGCATCGTGCGCCCGCAGCACCTCGATACGCCGGCTGTCTCCTTCGGGCCGCTCCGGCGTGCAGGCGCAGTAACCGTACTCCGAGATCACCACCGGCTTGCCGGGAAACGCGCGGTGGATCTCGTCCAGGTTGCGCGCCATGTCCGCGGGCGTCCCGCCGTACCAGCTCTCGTAATACTCGTTCCACATGATGTAGTCCATCGCTGCGGCCACGTCTTTGGCGGGCGTCTGCTGCAGCGAGTTCGAGGCGTAGGTCGCCAGCCGCGCCGGGTCCAGAGCCTTGGCCTCGTCGTACATTCGCCGGGCGAACGCGGCGGCCGGCGGGTTCTGCCCGTTGATCTCGTTGCATAGTCCCCAGGAGAAGATGCAAGGATGGTTGCGGTCCCGCGCGATCGTCTCGCGCAACTGCTCCAGCCCATTCCGCATGATGTCCGCGTCCGGTTGCGCGCCCATGCCGCGAAATGTGTCGCCGCCCCACGTGGGCACTTCTTCCTGAATCAGGATACCGTGCCGGTCGCAGTAATCCAGCACGCGCCGGTCCTGCTGCCAATGGACGCGCGTGTAGACGCAGTTCAGTTCCTTCAGATCGTCGTGGTCGTGCGCGATCCAGCTTTCCGGCTCGGCCATCCCGAATTCCGGATTGCTGCCCGCCATCCGCTCCACGCCCATCAGGTGCACGCGCTCGCCATTCAGGTAGAAGCCGCCGTCGCGCGCTTCGATGCGGCGAATGCCGAAATGCGTCTCGAAAGTGTGCCCGCTCGACAGCCGCGCCGTGAGGCGGTAAAGGTGCGGATGGTCGAAGTGCCAGAGTTTAGGCTCTGCCAGTGTCGCCGCGATGGGCCCGTCCGTCTCCGCCGCAATCTCCGCTACCGTGCGGCCGCTCTCCTCCTCCACGATGGTGATGCGGACCTGTCCCGCGCCATGCACGAAAGGCTTGATGCGCAGTGCCGCCGTATTCGCCTCCAGGTTTGGCGTGGCGTCCACATCTACCCGTTCGATATAACTCGCGGGCGTCACCAGCATACGCACCGGACGGTAAATGCCGCCGTCATGCGCCCAGTCGCTTGCATGGCCGCGCGGCAGCATGTGCTCGTCGAAGCTGTTGTCGACGCGCACCCGGATCTTGTTCGGCGAGCCCCATTTCAAATGCGGGGTGATATCCAGCGTGAATGCCGTGTATCCCTTGCGCAGGTGTTCGCCCGCGGGGCGATCGTTCACCCAGATGGTCGCGGAATGAAACACCGCTTCGAAGTCCAGGCGAACCGCGCAGCCCGACCATGCTTTCGGTACATCGAAGACGCGTTCGTACCAGGCTACGCCGTAGAAGCCGGCGCTCTCCGCGGCGGTCTGCCACGTATGCGGCACGGTCACCGGCTTCCATTGCCGATAGGGATTCAGGCGGAAATTCCAGAGTCCGTCGAGTGAGACCTGCTCATCGATGGCGCAAACGGCGGAGGCGGCGGTCGCGGCTGGGCCGAGTCCCGCGGCGGGGACTGCCAGCGCTAGCCGATTCAGGAAGGCGCGGCGCGAGGACATGAAGCCTCACGTAATCACCCTTGCGCGCCGGGTGTCAAAGGCGCGACGCCGCTACACGCTGACAACCGGACACGGCGACTGCCTGATGATGGCATAGGCATGGCTGGTGAGGCGGCCCAGAATTCCCGCGTCGGAGCCGCGGCCGATGGTCAGCAAGTCCGCCTGCGCCTTGCCGGCCTCTTCGCAAATCATCTCCGGCCCAGGGCCCATGGTCAGGGTAACTTCCGCGTGCGTGCCTGCCTTCCGCTGCAAAGCCACGATCTGCTGTTCGGCGGTATCCACCAGGAATTTCCGCCATTCCGGCGAGAAGTAGAATCCCTCCGTGCGTGGATCGAGTTCCGCCATCGCATACACCAGGCTGAGCCGCGCGCCGAACTCCGCGGCGAGTTGTGCCGACCAGCGCAAGGCGCGCTCTCCGGAAGGCGAGAGGTCTATGTCGCACAGGACATGTTTGAGCCCGGTATCGCCGGAGGGTGGCGCCTCCACGTGCGCGGTGGTCCACACCGGGCAATCGGCATCGTGCAGTACCTTGGCGGTCACCGAGCCGAGCAGCATCCGGCGGAACGGCCCGTAGCCGTGCGTGGGCATCGCGATCAGCTCCGCTTTTTCGCGGTGCGCGCAGTCCACGATCTCGCTCGCCGGATCGCCATCCAGCAGCAGACGCCGTACGCGGTGCGTCGCCAGTTCCTCGCGCATGAACCCGGCGATGCGTTGCTCGGCATCCCGGCGCCGCTCCGCCAGGATGTCGGTCATCACGCTGGCCATCTCAATCGCGCCAAACTCGCGGTAGGGCGGCAGCACGTGCAGCAGAATGATTTCGGAGCCGAAGCGTTCCGCAACGGGAACCGCAAACTGAACCGCCCGCGTGGACCTCTCGGAAAAGTCTACGGGCAGGAGGATCTTCGCGATGGGAAACATGATTGCCTCCGTTTCCGATCTTACTGCGCGGCGACGCCGAAGGCCAGCCCCGTCCCGGCGGAACTATTGCTTGTAGACGACTCCCGCCTTCATCACAAAGCGGACATGCTGCAGGGTGCGCACATCGCTGAGCGGATCTCCATCCACCGCGATCACGTCGGCCCACTTGCCCGGCTCCAGCGTGCCGGCGCGATCCGGCCAGCCCATCAACTCGGCCGCATTGGTCGTGCCGGTCTGCAGTGCGGCCAGCGGCGTCATGCCCAGTTTCGTCACATACGCCTCGACTTCGTGCGCGTTCAGTCCGTGCGGATAGACGGCCGCGTCGGTACCCAGCGCGACCCTGACGCCGGCGGCAATCGCTTTCTTCTGGTTCTGCTGCACCACCGAGCTGACATCCAGCATCTTCTTCTGAAACATCGCGGGCAGGTGCCCGTTCTCGCGCATCCAGTCGATCAGGTACAGTGTCGGGACCAGGAAAGTCCCGTGCTGCTTCATGGCGGCGATGTCGTCGGCGTCGATATAGGTGCCGTGTTCGATGGAGTCGACGCCCGCCTGGGTGGCAAACAGGATGCCTTCGGCGCCATGCGCGTGCGCCGCCACCTTGCGGCCCAGGCGGTGCGCATCCGCCACCAATGCCTTCAATTCGTCGAGGCTGTACTGGCTGGCTTGTGGATCGTCGCCTTTTGACAGCACGCCGCCGGTCGCGCACACCTTGATCAAGTCGGCGCCGTACTTGATGTTCTGCCGCACGTGTTGTTGCACGGCCGCGATGCCGTCCGCGACGCCTTCGGTGGTGGCGTGGTACTCCGCCGGCAGGAAGTTATTGTCACAATGCCCACCGGTAATGCTGAGCGGAGGTCCGCTCACTTGCATGTGCGGACCCGGTATGTAGCCGGCGTTGATATAGTCGCGCAGAGCCACATCGGAATATCCTGAAGCGCCCACGTTGCGCACGCTGGTGAATCCGGCTTCCAGCGTGACCTTCGCGAAACGCACGCCGTTTAGGGCTTCCCGTACCGCGTCGGTCGAAAGCCGCGCGTAGGGATCGAAGTCGTTGGCGAAGGTAAGGTGCGTATGCACATCGATCAGGCCCGGAAGTACCGTCATGGAGCGCAGGTCGATTTCATGGTCGCCGGGTTGCGCGGGTGTGTCCGCCGTGGCGGCGATGGCGGTAATGCGGTCGCCGGTGACGACCAGCGTCCGATCGGCCGGCTCCTGGCCTGTGCGCACATCCACCACGTGCCCGGCGCGAATCAGGGTTCTCTGGGCAGCCAGGCCGGTGGCCAGCGCGATCGTCAGGGGCAACAGACGCCAAATCGACATCCCGGGAGTATAACACCGCGCCACAGGCGCTAAGCTGGGGGAGTGACCGACCGGCTTTACTACACCGATTCCTACCTTCGCGAGTTTCGCGCCCGCGTCACGGACCGCTCAGACGATGGCCGCCGCATTTACCTGGACCGCACCGCGTTCTATCCCACCTCGGGCGGTCAGCCATACGACACTGGCGCCGTCGCCGGAGTGCCGGTCGTGGAAGTGGCGGACGACGGCGACCGTGTCGCGCACCTGTTGGCGTCGCCCTTGCCCGAGGATGCCGGCGAAGTGGATTGCCGCATCGACTGGGAGCGGCGCTTCGATCACATGCAGCAGCATAGCGGCCAACATCTGCTCTCGGCCGTCTTCGTGGAAGCCTTCGGCATCCCGACCGTCAGCTTTCACCTGGGCCAGGAGAGTTCCACCATCGACCTGGACGCAGCGGCCCTCGAGCCCGCGCGCGTGCTCGAAGCCGAGCGGCGGGTCAACCAAGCCGTTTTTGAGAACCGGCCGCTCGGCATTTCGTTCGAGGATGCCGCCGAGACCCGCGACTTGCGCAAGCCGTCCGAGCGGGAGGGCACCCTTCGTATCGTCACTATCGAGGGCCTGGACCGCAGCGCCTGCGGCGGTACACACGTCGCGCGCACTGGCGAGATCGGGCCCGTTCTGTTGCGCAAACTGGAGAAAATCCGCAACACCGTACGCGTGGAGTTTGTGTGCGGCCAACGGGCCATCCGCCGGGCGCGCGCCGATTTCGACGCCCTCTCGCGCCTGTCCCAGATGGTCTCCGGGCCGCTTGACGAAGTGCCCGCCATCGTGGCCGCGCAGTTCGAAGCGGCCCGTACGGCCGAGAAGGCGCGCCGCAAGCTGGAAGCGGATCTGGCCCAGTATCAGGGCAGGGAACTGTACGACGCCACGCCGCCGGACGAGAACGGCATGCGGCGTGCGCTCAAACGTCTGTCGGCGGGTAATCTGGAGGAGTTGCGCGCGTTGGCCCAGAGCTTCACGGCGCAACCGAAAGCGGCGTTCACGGCCGCCATCGATCCGAATCGGGAAGGCGAAGCCGCCGCGGTGCTGTTCGCCGTATCGGCCGATAGCGGCCTCGATGCAGGCAAGCTGTTGAAGGCCGCGCTGGCCCAGGCCGGCGGGCGCGGCGGTGGCAATCCACGCATGGCGCAGGGAAGCCTGCCCGGCCGCGAAGCCCTGGAGCAGGTCCTGAGCCGCATCAGAACAGCTTGAGGCGCAGGAACTTCCGCGGATCTGCGCGGAACTCCTTCACCGTGGATTGCAGTTGGCGCAGGGCCCCGTTTAGCGACTCGTAGGTCTGCGCGCTCGAAAGCATGCGGCCGATACCGCCTTCGCCCGCAGTGAGCGCGTCCACGTTTTCAATCCAGGCAGCCACCTGCCGGTTCCACGCGGCATACGCCGCGTCGCTGGCGATCCACTCGCCGCCCGCGCCTTTGCCGGCGTTCAAATCCGCCAGCGTCTTCCGCACTTGCGCGATCCGCTCGCGGATCCGATCGTATTGCGCGGTGTCCCGCAGCAGGCTGTTGGCCTGCACCTGTGCCAGCCGGTCGTCCAGTTGGCGCAGTGCTGTGCCCAGGTCGTCGTGCACCTTGGCGCTGTACAACATCTGCCCCAGTTGAGACTGCGATCCGGTTGCGGCGTGTATCTCCTTCTCCACCTTCACCACGCCATCCAGGAACTGCTTGTATAGCGCGTCGCTCACCACGAATTGACCCAGCGGGCCCTTGCCCGTCTGGATGTCCTGGATGATCTTGTCGATGGTCTTCAACTGCGCATCGAACTGCCGCAGATCGATGTTCTGCATCATATTGGACGGCGGCGGATACCGCAGTTCGCCGTCCGCCCGCACGTGTTGCGGGCTTCTCCCCATGTTGATGTTGACGAACTTGTCGCCCAGCAGGTTCTCGCTGTCGAGCGTGGTGACGGAGTCGTCGGGAATGTAAGGCAGAAACGTCTCCTCGATCGTCATCCGCACTTGGACCACGCGATTGGGATCCTTCGTACGGATCAGGCGGACGTACTCAACCTTGCCGATCTTCACGCCGTTCAGCAGCACGTCGGCATCCGCTTCGAGTCCGGTTGAATCCGGAATATAGGTGAAGAGATGAGTTTTGGCTTTCAGCCACGTCCCCCCGCTCAGCAGGTAGGTGAGCACCGCCAGCACCGCGATGGCGGACACCGCCACGGCGCCGATCCGGAGCTTCGCCAGCCGCAATTTCTGGGGAGACGGCATGCTTCTTCTCGATTGTAGCGTGGCGGTGGCGGGGCAGCGGAACGGTCAAAAAAAGGGAAGCCGCCTCCCCGCGCGGCCCCCCTGTCTACTGCAGACGCTTGATCTAGGATCGTGCGCAGCTAACGTAGCCACACGTCCCAAATGGTTTGTTTGCCGGCGGAGCGGCAAACGCCACCCTCGAGTCCGTAAACGTTTCCCCACTGGTCGGTGTGCGGGTCAAAGCGATGTTCGAGAGAAATCCACACGATGCCCGCCTGCTCCATCGTAAGGAGTTCGTCGGGCTGCGATATGCCATCGTGGTTGCTGTCTACCCACACCCGCAGCTTTGACCACACATCGTCTTCCGCGGATATGATCCCGTCTGCGTTGCCGCCATTGAGCGGTTGATCGTACACTGCCAGCGCCAGGAAACCGTTGGGATGCGCCGCGGGTGGCTGCGGCGTCAGGTTGCCGAAGAGCTGGCTCAATCGGGTCACGGTTCCCGTGGCTGGATCGGGGAGTGCCAGCCAGCCGTCTCCTGAACCTTTCGTAGTCCACGAAATAGGGATCATCTCGCCCGTGCCGAAGACATCGAATAGAACACCATCCTTCGTATCCGACAGGTGGAAGCCCTTATCGAGCGCACTGATCAGGATGGGCGTGCAAACACTGTCGGGGCTTGCCTCTTGCGCTGGGTTGCCTGGAATAACATCGTCTCCGCCGCACTTGGTTTGGCAGGAATGCGGCGGGCAAGTAGCCGGGCATTGTCCGCCGCGAGCCGGGTTACAGCAGTCCGAAACGTAGCACTGGCATTGCCCATTGATACCTGTGTTGTAAGTCTGGTTGACGGACGAATCCAGCGTGCCGCTCCAGACCCACCCTTTTAGCACGTTTGGCGAGGCGTTCGCCACGGGGACAGTCCAGACCACAGAAGTCCCCACATAAGTGCTGGATCCGGCGCCGAAGCTCGGCGCCACATCGGGATACGGGCTGAGCGAGGAAACACAGACTCCTGTTCCGGTAAATGTCGCGCCAATGGGTTCTCCCGAGTTACTACTGGTCTGCAAGCTGTAAGGCTGCAGACTATATTGTGCGGTCTGCTGAATGGTTCCCCCGCCGCCTGA
This sequence comes from Bryobacteraceae bacterium, assembly GCA_050011755.1. Taxonomy (GTDB): domain Bacteria; phylum Acidobacteriota; class Terriglobia; order Bryobacterales; family Bryobacteraceae; genus Bog-159. Next base: position 22,959 of record JBEKIM010000017.1, on the reverse strand, counting down.
ACTGATGGGCCCGCAATTCGACATGGACGGTGTGATGCCTGTCAAGGTCCCATTGATGGTGATGCACATCCAGGTGTCTGCCGCCAGGATTCCAGCGGCGAGAAATAGCAAAATGAAGCGATTCATTGTCCCCTCCTGCTGCTGAGTCTTTCAGTCAGGGTAGTGCGCTTTTCGACCTCTTGCCGCACTGCGGCGTATACATCCGAGGTGGATGCGGTTGCAGACAGGATACCTAGCATGTGGGCGTGTGCCCGGCCGATTCCAGTGATCTGTTCGGAACTCAAGGCATCTTTGGACAGCGGTTTGGCGAGTTCGCTTCGCAAACCCTCGACCGCGCGGCCATGGTCGGACTCGCGCAAAAGGGCCGCCAGCCGCAGGTATTCGTTGTGCTCCTCCGTCCGATACTGGAACATTTCGTCCACGACGTCCAGACCTTCCACCGTTTTGGCCACGCCGACGACGCTGCCGTTTGCCAGTATCACGGCCGGTACATCCACGGTCGAAGTCATAGGCCTCACCGGGAGATCCACGACCTGTTTGTAGTGAATGGGGTGGTACTCCAACTCAGCCGGGGCTACATTCATCGCACTCTGGGAGACGTGCAGATCGCCGCCGCCCACGTGAATCACATAACCCGTGATCTCCTGCTCGACAAGATTCTGACCGTACCACTTGCCGTTTCCATTGTCATGCCAGACCTTGAATACGCTGGCTGTTTGACCGGGAGCCTTGACAGCGCCTGGGAGCTGAGCCCAGATGCTGCCTATACCTACCGCGGCGCCGATCGCGAGTAAATTCAACCGTCTCATATGCGCCTCCTTTTGCGTACAGCTAACGACCTAGGTTCGAATGTTCACACATTTTCTAGGTGAGGTCAATGACTGAGTCAGACCGGCGTAAGTTGAGTGGTGATGAACAAGACACTCATGCTGCCGGCAGCCGGAGGCGGGCCTGAGCCGAGTGCTGTAGGGTCTCTACTTTCCCTTCGGCAGTACCCACTTCAACCCGGCCACGAAGTTCAGCTTCGGCGCGGGGTAGCCAAGCACTTCCTCGTAGGATTGATTCAGTGCGTTGCGCAGGTTTCCGTATGCAGTCACTCCGCCGCCCAGGCGCACGTTCAGGTTCACGCCCATGTCGAAGAATCCCTTCGCAGGGTACAATCCAGCAGATGCGCCGTAGGTCGGATCCACATCCAGATCGGAGCCGCGGAAGTATCCGGTCAAATTGGCCGTCACCCGCCCCCGGCTGACCGTGGAGACGAACGAGCCGGAATTGGCTGGACGCCGGATCAGCTCCTGGCCCACTGAAAACGGAATCGGCGCGAGACCCGTCGAACCATTCAGTGACAGCACCTCCGAATCGAGATAGGTGTAAGAGGCGGATAGAGACATCCAACGCGCCGGCCGGTACCGGGCCGTCATCTCCGCGCCTTGCGCCCGTGCGTTCGACAGGTTGTCGGTCTGAAAAGCGCTCAGCACCGCCAGGTTGCCGCCCAGAGAGACAATCAGATCGTAGAAGCGGTTGTAGAAGTAAGTCGCATCGAGCGACAGCTTATCGTGAAAGACGCGTTGTTCCACACCGGCGTCGAAGCTTGCCGTGCGTTCCGGCTTGAGTGCCGGATTGTTGGTGAATGCGAGCTCGAGGCCCGCCGGCGGCCGGATCCCCGTTCCCAACGAGCTGTGGAAACGCGTGCCGCGCAGCACGTAAGTCGCCGCCACCTTCGGGTTCACCTTCGCCACGGTGTTGGCCGGGAATGCCGGCCTGCCGTCGCCGAGATTCTCCGGAATGAAAGGTGTGTCGATGATCTCCCCCCGCACGCCCGCATTGAAAAATAGCCGGCTGCCAACCTGGAAGCGATTCTCCCAATAGATCCCCACGTCGTCGCGTTTGATCGGGAATGAGTTATTGTTATCGTCGCTGATGTAAGTGTTCTTCACCTCCTCGCGCGCCAGGCTGACTCCGAACGCCGCCGTGTACCACGGCTTCACGCTGACGATGCCGCGGGTTTCGAACTGGCCGCGCAGATCCTTCTCGTAGCTGAATCCGTAGGGGCTGGTGTAGCCGCTGTTTTCGAGAAAGAAGCTGGCGAAGGTATCCTGCCGGAAGCGCGGCGAAAAATCGATCTGGTGATGCAGATAGTAATCGGAAAAATCGTTCTTATCGCGGCTGATCGTATCGATGCCGGGGAAATCGTTGCCCGGATCGGAACCGTAGGCGCCCGGGTCTCCCACGTCGTTCGCGTTGTAGTCGCCGCCGAACGAGAGGCTCTGCCGCCCGAACGAACGGGTCACGTGCAGCGCCGCGTTGTCGTTGCGGTAATCGCTGTTGACTACCGGACCATTGTCTCCAAGCTGGGACACAAAGGCGGCCACGCCGAATCCCGCCAGCGTGCCGGAAGCGCCCAGGGCGAAGCGATGCTCCTGATAAGTGCCGCCTTCGGCCAGCACCTCAATCTGCGGCGCATCGGCCGCCGAGCGCGTGACGAAATTGACTACCCCGCTGTTGGCATAGGCTCCATAAACCGAGGATTGCGCGCCTTCGATCACTTCCACGCGCTCCAACCAGTCCGTGGGAATATGCGCGAAGTCGAAACTGCCGCCGAAGGAGTTCACCGGGACTCCGTCGATCGTCACCAGGTTGAAATTGTAATCTCCGCCGCGGATGAACATATCGGCCACACCGCCGGGGCTGCCGCTCTGGCCGATGGTGATCCCGGGCAGGTAACGGAGCAGATCCACGGCCAGTCCTTCGTTGCGTTCCGCGATTTCCGCCCGCGGCACGATGCTCACGCTGCTGCCCTGCTCGCTGAGCGGCACGTCGATCGCGGAACCGGCCACGCGCACGGAATCCACTTGCGGCGCGATATTCAGGCGCACCACGATGGGCTCCGCCGGCGCGGTATCGAGCGGAATGTTCCTGGTTTCGAAACCGGGTGCGGTAATGGCTAGGTGCAGACCGGCCGCGGCGAGTTTCAGCGTGAAACCGCCCGCCTGGTCCGTGGTGGTTTGTTGAGCGACGCCCAACTGGTTCACGGCGGAAACCTGGGCTTCCGCGATAGCGGCGCCCGATGGGTCAAGCACCGTTCCGTGAATCGTGAACGACGCGGCAGCGGCCGCGGGCAATAGCCCGAGCCATATGACAAGAAATCGCATTGTAGGCTCCTCCCTCGAGAGCCGCAATTACGGAGTCTCGCCGGTCGGTCTCCTGACTTGCGCCTCCACGAACCGGTCAGCCTTCCCATCCGCTAAGACAGTGGCAGATTCGACCGGTCCTCCGCGCTTACAGTGGCGGGGCCGTGCTGGATTTGCACCAGCTTCCCAATACAACACCGGCAATCTTCGGAACGAACCCAGCGTAACCGCAAATAGAAACAAATGTCAACGGCTGGTCATTCTTAACCCGATTGTCATAATCCGGGCGCCGATGTTTGGGATATAATTGCGGACGGCCGGCTGCAAGAGGGGAAAAGGAGGGTGGCGCTATGGACGCAAGCCGTAGGGACTTTCTGAAGGTCGCAGCGTTGGGCGGCGCCGCGGTTTCCTGGCTCGGATTCGATCTGCAGCCCGCGTACGCGCAGCTCAGCCAGCTCAAGATTGCCCGCGCCACCGAGACGCGTTCTACCTGTCCCTATTGCTCGGTGAGCTGCGGCGTCATTATCTACACCATTGGCGACAAAGCCAAGAACGTCACGCCCCAGGTCATCCACGTCGAGGGCGATCCGGACCACCCCATCAATCGCGGCACGCTTTGCCCCAAGGGAGCTTCCCTCGAACAGGACATTCTCAATCCGCGGCGTCTCTTGAAGCCACAGGTGCGGCGGCCCGGCTCGGATCATTGGGAAGACATCGCCTGGGACCAGGCCATCGATGAAATCGGCCGCTGGGTGAAGAAGACCCGCGACGCCACGTTCGTCGAGCAGGACGCGCAGGGCCGCACCGTCAACCGCTGCGAAAGCATCGCCTGGATCGGCGGCTGCACGGATACCAACGAATTCAACTATCTCGCCGGAAAATTCATGCGCGGCCTGGGGGTCTGCTACTACGAAACCCAGGCCCGTGTTTGACACGGACCCACGGTCTCCAGTTTGGGGCCCACGTTCGGACGCGGTGCGATGACCAACGGCTATGTCGATATCAAGAATAGCGACATGATCCTGATCATGGGCGGCAACCCCGCGGAGAATCATCCTTGCGGTTTCAAATGGGCGATTGAAGCCAAGCGCAACCGCAATGCCAAGATGATCGTGGTGGACCCGCGTTTCACCCGCACCGCCGCCACTTCGGATCTTTTCCTGCAGATCCGCGCGGGGGCGGATATCGCGTTCCTGGGTGGTGTCATCCGTTACGCCATCGAGAACAACCGCATCGCCAGGGACTATCTGGTCAATTACACTAATGCCGCCTTCCTCGTGAAGGACGGCTTCAAACTACCCGACGATGGCTTGTATTCCGGCTTCGACGCCGCTTCCCAGACCTACGACAAATCCACCTGGAATTATGAGGCGGCGGGCGGAACGTCCGCCGAAGCGAAGCCGGGTCTGCCGCCCACCGTCAATTCCGATCTGACCTTGCAGCATCCGCGATCTGTCTTCCAATTGCTGAAGACGCAGTACTCCCGCTACACGCCCGAAATGGTCGAGCGCATCACCGGCATCCCCAAAGATCAGTTCCTGAAAGCCGCGGATCTTTTCACCTCCATCCGCAAGTACGGCGACATGCGGAAGGTTGCCACCATTATGTACGCGGTCGGATGGACTCAGCACACCTTCGGCACCCAGATTATCCGTACCGCGGCCATGCTGCAATTGCTGCTGGGCAATGTGGGGCGCGCCGGCGGCGGCGTGAACGCGCTGCGCGGCCACTCCAATATCCAGGGCGCCACCGATATGGGCGGCGTCTTCGACATCTTGTCCGGTTATCTGAAAGTGCCCACTCCGGCCGATACCACCCTTAAATCTTACTTGGATCGCACCACCCCTACGGCCTCCAAGCCGGCAAATTGGGAGTCGTTCAATTACTGGTCGAACACGCCGCGGTTCACCGTGTCGCTGCTGAAAGCCCTCTACGGCGACGCGGCCACCAAGGAAAACGATTTCGCATTCCATTACATGCCGAAGGTGGATCGCAACTACTCCTGGACCCAGCTTTGGGACCAGATGTATCGCGGCACCGTGAAGGGATTATTCGCGTTCGGTATGAACGGTGTGGCCATAGGGCCCGATTCGCAAAAGAATATCGAGGCTCTGAAGAGGGCGGATTTCCTGGTAGTGGGCGAGATCTATCCCGACGAGACCAGCGAGTTCTGGAATTCACCGGGAATCGCGGAGGCCGAGAAGAAGGAGATCAAGACCACCGTCTACCGCCTGGCCTGCGCCGGGTTCGCCGAAAAAGACGGATCCATGACCAACTCGGCCCGTTGGCTGCAATGGAAGAACATCGCCGTACCGCCGCCTGGCCAGGCGCGCCTTGACCAGGACATCGTCGCGCAGATTTTCCTGAAAGTGCGCGACCTTTATAAGGCCGAGGGTGGCAAATGTCCCGAGCCAGTCACGCGCCTGACCTGGTCCTACACCGACCCGCAACATCCTTCGCTTGCCGAGGTGGCCAAAGAGATCAATGGCAAGGCGATCGGCGACGTCACCGATCCCAAAACGCAGCAGGTGATTAAGGCCGGCCAACAACTGCCGGGCTTCGCGTGGCTGCGCGACGACGGCACCACTTCCTGCGGCAACTGGCTCTATTCCGGCTCATGGACCGAAGCCGGCGCCCAGTTGGCGCGCCGCGGAACCGAAGATCCCTCGGGCCTGGGCGTCTACCCTAACTGGGCGTGGTCGTGGCCGGCGAACCGGCGGGTGCTGTACAATCGCGCCTCCTGCGATCCGGCCGGCCAGCCCTGGGATCCCGCGCGCAAACAGGTCTGGTGGAACGAGAAGACCCAGCTTTGGACCGGCGTGGATGTGCCCGACTTCAAGCCCGATTCACCGCCCAAAGATCACATGGGGCCATTCATTATGACCCCGGAAGGCGTCGGGCGTATCTTCGGGCCGCTGGCTGCCTTCGCCGACGGACCGTTCCCTGAGCATTACGAACCCATCGAGAGCCCGGTGACAAATGCACTACATCCCGCGCAATCGAATAACCCGGTAGTCAAGAAGCTGTCCACGCCGGCGGATAAGTACGGCACCCCTAGCGAAGGCTTCAACGTCATCTGTACCACTTACCGTCTCACCGAGCACTACCATTACTGGACCAAAAACAATCCGGTCAACGTGCAACTCATCCCGGAACCTTTTATCGAGATCCCCGTCGAGTTGGCGAACGATCTAGGCATCCGCGGCGGCGAACTCATCAAGATCACCAGCGCCCGCAGTTACTACATCGCCAAGGCTTTTGTCACGAAACGCATCAAGCCCATGACCATTGACGGCAAGAAGGTCTACCAGATCGGGCTGCCCATCCATCAGGGCTTCCGCGGTATCCAGGAAGACGCGGACAAGAACGCGCGTACGCTCGCCAACCGCCTTACGCCGACGGTGGTCGACCCCAACGCGTTCACACCCGAATTCAAGGGCTTTCTGGTGAAGGTGGAAAAGGCATGAGCCAGGCTACGCTGAACATCCGCCGGATTTCGGGGCGTGCCGGGACCGCTCCCGGCGCGGGCGTCGAGCGCGAGGAGCAGGTCTGTAAGCTGGTCGACACCACCACCTGTATCGGGTGCAAGGCCTGTGAAGTCGCCTGCCTCGAATGGAACGGCTATACCTTCCGCGAGACGGTCTTCCAGAACAGTTATCAGACCATGCCGGAGACGGCCTGGAACTATTGGAACCTGATCAAGTTCAACGAGCACGAACGCGACGACGGCAGCCTGATGCTGCTGATGCGCAAGGATCAATGCATGCATTGCGCCGAGCCGGGCTGCCTGGCCGCCTGTCCGGCCGATAGCGCCATCGTCCAGTACACCAACGGCATCGTCGATTTCCAGCAGGACCACTGCATCGGCTGCGGATACTGTGTCAGCGGATGCCCGTTCAATATCCCCAAGTTTAACCAGCACACCCGGAAGATGTTCAAGTGTACGCTGTGTTCGGACCGCGTGAACGAGGGGTTGGAGCCGGCCTGCATCAAGTCCTGCCCCACGGGGTGTCTGCACTTCGGCACCAAAGACGATATGAAAGAGCTGGCGGAAACGCGCGCGCGCCAGCTTCGCGAGCAGTCCGGCTTCGATAAAGCCGGCGTCTACGATCCCGCGGGCGTCGGCGGCACCGGCGTCATCTACGTGCTGCACGATGTGACGAACCCGGCAGCTTATGGCGGATTGCCCGCCAATCCCCGCATTCCCTGGGTCGTCAAATTCTGGAAGGGCCCGCTCAAATGGATCGGCAATCTTGCCATGCTGGGCGGCGTCATCGGCGTCACGCTGCATTACCTGCGCTTCGGCCCTAAGTATGTGGAGCCGGAGAAGAACGAAGGAGAGCGGCCATGAGTGTCTCGCAAGTAGCGCCTCCGGCCGGCATCGCCCCGCGCCGCCGCGCGATTCTCCGCTATACGCTGAATGAACGTGTGAACCACTGGATCGCCGCGCTGAGCTATGTCTATTGCCTGGTCACCGGCCTGGCTTTCTGGTCGCCTTATATGTTTTGGTTGGCGGCGATCGTGGGCGGGGGCGCGGCCGCCCGCTTCTGGCATCCCTGGCTGGGCCTGCTCTTCACCGTTTCTGTTTTATGGATGTACACGGCCTGGCGCCGCGACATGCTCATCACCAGCGCCGACCGCGCCTGGGAAAAATCCGTTCGCTATTACATCCGCAACGAGGATCAAAACCTCCCGCCCATCGGCCGCTTCAATTACGGGCAGAAAATCTTCTTCTGGCTGATGTTCTATGGCATCTTGCTGCTGCTCGTTTCGGGCGTTGGATTATGGTTCGTGGAATCCATTCCGTGGAGTCTGCGTTGGCTGCGTTACCTGGCCGTGGCGGTCCACGTGGGCGCCGCGCTGATCACCATCGGCGCATTCATCATCCACGTCTATATGGGCACCGCCATGGTGCGCGGCGGATTCACTTCCATCATCCGCGGCGAAGTCTCGCCCGAATGGGCGAAGACACATCACCGGCTCTGGTATGAGCATGTGACCGGGGACACATCCGGCCGGAAATGATGCGTTCCAAATGGGACCAGCGCATCCGTCGCGCGGATGAGTTGGCCGCCGCGCATCCGTTCGCCGCCGAAGTGCTGCGGTTTTATAGCCGTATATCCAGCTTGCAGAAAGACCTCTATCTTGGCATGCCGGCCGGATTGGTGCGCGAGACATCCGATCTGCGTATGCTAGTGCCGAAGTTCCCCGGTTTCCTGGTATCGCTGGCCGCGGCTGCGCCCGATCCCATCGCGCAATGCGCCCGCGATCTGAAGGGGCGCGATCCGTCCCAATGGCTGGAAATCCTGATGTCCTTCTGGGACGCGGCCCCGCGCTTCCAGCCCGAGGCCGGCCGCGAGGCGGAGTTAGTGGCGTCCATTTTCCTCCAACCCTACGCGGAATATCTGGCCGATCGCAGTGGCCCCATGCCTGCCCGTGAAACTTTCGGCACCTGTCCTTTTTGCGCCGCCAGGCCCGTGGCGGGAGTCCTGCGGCAGGAAGGGGACGGTGGCAAGCGGTCGTTGATCTGTGCGCTCTGCGCGACGGAATGGAACATCGGGCGAATCGTGTGCCCGGCTTGCGGCGAAGAAACCGTGGAGAAGCTGGCCGTTTATACCGCCGAGCAGTTCCCGCATGTGCGCGTGGAGGCTTGCGACACATGCCGCTACTACATCAAGACCGTCGATCTCACAAAGAATGGCCACGCGGTGCCGGTCGTGGATGAATTGGCCACCATCCCGCTCAATCTCTGGGCGCATCAGCATGGCTATGTGAAGCTGCGCGCCAACCTGTTGGGAATTTGATAAACCTGCGGTCCCCTAAGCTCCGAAACCGGACACTGTTCGTATCCGAACAGCACAGCGTGACAAAATTGCCACTAGTGCGTCAAACTAATCGAAGGGATGATTGGAAGCTTCAGCAGAGCCGGAACTTATGGCGCAGGACGCTCCTGGCGCCGTCGGTGCCAGGTTGAGCCCCAAATTAGATGAAGCCAGCCTGATCCGGGCCGTCCAGCGCGGCGATCAGGACGCTTTCGAGCAGCTTGTCCGCGCTTACGACCAAAGTGTGCTTCGGCTCGCCGTGAACCTGCTCCGGTCCCAGGAAGACGCACGTGACGTCTTTCAGGAGGCTTTCCTGCGCGTGTACCGCAGCATCGATTCGTTCCGGTTCGATTGCAGCTTTCATACCTGGCTCTACCGCATCGTGACGAATATTTGCCTGGATTATCTGCGCAAGCGCAAAGTGCGCAAGGAAGAGCCGGCCGTGGTGGATACGCCGGAGGGCCCCCTGGACCGCATGAACGATTTTCAGGAAGAAGCCGCGCATGCCGATCCCGAGCGGAACATGTGGAACCGCCAGCTCGGGCAGCGCATCGAGGGCGCCCTCGGCGGCCTCACGCCCCGCGAGCGCATGGTTTTCGAACTGCGGCATTATCAGGGTCTGCGCCTCCGCAACATCGGGGAGATCCTGGGCACCAGCGAGGAAGCGGCTAAGAATTGTCTGTTCCGCGCAACCCAAAAGATGCGCGCCGTGTTGGGAGATTTTCAATGAATTGCGAATCCGTAAGCAAACTCATTCCGCTCTATTTCTACGGCGAATTGCCGCCCGAGGAGGAAGATCGCCTCGAACAGCATTTGGATACCTGTGCGGATTGCGCCCGCCAGGCGGAATCGCAGCGGGCGCTGTCTGCGGCGCTCGACCGCCGCGAAATGCAGCCGTCCGCCGCCCTGCTCGCCGAATGCCGGCACGACTTGATGCGCGCCGTCTATCGCCATGAGGGACCGGTTCTGCGCTCGGCTCGTCCGGCGGTTTCAAGGCCGTTCGTCGAAACCTTGACCGCCTGGCTTCCGTCGCTGGGCCCCTGGCGCATGCCGCTGGGTGCGAGCGCCTTGTTGGCGCTTGGTTTTGTGGCGGCCCGGGTGACCACGCCGGGCGCTGCCGGCCCGTTCAACCTGGCGTCCCTCACCCCGGACGTGATCTCCGCGGTGCGTTCCGTGCAACCCGCGCACAACAGTTCCCAGCCCGGCGAAGTGCAAATCGTGCTGGACGAAACCCGCCGCCGCGTCGTCTCGGGACAATTGAACGACAGCAATATTCAACGTCTGATTCTGGCCGCGGCGCACGATGAGAACAACGCCGGCGTGCGCTGGGAATCGGTCGACCTGTTGAACAGCCATTCGGATTCGTCGCAAGTCCGCGAGCTGCTGCTCAATCGCGTGGCCGAAGATCCCAATCCCGGCGTGCGCCTGAAGGCGTTGGACGGCTTGAAGACTTACGCCGGCGATCCCGAAGTGCGCAAAGTGCTGGCCCAGGTGCTCACGCACGACGACAATTCCGGCGTGCGCATCGCCGCGGTGGATGCGCTCACCGCGCACGCCGACGATAACATGGTCGGCTTTCTCCAGAGCGTCGTGGAGAAGGAAGACAATACCTATGTGCGGCGCCGCTGTGTGAAGGCCTTGCAGGATATGAACGCCTCGATCGGAACGTTTTAAGCCATGACGATGCCCTGGCATTTTGTTCCGATTTCCGGTTTTCTGACTATCGCGTTAGCCGGCGCGTTCGCCGGCGAGCCGGTGCTCACGCGCGATGGCAAGTATTGGGTGGAAGTGCGCTCGGGCGCCGAGTCCGTGGCGTCTGCGGCGCGTCTGCGCATTACATCCCGCGGCCCGGTAACCCTCAACGGCACGTCCAACCCCGCGGTGTCCTATACCCTGAAAATTCGCGTGAAGGCGCCCAGCGCCGGGGAGGCGCGGCAGTTGGCCAAACACTTCGGCGTGCGCGTGGCCCGGCAGGGGGCTAACGCCGCGTATCTCGTCGTCCAACGCGGCGAGGGCATGGTGGATTTGCAGGTGAATGTTCCGCGGAAGACAGCGGGTCTCACTATCGGCACCAGCGAGGGCGCGGTCGCGTTCTACGATCTGGATGGCGCGGTCGAAGCCGAAACCGGCGGCGGAGCCGTTTCGGCGGACCGCATCAAGGGTAACCTAATGGTGCGTACCGCCGGCGGAGACATTACGCTGGGGTCGGTGGGCGGCAATGCCAAGTGCACCACGGCGGGAGGCAAGATCTCTGCCGACCTGGTACAAGGTGAAGCCACGTTTCAGACCGGCGGCGGCGATATCGCCGCGCGGGAAGTTCGCGGGCTGGTGCATGCCGCGACGATGGCGGGCAGCATCCGGATTCTCAAAGCGGGTTCCGCCGTGATCGCCTCCACCGGCGGCGGCCCCATCGATGTAGGCCAGGCCCATGGCATCGTCACCGCGCGCAACTCGGGCGGACCCGTGAAGGTCGGATCGGCCGAGGGCGTACGCTGCGAAAACGCCGGCGGCGGCGTGAACCTCGACCGCATTTCCGGCAGTGTGCGGGTCTCCACGGCCGTCGGCAGCATCATTGCCAGTTTGCTGGCCGGCAAGCCCATGTCCGATTCCTTCCTCTCCACGGGTGGCGGTGACATTACCGTGATTATCCCGTCTAATTTGGGTGTGACGATCCGGGCGCAGAACGAATTGGCGGGGAATATCCGCCGCATCGTATCTGAATTTCCTGGAATTTCGGTGCGCGTCGAAGGCGGTCAGGTGGTGGCCGAAGGGCCGGTAAACGGCGGCGGCCCCATCCTCCGGATCTCCGGCACCGGCGGCACCATATTCATCAAACGGCAACATTAGGAGAAGGCTCATGAATCGCGCTATTCGTACATCGCTAAGCTTCGCTGTTCTAGGAGTCGCGGCCGCCTCTTGCTCGTTCGCGCAGGATCCGGCGCCGCGCGCGCGCGCAGCCACGAACCGTGCGTTCAGCGTGCGCATCGCGCGGAACAGTTATCTGGGCATCGGCGTGGCCGAAATCGACGCCGAGCGCGCCAAGGCGCTCAACCTGAAAGAGGTGCGCGGCGTGGAAGTGAAGAGCGTCGATCGCGATAGTCCCGCGGCCAAGGCGGGTCTTAAGGAGTCCGACGTGGTGCTGGAGTATAACGGCCAGCGCATCGAAGGCACTGAGCAGTTCATCCGTCTGGTACACGAGACGCCCATCGATCGCCAGGTGAAACTGCTCGTCTCGCGCAACGGCGCCCCTCAAACGCTTACGGCCACCATCGGCCACCGCGCGGAGCAGTACTCGTTCCGCACCGGCGATGGCGACAACGGCGAATTGGCCATCGAGATTCCGCCCATGCCCCCGATGCCGCCTATGCCTGAAATGCCCGCCATGCCGGAGATGCCGGGGATGCTAGAGGCTCCACGGGCTTTCGGTTCCATGCGAACCGGCCTGCTGGGCATCGAGTGCGAGCCGCTGGGATCGCAACTGGCTACATTTTTCGGGGTGAAGGAAGGTGTGCTGGTGCGCTCGGTAGCGAAGGATTCCGCCGCCGAAAAGGCGGGCATGCGTGCCGGCGACGTGATCGTGAAGGTGGATGGCGAAGCGGTGACTCAAGTCCACGAGATCGGCAGCCTGGTGCGCGCCGCCCGCAACAAACACGCTTTTCCGGTCGTAGTCATGCGCGACAAGAAGGAAATCACCTTGAACGTGACCGTGGAGGCGCCCAACCGCGGCCAACTTTTTGTGGCGCCGGTCGCGGCCCGGCTGTAGACCTACCCCCGCTTATCCGGCGGCCGCCCTAAGCCGCCGGTTCACACTGGTTTCATTGCGCTAGAATGGGTAGTAATCCTCCCCAAAGCGCGATGAAACTTGCGTCCGTGCTGTCTCCTTACTTCGATGACGATGTCCGCGCCCGCGGAGCCAGCTACTATCGACTAGGCGCCGTGCGCATCAAGCGCGGTAATGCGGCGGAAGTCCAGGCGGGCGTGCGCGGCTCGCGCGTCTACGAAGTTGAAATCGCCTGGGACGGCCGCGGCCTGTCTTTATTTTGCGACTGTCCTTACTATGAGGATGTCGGCGCCTGCAAGCACATCTGGGCCACCATCCTGGCCGCGGACGCCCAAAATTATTTCACCGCCATCACCCGCCTCAACCCCCGGGACATTTCATTTGACGAGTTGCCCGCGGACGATCAGGACGACGAAGACGTGGAACCGCTCTACCGCCCGCTGGCCCCAGTTGTGCCATTTTTCAAGCTGGAGCCCGAGGCGCCGACGCCGGGCTGGCGGAAGCGCCTGAACGAGATCGTGCCGGCCGGATCGCTGGCGCACACCGCCTGGCCCGCGCAGCGCGAACTGCTCTACATCGTGGATGTGGCCGACAGTATCGCGCGCGGATCCCTGATCCTCGATCTGAAAACGCGCGAGCCCAAGCTGAAAGGCGGATGGAAAAAGCCGGCGGTCCCATCCATCAGCCGCGCGGCTTTATCCGCGCTGCCCAACCCGGCCGATCGCCACATTCTCGGGCTGCTTTCGGGAAGCGCGCTGAATTCGGACTGGATGGCCTACAGCTCGTACGAATCCATCTCGTCGGGATTCCGTCTGCGCCATCCGTTCGCCTCCACGGTGATGCCGGAGATCGCGCGCACCGGCCGCTGCCTGCTGGAGCTGAATGTCTCCGAGGAATGGTTTCCGCTCGCTTGGGACGAGGGCGAGACCTGGCGGCTGGTGCTCCGCCTGGAGCATGTGGACGGCGGCAAGTGGGCGCTGGCCGGGTACTTGCGGCGCGCCGGCGAAGAGATGGACCTGGTGGCGCCCCTCCTGATCGCCGAGGGCCTGGTGTTCACGCGGGAGCGCATCTCGCTGCTCGAAGAAGGCGCGCCTTCCGAATGGATCTCGGCGCTGCGCAGGCTGCGTCATATCGATGCGCCGGAAGGCGATGCCGGGGAGATGCTGGCCGCGCTGCTCGAACATCCACTGGCCGCGCGCATCGAAGTTCCCGATGAGTTGCGCTACGAGGAAGTGCAGCCCGTGCCGCGGCCTTGCCTGACCATCCGCTCGGAAAAGGGCTACGCCTGGGAGCAGCAGCATCTGCGCGCCGATCTTTCGTTCGATTACGATGGCCGGCGGGTGCCCGCGACGCAGTCGAGCCACGGCATCTTCGATTCCGCCACACGCCGCTTTGTGGTGCGCGACCGGCAGGCCGAGGCGGCGGCAAAGGCGTTTGTCCATCAGCTTGGCGTGGAGGAGTTTACCGCGCCTTACGGGCAGGCGCCTTCCGCACTGCGCCTGGCGCCCAAAAAACTGCCTGCCGTGGCGCACGCCTGCCTCTCCGCCGGCTGGCACGTGGAAGCCGAAGGCAAGATTTTCCGGCGCCCCGGCGCCATGAAGGTGGGCGTTTCGTCCGGAGTCGATTGGTTCGAGCTGCACGGCGAAGTGCAATATGAAGGAGCCTCCGCGAAACTGCCCGCGCTGCTGGCCGCGCTGCGCCGCGGAGAGAATATGGTGCGGCTGGACGATGGCACCTATGGCCTCCTGCCGGAAGAGTGGCTCAGCCGCTTCGGCCCCATCGCCAATTTGGGGACCGCCGAGGCCGATCATCTACGCTTTCGACGGAACCAGGCGGGGCTGCTCGATGCGCTGCTGGCCACGCAGCCCGAAGTCAGTTGCGATGCCACCTTCGCCCGGGTGCGCGATGAACTGCGAAACTTCGCGGGCATCCGTTCGGGCAGCCAGCCCGAGGGTTTTGTAGGACAATTGCGCGACTACCAGCGCGACGGCGTTGGCTGGATGGATTTTTTGCGCCGCTTCAGCTTCGGCGGATGCCTGGCGGACGACATGGGCGTGGGTAAGACCGCGCAAGTGCTCGCACTCCTGGAGGCGCGCCGTACGCTGCCGGATGCTCCCGGTCCGTCGCTCGTGGTGGTTCCCAAATCGCTGGTCTTCAACTGGAAGCAGGAGGCGGCCCGCTTTACGCCGCGCTTGCGCGTGCTCGATCATACCGGGCTGGGGCGCGACATCCACAGCTTCTCCAATTACGACCTGGTGCTGACCACCTACGGCACGCTGCGCCGCGACGCCGCGGAATTCAAGGACATCGAATTCGATTACATCGTTCTCGACGAAGCGCAGGCCATCAAGAATCCCGGTACCGAGTCGGCCAAGGCCGCGCGCCTGCTGAACGGACGCAACCGCCTGGCGCTTAGCGGCACCCCGGTGGAGAACCATCTGGGCGAGCTGTGGAGCATCTTCGAGTTTCTCAATCCCGGCATGCTGGGCGCCGCCAGCGTTTTCAAACTGGCCGGAGGCGCGGGGCGCAATCCCAGCGAGGAGACTCGCCGCTTGCTGGCCCACGCGCTGCGCCCGTTCATTCTGCGGCGCACCAAGGAGCAGGTAGCGCGAGAGTTGCCGCCGAAATCCGAGCAGACCATTTTCTGCGAATTGGAGACCGCCCAGCGCAAGCTCTACAACGAGCTGCGCCTGCACTACCGCCGCGCGCTGCTGCAGACCGTGGCCGCGCAAGGGCTGGCGAAATCCAAGATCCAGGTGCTCGAAGCGCTGCTGCGGTTGCGGCAGGCAGCCTGCCATCCGGCGTTGATCGATCCCAAGCGCCGGCAGGACTCCAGCGCCAAGCTCGACGTGCTGATCGGCCGGCTGGAAGAAATCCAGGCGGAAGGCCACAAGGCGCTGGTCTTCTCCCAATTCACCAGCCTGCTTTCGCTGGTGCAGGACCGGCTGGAAGAGTCGAAGATCGTATACGAATACCTGGACGGCCAGACGCGCGACCGCCAGCAGCGCGTGGAGCGCTTCCAGACCGACCCGGAATGCAGCTTGTTTCTGATCAGCCTGAAGGCTGGAGGGCTGGGCTTGAATCTGACCGCCGCGGAATATGTTTTCCTGCTGGATCCCTGGTGGAATCCGGCGGTCGAAGCGCAGGCAGTCGACCGTGCGCACCGCATCGGCCAGACGCACCAGGTCTTCGCCTATCGCCTGATCGCGCGCGATACGGTGGAGGAGAAGATTCTGCAACTGCAAAGCACGAAGCGCGATCTGGCGAACGCGATTATCAGCGAAGACAATAGCCTGATCCGCGATCTAAAGCGCGAGGATCTGGAGCTTTTGCTGTCGTAAGAGTGGGGCAGGCGTCTACGCCTGCTGGAGTTTGGACTTTCTCATGATGACTGCCCGCAGCCCGTGGCGCACGCTTCAGCGTGCCGGCGGGACTTTTAAGTCCCGCTCTTGCCAAGCAGCGTTGTCATGAATAACGATCCGGCTTTTCGGTTTTGTAGGGCGGGCAATCCTGCCAGGCAATCCTGCCCGCAGCCGGCTTAAGCGTGCCCCACGGGCAAGCGGCCAGTCATCGCGAGATAAGTCCAAACTCCAGAGCGGGTCTCCAGACCCGCCAAGCGGGACTTAAAAGTCCCGCCGGCACGCTGAAGCGTGCGCCACTACTTCGACTCGATGCGCATACCGTAGAAGCTGCGGTACACGAACGTCACCGAAATCAGGAAGAATACGATCCCGAGTACCGTCGAGAGCGTATTGCCCTGCTTGTTGTTGAGCGATACCGCCAGTTCCACGGCCAGCAGTCCGAACAGGGTAGTGAATTTGATGATCGGATTCAGCGCCACCGAACTGGTGTCCTTGAAGGGATCGCCGACCGTATCGCCCACCACCGTAGCGGCATGCAACTCCGTACCCTTCATCTTCAGTTCGGTCTCCACCACCTTTTTGGCGTTGTCCCACGCGCCGCCGGCATTGGCCATAAAGATCGCCTGGAACAAGCCGAATATGGCGATCGAGATCAGGTAGCCGATGAAGTAGAACGGTTCGAAGAACGCAAACGCCAGCGTCGCGAAGAACACCGCGATGAAGATGTTCAACATGCCCTTCTGCGCGTATTGCGTGCAGATGGCCACCACTTTCTTCGAATCGGCAACGGAAGCCTTCTCGGCGCTCTCCAGCTTGATATGCGACTTGATGAATTCGACCGCGCGATATGCGCCCGTCGAAACGGCCTGCGTGGATGCGCCCGTAAACCAATAGATCACCGCGCCGCCCGCGATCAGGCCCAGCAAGAAGGGCGGGTACAGGATCGACAGATTGGCGATGTTGGTGGTCAGTCCATTGGTGAGCGCCACAATGATCGAGAAGATCATAGTGGTGGCGCCAACCACCGCGGTGCCGATCAGCACCGGCTTGGAGGTCGCCTTGAAGGTATTGCCCGCGCCGTCGTTCTCTTCCAGGTTTTCCTTGCCCATTTCGAAGTCCGGCTTAAATCCGAAATCGCGCTGGATCTCGGCTTCGATGCCCGGCAGCGTTTCGATGGTGGAAAGCTCGAACACCGACTGCGCGTTATCCGTGACGGGTCCGTAGCTATCCACTGCGATGGTCACCGGTCCCATGCCGAGGAAGCCGAAGGCCACCAGGCCGAAGGCAAATACGGCCGGGGCCACCATCAGGCTGGCCAGTCCCAAAGTGCTCACACCGTATGCGATGCTCATCAGGCCGAGGATAGAAAAGCCCAGCCAATAAGCGCTGAAGTTGCCCGCCACAAAGCCGGACAAAATGCATAGGGAGGCGCCTCCTTCCCGCGCGGAAGTGACAATCTCACGAACGTGCCGCGACGACGTGGAAGTAAATACCTTCACGCCTTCCGGGATGATCGCGCCGGCCAAAGTGCCGCAGGTGATCACGGTGGAGAGCTTCCACCACAAACTGGTGTCGCCGCCCAGATCGGGAATGATGAAGTAGCTGACCAGGTAAGTCAGGCCCACCGAGATGAGCGAAGTCATCCACACCAGCGTAGTGAGAGGCGCTTCGAAGTTGAACTTTTTCAGGTCGCCGTATTTGGACTTGGCGACGACCCCGTTGATGAAGTAACTGACCGCCGAAGAGATGATCATCATGACGCGCATAACGAAGATCCAGACCAGCAGCCGCACCTGCATTTCGGGCTGCTTCACGGCCAGCAGGATAAAGGTGATGAGGGCCACGCCGGTCACGCCGTAGGTCTCGAAGCCGTCGGCCGAGGGGCCTACGGAATCGCCCGCGTTATCGCCGGTGCAATCAGCAATCACGCCGGGGTTGCGCACGTCGTCTTCCTTGATCTTGAAAACGATCTTCATCAGATCCGCGCCGATATCGGCGATCTTGGTGAAAATACCTCCCGCCACGCGCAGCGCCGCCGCGCCCAGCGACTCGCCGATGGCGAAGCCGATGAAGCACGCGCCCGCCAGGCCGCCCGGAATGAACAGCAGGATGATCAGCATCATGATCAGTTCGACCGAGATCAGCAGCATGCCGATGCTCATGCCGGCCTGCAAGGGTATGTCATAGCAGGGGAAGGCTTTGCCGCGCAGGCTGGCGAAGGCCGCACGGGAGTTGGCGAAGGTGTTCACGCGCATGCCGAACGCCGCCACGGAATAACTGCCCCCGATGCCGATCACGCTGAAAAGGAGGATGACGGCCACTTCATAGGCCGGCCTGCCTTGCAGGAAGCCGAAATAGAAAACGATGATGACGCCGATGAAGCATTCCAGCAGAATCAGGAATTTGCCTTGCGTGATCAAATAGGTTTTGCAGGTCTCGTAGATCAGTTCCGAGACCTCCAGCATGGATTTGTGGACCTCCATGTTCTTCAGCCGGGTGTAGATGATCAGGCCGAAAATCATGCCGAGTACACAAAATATCAGGCCAAACATCAACAGGGTGTGACCGCCGATGCGATCCCCCAGAAAACGGGCGCTACTCAGATCGGGCAAGTGCAGGTTGGCTTCGCCGCCCTCCCCTTGCGCCATCAGAGGTAGAGCCAAAAGGGCCATCCACAGCAATGGGAGTAGCGCGCGGACTGCGCGCAACTTAGTCGAAAGTACGGTTCGCACGAAAAAAGCCTCCTGGAAAAGGGGAACAGCCCAGAGGATGGACTACCCCAAATAGGATATCAGGGTTGATTTACCTCAGCCTGTTCCTATAGATAACACAAGGTAGCGCAAGGCGCCCGTGAATTCAAGGCGGGCAGCCTTCGGAGGTCGATTTTTCGGCCCAGACCTGGTGTGAGAAATACGCCGCTCGAAAACCACAATTCCTAGTGACCGACGTCCAAGCCGCGATCGAACGCTTCATCCAGTCGTCCGGCCGCCCCGCGCTGCTCGAACCCGGCGAACCGCTTCTTCCCTTGGCAGCGGACAACTTCACGCTCCAGATGCGGAGTTCCCGCCTTACCTTGCAGGCCTGGGACCACACGCGCAACCTGGTGCGCCGCGTCACCGGCGTGGCCCACGAGGCCCGCGGGCGGCTGGAGCTTGTGGTCGAGCAATTCGCCCGCAAGGAGGGCCGCCTCTTCCTGGTCGATCTGGCCAGACCCTCCAGCCAGGAGTTCGAACGCCGCAGCGAACGCCTCGTTTTCCGCGAACGGTTCCGCCAATTCCTCGCGCGCCAGTTCGCGGATTGGGCTTTAGCCGAAATCTCCGCCGAAGCGAATCTGGAAGCGAGTCTCTCGCCGAGCTATGCGCGCGCGTTTCTTCGGCGCGGGCAAATCGGATGGGCGGCCATCGGAGCGCCGCCGGAGAGCGATCCCGCCGGTCTGCTCACCTTCGGGCTGATCTGGCTGGATCATCTGCGCCGCCGCGAGAAACGCCTGGCGGTCCAGGGGCTCGCGCTTTACGTCCCGCGCGGCCAGGAGCGCCCCACCGCTCTGCGCCTTCCGTGGCTAAGCGAAGAAGCCGCGCGCTATGAGTTGTTCGCCTACGACGAGCACGATTTCGCCGCGCGCGTCGATCCCCGCGACTTCGGCAACGTAGATACGCGCGTGGAGGTCTGCCGCCAGCCCGCGCCCCTGGGCGCCTTCGAGCCCCCGCTCGATTCGCCGGAAGTGGAGCGCGTGCCGCGTCACGATGGCGGCCTCAGCCTGCGCGTGCGCGGTATGGAATTCGCGCAGGTGTCGGAAGGCGGAGCGCTCTTCGGGCTCGCCCAGCGGACCAGCGCGCGCGCCCGCGACCTGCCGGAGATGGTGCGCCTGGCGCGCGATCTGGCCCAGCGGCGATCCCCGGCGGCGGAAGACCGCGAACATCCGCTTTACCGGCGCAATCCCGAAGCGTGGCTGGAATCGCAGGTCCGCGCGCACATCGAAACGGTGTACGCGCCGCTCCAATCCGCACCCGTCTACGACCAGGTTCCGGCATTCGCGGGCGGCGACCGCGGAGTGCTGGACCTGCTGGCCGTTGAAAGGTCCGGGCGCCTGGCGGTGCTGGAGTTAAAGGCCGCGGCCGACCTGCAACTTCCCATGCAGGCGCTGGATTATTGGCTGCGCGTCAAGTGGCACCTGGATCGCGATGAGTTCACGCCCAATGGATATTTCCCCGGAATAGCCCTGCGCCTGGAGCCGCCGCGGCTGTTCCTGGTATCGCCCGCACTCGAGTTTCATCCCGCCACCGAAACCATTCTGAGCTTTTTCGCACCAGCTATCGATGTGCAGCGCATAGGTGTCGGAGTAGAATGGCGTAGGGGGTTGCAAGTGATGTTCCGCTTGAGCGGAGCCGAGCGCCCCTGCACCGATTCGCGAACGGATGTAACAGGCCGCACACATAAGTAAGCGGCAATCTGGATCTTTATCATGCTCCGATATCTCAAGCAAGCCAAATCCGCGCTTTCATTACTCAGTCCGAATGAAGTCCGCCTGCGCGCGGAACGTCCGCTGGTGGTGGGCTTGGTCGCGCAGGGCAGCGCGGCCTACGCCGACATGGAAGATTTCCTGATGCCGCCGGCAGTGTCCCACGACAAGCGCACAGAGGTGATGCAGTCGGTGTATCGGGCCTGCGATGCAGGCATTCCGAAGAAGTACGACCTGGTGCTCTACGAGCAGGGCTTGCCCTGTCCCACCACGGCGTTCACTTTCTTCCGCGACGACCCGGGGCGCACGGTGGAAGAGATTGTGAAGGCGCGCGACGACCTGGGGCTGACTCTGGCGCGCAGTTTCTATCCGTTCCGCAAGCCGGTAGTGGACCGCATCATTACCTCCACCGCGCGCGAGAATGCCATCTTCGCGGTAGCCAGCGCACTGCCTAACGTGGTGCCCTCCGTCCTGGAGTTGCCGTGGGCCGTCGGGGAGTTCGCTTCGGATACGGCTTTTATCACCATGAATCAGGTGCGCATGGCGTTTCTGGTTGCCGCGGCCAGCGATCGGCAGGTGGGATACGAGAAGCAACTGGCCGAGCTGGTCTCGATCGCCGCGGGAGCCTTCGGCTGGCGGGCTTTGGCGCGTGAACTGGTTGGATTTATCCCACTGGGCGGCGGCCTGATCCCCAAAGGCGCAATCGCTTTTGCGGCCACCTACGTTCTGGGCAAGGGGCTCGAACATTTCCACGGCGTCGGCTATGGCTATACGCGCGCGCAACGAAAGGACGCCTACCAGGCCGCCTACGAGCGCGGCAAAGACGTGGTCGGCGCGGTGCTCCGAAAGAGAGAGGCTTAAGTGAGCTGCGCCGGCCGGTTGGGCGCGCTGGTGTTTGTAATTGGCTCCGCCTTGGCGCAGACCAAAGTCGATCCGCAACGCGTGGATCGCCTGCTGGAGCGCGCTGTGGTGCTCGATCTGCACGACGACACCACCCAGATGATTCTCGACGAGGGCTACGACTTAGCCCAACGTCACGACTACGGCCAGGTGGACGTGCCGCGCATGCGGCAAGGCCACGTCGCAGGCGTATTTCTTTCCATCTGGACCGACGCCGTAAAATACACACCCACCGAATCCATCCGCCGCGCGCTCGATCAGATCGACGCCGTGAAACGCGTCGTGGCGCGGCATCCCACTGAACTGGCGCTGGCCACCACCGCCGATCGGGTGCTGGCGGCAAAGAAGCGTGGGCAGATCGCCATCCTGATGGGCGTCGAAGGCGGCCACATGATCGATTCCGATCTGGCGATACTGCGCATTTACTACGATTTAGGTGTCCGCTATCTGACTCTCACCCATACCGGGAATACGCCGTGGGCCGACACTTCCAGCCAGCCCCCCGCGCACAACGGACTCACCGATTTCGGACGCCAGGTAGTTCACGAAATGAACCGGCTGGGCATGCTGGTGGACATTTCGCACGTTTCGGATAAAACGTTTTACGACGCCTTGGAGACATCCGCCGCGCCGGTGATTGCGTCGCATTCCTCCAGCCGCGCCCTGGCCGATGTGCCGCGCAATATGACCGACGACATGCTGCGCGCGCTGGCGAAGAACGGCGGCGTGGTGCACATTAATTTCTTCGAGGGCTTCCTGGACCGCGGCTTCACGAATAGCATGGGTGCCATGAAGGACGCGGAGGCGCAACAGGACCAGATCGAAGGCCGCGCCCCGAAGTTCGGCGACCGCAGTGCCGTGGGCCCCGCGGTGCGCGCCCTGAATGCCCAGCGGATCGCCAGGCTGGGACGCGTGCCGCTCAGCCGCCTGCTCGACCATTTCGATCACGCCGTGAAGGTGGCGGGCGTGGATCACGTCGGCCTGGGGTCGGATTTCGACGGCGCCGACGATCAGTTTCCCGAAGGCATGGAAGACATCTCGAAGATCCCTAACCTGGTGCGCGGATTGATGGAGCGTGGCTATTCCGACGAAGACATCCTGAAGATCCTGGGCGGCAACACGTTACGCGTCATGCGGGCAGCGGAGCGCATCTCCCGCTCGTCCAGCAATTTCTGATCGTGCTTTGCCCGCGCTACTTCGCCGGAAAGGTCCGGGCGACGGCCTCGCCTTCCTTCACGGTCACGGCCTGATTGCACTTGACGCCGCCGATCCGGTCCACCTGCCCGCTGGGCCAGTGGATCTCCAGGTCGGCTTGCGGCGCGACGCCCAGGCCGAAATGCACACGCAGATCGTTTTGCGAAATATAGCCGCCGCCGCTGCGCACTTCGTCCATCAGCCGGCGTCCGCCTTCGGGTCTGCAATAGATACGAGTCCCGATACCCGACCGGTTCGATTTTACCCCGATGGTTCTCACCTTCAGCCAGTTGTTTTTAGTCTGGCTGTC